>JAGOHE010000173.1 GCA_017996315.1 Kiritimatiellia bacterium | reverse complement strand
TCCGGATCCTCCGGGTTGTTGGGCAGCTCGCATTCGTGCGTTTCGCCCTCCGGCACATTTTCCAGAATGACCTTGAGCGGGCGCAGCACCGCCATGCGGCGCAGCGCGCGGCGATTGAGCTCGTCGCGGACGCAATGCTCCAGCAGGGCGACATCGGTCAGGCTCTCGTATTTCGTCACCCCCACTTCGTCGCAGAATGCGCGAATGGCCTCGGGCGGATAGCCGCGGCGACGCATGCCGGAAATCGTCGGCATGCGGGGATCATCCCATCCCGCCACCCGCCCGTCCTGCACCAGCTCCAGCAGCTTGCGCTTGCTCATCACGGTATAGGTCAGGTTGAGACGCGCGAATTCGTTCTGATGCGGGCGGCGATCGTCCGGATACCCCAGCGACTCCAGCACCCAGTCGTAGAGCGGGCGGTGCACCTCGAACTCCAGGGTGCACAATGAATGAGTCACGCCTTCGAAGGCGTCTTCAAGCGGGTGCGCGAAATCATAGGTGGGATAGATCAGCCACCGGTCGCCTGTGCGGTAGTGGGTCATGCGCAGGATGCGGTACAGCACGGGATCGCGCAGGTGCATGTTGGGCGAGGTCATATCAATCCGCGCGCGCACGCAGCGCGCGCCGTCGGGGAATTCCCCCGCGCGCATACGCTCGAACAACGCGAGGCTCTCCTCCGCCGGACGGTCGCGGAAGGGGCTGGGCCGGCCGGGGCGCGTGGGCACGCCGCGGTAGTCCTTCCATTCCTCCTGCGCGAGATCGCACACGTACGCCTTGCCGCGGCGGATCAGCTCCCGGGCGGCTTCGTACATGCGCTCGAAGAAATCCGACGCGTAATAGAAATGATCCCCCCAGTCGAATCCCAGCCAGCGGACGTCGGTTTGGATCGCCTCGACGTACTCCATCGTCTCCTTCGCCGGATTCGTGTCGTCCATGCGCAAATGGCATCGCCCGCCGAATTCCGCCGCCACCCCGAAATCAATGCAGATGGCCTTGGCATGGCCGATGTGGAGATAGCCGTTGGGCTCGGGCGGAAACCGGGTGACCACGGTTCCGCCGTGCCGCCCCGCGGCGACATCGTCCGCCACCAACTGGCGGACAAAATGCATGGGGCGTTCCGGCTCGGATGGATGGGCTGCGTCCGTCATAAAGTGACCTCGATAATTCCGGAAAGTATAGACCGTTTCCCTCCCCCGGAACACTGCGGAATCACGCGTACCGGGACATGGCCTCCGCGGGCTTTCGGTTTTTCTCGCGCACGGGCTGATCGGGCCAGCCCACGCTGAACATGACATCCAGCCGGGCGCCGCGCGGCAACTCCAGCGCGCGGCGGACGGCTGGGGCGTTGAACCAGCCGAGCCAGCAGGCGCCCAGCCCCTCTTCCGCGGCCTGCAGACAGAAATGCTCGCCCGCGATGCCGATATCGATCCGGTTATACGGCACCCGACGCAACCATGCGCCCATTTGCGCCACGCGCTTGGATCGCTCGGTCACCATCACCACCAGCACCGGGGCATCCGCGGCAAACCGGTTCATGGAATACGCCCCGCCGAAGGCCGCCTCCGCCACGCGGCGCTTCAGCTCGGGCCGGTCCACGACAACGAACATCCACGGCTGGGAGTTGCAGGCCGAGGGCGCGAGCCGAGCCGCCTCGATACAACGATCAAGCGCTTCCCGCGGCACTGGCCGGTGGGGATCGTAGTTCCGGCAACTCTGCCGGCTGCGGCATAAATCAAGGAAGGTGCTCATGGCCGAATCATCATGCGCGAACCCGGTGGCGTTGTCCAATCCTGCGACGGCGCTCCGAGCCGCGCCGGGAGCTCTCGTCTTTGGGGAAGCTCTACCCTCGCCCGCCCCCCACCATTGGCTGTTCATGGGTTCGGCTTTCCCCGCCCAACGCGATGAACGTCGTCGCCTCCCCGAGACATGGCGGCTATCGCTTATCGGTCGGGTTGGTCCAACCCTTGGACAGCAAAGGCCGCCGGCCATCCAAGGATTGGACCGCCGGCGGCCGATCGAACCGCCCATCGTACGTTTACTTGAGCCAGTCTTTGACCGCGTCGGCGCCCTTCGCGGAGACCGCGCCGCGCCCATCCTTGGTGATCACCTGGCCATCCGCGCCGTAGACGATCAGGGTCGGGATGCCTCGCACTCCGTTGGTTTCCGCCAGCTTCTGTCCTTCCGCGGAGCGGAACGGCAGCGCGATCCACGGCATGTCATGATCTTTCAAGTACGCCCGCATGGCTTTCTCATCCTGGTCGGAGCTGACGAGCACCACTTCCACGGGCAGCCGGTCCTTCTTCCATTGCTTATAGGCTTCGATCAGTTTGGGCGTGAACGCCCGGCAAGGCGGGCACCAACTGGCCGAGAAGTAGAACAACACCACTTTCTTGCCCTGTAGGGCTTCGGCGCCCAGCGCTTTTCCGGATGCGTTGACGAACTTGTTTCCCGTCAGCGCGAGCACTCCGCCCTTGGCCGGCGCCGCCGCTTGGGCCATCGCCGCCACGCCGATCACACACGCCGACATTGCGAGTATCCATTTCTTCATAGTTCCGCTCCTGTGGGTTTCGTATTCGACCTTTCGGTCCAACGGATGTTCATGAAACATACGTCATAATACGTTGGCTGCAAGTTCCGCGAGTTCCGAGCGCACTCCCTTGTGCAGGCTGATGTGGGCCGCGAGTCCATGGGGGCGGAATTTGTTGACCGCCTTGGAGAGCCCGTTCGAGGTCGCATCCACATACGGGTTGTCGATCTGGTAGATGTCGCCGGTCAGCACCACCTTGGTGCCGTGTCCGGCGCGGGTGATGATCGTCTTCACCTCGAGCGGGGTGAGGTTCTGGGCTTCGTCAATAATCAGGAATTGGTGGTGGATGCTGCGGCCGCGGATGAACGAGAGCGCCTCCACCTCAATATGGCCGTTGGGCTGGACGTAATCGGAGGCTTTCGGCCCGCCCTTGCGCTCGGAGGAAATGAGGTCCAGCGCGTCGAATATGGGTTGCATCCAGGGATTGAGTTTTTCCTGCACGGTGCCGGGCAGGAATCCGATATCTTTGCCCATGGGCAGGGTTGGACGGGACACCAGCATTTTGCGGTAGAGCTTGCGTTCCAGCGTGGCGAACAGACCGGCCGCGACCGCGAGCAGGGTTTTCCCGGTGCCCGCCTTGCCGATGATCGTCACCAGCCGGATGCGCTCGTCGAGGAGCGCGTCCATGGCGAAATATTGTTCCTTGTTCTTCGGACGAAGGCCGGCGAGTTCCCGAGGCGGGGGGATCAGTTGGATGACGTTTTTCGCGTCCGGATCCAGCCGGCCGAGCATGGTGTGCTGCGGATCGGCGGTGTTCACGAGCATGATGTACTCGTTGGGCCCCCGCCCCTCGCCCTCGTACGCGAGGGTGCCGTGTTCCGCGAACTGCTGCATCATCTCGGGCGACACTTCCAGGTCAGAGTAGCCCAGGTACAGTTCGTTGATATCCACCCGGTCGGTTTCATAATCTTCGGCCTGCAGGCCCATGCCATCGGCCTTGATGCGCAGGTTGATGTCCTTGCTGACGACCGCCACCGGCGATTCGGGATCGGTCTGGCACAGGTGCATCGCGAGGGCGAGAATTTCGTTATCCGCGTAGGGTTTCTCCGGGCTGGCGGCCCCGACGTTCATGGCCACCCGCAACCGGCCGCCCTGGTCGAGCGGTACCCCATCGCAGAGCTTGCCCCGGCTGCGCAGGTCATCCAGCGCCCGCGACACATGCCGGGCGTTGCGCCCCAGCTCGGTCTGGTCCCGCTTGAACCGGTCAATCTCCTCGATCACGCTGATCGGAATGATGACCGTATTGTCCTGGAAGTGCGCGATCGCCATCGGGTCGTGCAGGAGGACGTTGGTGTCGAGAATGTAATTCTTCTTCATCGTGGGAGGGTTCTCATTCCCCGCGCGGGGGCGACGGTCGTGTTCATGGGATGCGTTTCAATCCTTCGTCGGCTTCGATCCGGCGGATGCGCCACTGGTCCTCTTCATTCACCCAGTCCATCCGCACCTCGCGCAGGGCGTGGTCCTCCCCGCCATGAATTCGCGCGGATATTTCCGCGGAGAATTGCTGGACGGCCGAGGCGCGGTCCGGGGCCACTTCCGTGCGCACATCATGGATGGTCAGGACCAGGTATTCGGCCTGGTCGCGAACCTGAAAAATCAGGCTCCGGAGCTCGTCGCGGGAGCCCATGAAGGATGGCGCGCCCTCCACATGGACATGCACATCGTCGCGCGCAAAGAGGCTGGCGATGCCATCGGCCCGGGTGGCGGCGGTGATCGGTGATTCCGGATTCTTTTTTTCGGCGCTCTGAGCCAGCTTCCGCACGGCGCGGCGCATGCGCGCTTCGTCGCCCGGGTGCGTGACGATCCAGACCAGCGCTCCCGCGGCGATCGCCAACCCGATCCATATCCAACGGCGGTTCACGGGAGGCTCCGTATGGCGCCCCGGGGCGACCAGAGCGCGCCGATGATCATGGGCCGGGGGGCCACAAAGGTGGTATGCGCTTCCATCGGCTG
>JAGOHE010000015.1 GCA_017996315.1 Kiritimatiellia bacterium | reverse complement strand
GCGTCCTCGGAAAGCGCGGAGTACCGCTTCGCCATTTTCTCCAGCGACGCGAGTTGCTTGATCGAGAGGGATCCCTTGGTCCCGAATTGCTTGCGAAGGGAAACGAAGAACGCTTCGTCGCTCCACATCCGCCGCCCGCGCTTGACCGGCGGTTTCCACTCCTTCACCGCATCCAACGCGCCGAGCAATTCCCGACACCGCTCCGGATCGGCCTGGGCCACCGGTTCGGACGACACCGCGGTGATGCCCGCTTCCGACACCCGCCGCTCATAGTCGGGAATGACAGCGGCATATTTCGAGAGAATCCGATCCAGCGCCGCGAGCTGGCGCTCGGTCAACGCCCGGCCTGATTCCGCCTGTTCGCGCAGCGATTGGACAAATTTCGCGTCATCGTACACCCGGCCGCGCACAGTGCGCGGTTCTCCGAAGGTCACCTCCCGGAGCAGTTCCAGCCGCGCGAGTCCGGGTTTGGGATCGCCGCCGGTCGCTTGGGTGATGGCGGGCAACCCGAGCGCTTCCGCCTCGGCTTTGAGATCTTCGACCTGATCCGCATATCGCGCGCCGAGGGAACGCAGGGCATCCAGTTGCCGCTGGGTCAACGGCTTTTCGGCCGCCTCCAATTGGTCGCGTACGCTCAGGACGAACTTGTGGTCGTCGTAGGTTCTGCGTCCCCGCTTGACCGGCTCCTTCCATTGGGACACGCGGCCCAGCAGATCAGTCAGCCGGCGAACTTTGTCCAGCCCTTCCGTGTCGAGCGGCTGGCGGGCGGCCGCGAGCGCGGCGGTGAGTTGCACATAAAATTTCTCCAGCATCTCATGCCATTCCTGGGATCCCTCCTCGACCTCATCGAGTTCCTCCTCCATGCGCGCGGTGAACTGGATGTCGAACAGGCTGGCAAGATGGCTGACGAGATAGCCGCAGACTTGTTCTCCCAACGGCGTGGGCACGAGTGTGCGTTTGACTCGTTCGACATACGCGCGGTCCTGAAGCGTCTGCACGGTGGCGGCATAGGTGCTGGGGCGGCCGATTCCATTTTCTTCCATGGCCTTGACCAGCGTGGCGTCGGAATATCGCGGCGGGGGCTCGGTGAACTTCTGGTCGGCGATCCAGTCCAGCCGGTCCAGCGGTTCGCCGGGCTCCACGGGCGGCAGACTGTCGGCCTCTTCCTCGGCTCCGGCCTCTCCGCTGTCCTCCGGAACCGCGGTCTTCCGGGGCCGGTCGTCGCCGGAGACTTTCTGATATCCGGGGAACAACACCTCGGAGGCGGTCGCGCGAAAGAGATAGGCGGGCGCGCCGGACGCGGTGGCCGGCCCCGGTTCCGCATCCACTTCCACGGTGCGCTGGGCGATGCGCGCGGCGGACATCTGGCTGGCGACGAACCTCTGCCAGATCAACCGGTACAGTTTGAGTTCATCGGGATTCAACACGTGCGCCAGCGCGTCGGGTGTGCGCCGCACGTCCGTCGGCCGAATACACTCGTGCGCCTCCTGCGCGCCCGCCTTCGTCTTGTAGAAGTTCGGCTTTTCAGGCGCGTACGCGTCGCCATAGGCGCTCCGGATGAACGCCCGCGCCGCTTCCCGCGCCTCCACCGCCACATTGAAGGAGTCGGTGCGCATGTACGTGATCAATCCTTCGGGGCCCCCGCCGAGATCCACCCCCTCGTAGAGCGACTGCGCCAGCCGCATGGTGCGCGAGGGCACGAAGCCGAGCGCGCGCGATCCCGCCTGCTGCAGGCTGCTGGTGATAAACGGCGGCGGCGCGCGACGGGAGATTTCCCGCCGTGTTTCCCCCCGCACCCGCATGCTCCGCGTTTCGAGGTCCGCGCGAACCTCTTCCGCTCGTTCTTTCGAATGAATCTCCGCCTTCTCATCGCCGATGCGCGCCAGGCGCACGTCGAAGGGCGCGCGCGGCTCCTTCTGTTTGGCCACCCGGGCGCCGAGAATCCAGTATTCCTGCGGCTGGAACGCGCGAATCGCCTGCTCCCGCTCCACCACGATCCGCAGCGCGGCCGTCTGCACGCGCCCCGCGCTGCGCGATCCCCGAACACGCCGTTGCAGCAGCGGACTCACCTTGTACCCGACCAGCCGGTCCAGCACCCGCCGGGCCTGCTGGGCATTGACCAAATTCATGTTGATCGGGCCCGGATGCTCCACCGCGCGACGCACCGCCGTCGCGGTAATCTCGTTGTACGTCACGCGCAGGAACCGGTCCTCGGGCGCCACGTCCTTCAGATACTCCCGCAGATGCCACGCAATGGCTTCGCCTTCGCGGTCGGGATCGGGGGCGAGATAGATGGCCTCCTTGCCCCGGGCGGCGGTCTTGAGTTCCTTCAACACTTTGGCGCGGTCTTTGAGCGCGACGTATTCCGGCTCAAACCGATTTTGCACGTCCACCCCGAGCGTTCGCTCCGGCAGATCGCGCACGTGCCCCATGGACGCGCGGACTTCGAAGTCCCCGCCCAGCATCTTCCCGATGGTCTTCGCCTTGGCGGGGGACTCCACGATCAATAATCGTTTTGCGCTCATCATTAATTCTCCATAGGCCTCCGCGTATTCGTCCGATTCCCGGTCTTATTCCGCGGTATCCTTCAACGCCTCCACCGGCGCGGCCAGCTCCACCTGACGGCCCGGCCGAAGCCGAATCACACGTTTCATCTCCAACGACATCAGGGCCACGTTCAACCGCGACACCGACAGGCCGGTGCGGCGCACGAGCGTGTCGGTATCCAGCGGGCCTTCCAGCAGGGTTTCCGCCAGCGATTGCTCCTCCGGATCCAGCCGGATGCGCGCCACGGGCTGCTCCAGCGAAAGCTCCTGCTGCCGGGCCCGCACCCCCGGCCAGAGATACTCAAATTCCTCGACGATATCCTTTACGTCCTCCACCAGTTTCGCGCCATCGCGCAGCAGACGATGCGGACCGCGCGACATCGGCGAATCAATGCGTCCGGGCACGGCAAACACCGGCCGCCCCTGCTCCGCCGCGAACCGCGTGGTGTGCAGCGCTCCGCTGCGCACGTCGCATTCCACCAGCAGCACCCCCAGGGAAAGGCCGCTGATGATGCGATTGCGGTAGGGAAACGTCGTGCGATCCGCTTCACGGCCGATCGGATATTCGCTGATCACCGCGCCCTGCTCCGCGATGCGATCCGCCAGCGGGCCGGCATCCGCCGGATAGATGCGATCGAGCGCCGCGCCGAGCACCGCGATCGTCCGGCCTCCAGCTTTGATCGCGCCCTCGTGCGCGGCCATGTCAATGCCCCGCGCCAGACCGCTGACCACGGTGAATCCCAGCTTGGCCAACTGGTACGAGAGGCGGTCGGCCGACGCGCGCCCATACTGCGTGCAATGCCGGGAACCAACCACCGCGAACGCCTGCCGGTCCTCCGGCTTCCATTCGCCGCGCACATAGAACGCCAGCGGAGGATCGTGGATGTTCCGGAGGGCCTCGGGATAATCGTCATCCACGCAAGTCATGATCCGCGCGCCCAGCCGCCGCGCCCGCTTCTCCTCGCCCGCGGGATCCGCCGCGTCCCGCTGCCGCAGGATCTGTTCGATCCGCTCGGGGCCGACGTTTGGAATGCCGCGCAGGTCGCCGGGAGAACATTGAAAGACCGCCTCGTACGAGCCCAGCCGCTCCCGGAGCGCGCGGGCGGTGACCGGTCCCATGCCCTCCATCATATTCAGCGCGATGCAGGCTTCGCGCGAGGTCACTCCGAACCCTCCGCCGGCGGCGGTTCCGACTCGCCTTCCGATTCGGCCGGCTGGGGGCGGGCCTTGGGCTCCGTCGGCGCGGCGTCCGCGCCCGCCCGGCGGGTGTCGGATTTCCGCAGGCGCTCCGCCTTCACGCGGGGACGGAAGAACTCCAACTGCGGGCTCTTGAACAAATCGTAAATTTTCATCAGCCGCAACAACTGCAGCGTATCCGACCGGTCATAGAACCGCTGCTCGTCGGCCATCCCCGCAAGCTCCTGCAAAATGGTCCGGAACGAAACAATCCCGGTCACCCCCCGGTCAAGAAGATATGCGACCGCCTCGCGCCGCAGGTCGGAATCGGCGGGCAGATGCGGCAGCACGAACACTTTCGCAATCGTACCCGGCCCCAGCACCCGCTCCGCCGCCCGCACCGGATCGGCCTCCAGAAAACGGAACAGCTCGGGCGAGAGTTCCATCACCGCGCGGCTCAGCGTGCTGGTATGCCAGCCGCAGATGCTCACCTGCGCCGCGCGCACTCGCCGCAGATCGCGGCCCGTCCAGATGCCCGGCTCGGGCTCGTCGCCCAAGGGCGCCGACGGATTCCAGACCAGCAGATCGTTCTCCTCGTCCGGGCTGCGCGCGCGCAGCAGGGCCTGATATTTACGGGGCAGGTACGTCAGAAACCCGAGCCCCTCCAGATATTCCCGTACCAATGTTTCATTCACCGCTGACATAACGCCATGCCTCCTCGATCGCCTCATCGGGCGCTGCATACCCCGGCTCCGCCCGTCCGGGTTCGCGCGCAAGCACCCAGCGCACGCGGCCGCCGGCTGACTTCTTGTCGGCCGTCATCACCGCGCGCAATCGCGCCCCATCCGCTCCGCGCGGGGCGCGCACCGGAAGATCGAACGCGCGAAGCTGGCGTTCGAGCGCCGCCGTGGACCCCGCCGCCAACCCGGCGATCCGCTCGCTCAGCCGGGCTGCGAATACCATGCCGATCGCCACCGCCTCCCCGTGCAGGAGCGCGCCGTAGCCCGAGCCGGCCTCCAACGCGTGCCCGAACGTGTGGCCGAAATTCAGGATCGCCCGCAGACCCCCTTCCCGCTCGTCCCGCGCGACCACGTCCGCCTTGATCGCGCAGCACCGGGCCACAACCGGCTCCAGCGCGGCGGGATCCAGCGCCTTCAACCGCGCGCAATCCCGCTCGAGTGTCACCAGCAAATCCGCGTCGCGAATCCATCCGTACTTCACCACTTCGGCCATGCCGCCGGCGAACTCGCGCGCCGGCAGAGTGCGCAAAACGTCGAGATCGGACAGGACCAGACGGGGCTGATGAAACGCGCCCACCAGATTTTTCCCGCCGGGGAGATTGATTCCCGTTTTCCCGCCAACCGCGCTGTCCACCATCGCCAGCAGGGTCGTGGGTACCTGCACAAAATCAATGCCCCGCAACCAGACCGCCGCGGCGAATCCGGCCAGATCTCCCACCACTCCGCCGCCGAGGGCGACGATGAACCCGCGGCGATCCAGCCCGGCCGCCAGCGCGGCTTCGCAGACGGAAGCCAGATGCGTCCAATCCTTGGATGATTCACCCGCCGGAACATCCAAGGTTTGGATGGAAATCCCGGCGGCGCGAAGCGAGGCCTCCGCGCGGGCGGCGTAGAGCCCCCGAACGGTCGAGTCCGTCACGATCAGCGCCCGACCGGAAAGCCCGGCCTCTACACAGGCCTCGCCCAACCCGTCCAGAATCCCGACGCCCATCAGGATCGGATAGGAACGATCGCCCAGTTCAACAGTTAAATTCATGGTATCCGGGGGGCAGGGAATACCCCCCATGGCGGAAAATGTCAAGATTTACGAGCGGTTCTCATGGGCATGAGCAGACGCCCCAGCCCCACCCCGGAGCCGGAGATGCCGCGGCAGCGCTGGCCATGATCCACCGATGCCAGGATTGTTGAAATATGACCGATTTGAGTGCATAATTCTTGATTGGTCGTTTCGGGCCCGGTGTCGGTGCTGCGGGACGGCATGTTGTGCCCAGGCCCCATATTTTTTCATGATGCGATATACCCACAGGCTCATCAGCGTCAACGCAGGCGAATGGCGGACCGACAGGCGCCGATTCCGTTCCAGCCGCCTGCTGATCGCAATGGCGGCAATCGGATTTGCCGCGCTGACTCCGCATTCCGCACCAGCCCAGGTTCAGGTGGACCGGGCCGCGATCGGCTACACCGCCTTGCAGAATCTGCTGGGAAGTTCCATGCCCACGGGCGCCGGCCTTTCCGCCACGATGGGCGAAGCCCTCGTGCCGGGCTACCGCTTGGATGTCGCCGATGCCGCTTTTTCCGGAAAAACCATCGTCTTCCCCTCCGGCCTTCCCGAAACCATCTCCTATCATGCCGTGTACGTGGGCAAGTATTTCTTCGGGTCCACACATTCGCTTGCGCCGGATATCGGACGGACGGCGGACGGTCAGGATATCGCGAACTACAGCGCCGACAACTGGATCGACTCCGGATTCCTGAACATGATGTCGGGCTCGCTCCCCAGCGTTGAATCACGGGATATCATGAACCATAGCTGGGTCGGCACGACGGGAGACTCGGCCGCGGATACGGATATTCTCCGCCGGTATGACTACGCCATCGCGCGGGATGATTTTGTCGCGGTGTCCAGTGTCAATAATCGCAGCACCACCACGATCCCCAATCTTCTCTCCAGCAGTTATAACGGAATCATCGCAGGCCGTTCTGATGGCAATCACAGCCGGGGCACGACCCCGGTGGATGGCGCCGGCCGGATCAAGCCGGATATCGTCGCGCCCATGTCGTTTACCAGTTATTCCGCTCCCATCATCGCCGGAGCCTCGGGTCTCCTGCTGGAAACGGCCCGAACCGCGCAGGGGCTGGACAACGGAGATCACTCCGTGGTCGTCAAATCCATCATGCTCGCCGGCGCGGACCGGGAAGGAAGCCACGTGCCGTTTTCGTGGAGTCATACATCCACAAGCCCGATGGACTCCGTCTATGGGGCCGGGCAATTGAACGTCTACGACAATCATCTTATCCTGACCGGCGGCGAATTCGATGCCGATGACGACGCCGATGCCGGATCTACGGGTTGGGATTTCGGGACAGGCTCCGCCGCCACCGAACAACTCTATTTCTTCGACACCAGCGTCCCCGGGGCCTTCTCCGCCGCGCTCACCTGGAATCGGGACATCACCTACGAACTCAATGGCGGCCTTTATGAGTTCACCTCCAGCCTTGCCAACCTCGATTTGAGGTTGTACTCGGCTGAAGGATTTGTCCCCGGCAACGCCGTCTGGGAGAGCATGAGCACGGTGGACAATGTGGAGCTCATCTACCAGTCGTCGCTCTCGGCGGGACGATATGCGCTTGGCGTGACTTCGAATATGACCAATGTGGCCTATGGTCTGGCCTGGCATTCCATTCCCGAGCCGGCAGCCGCGGCCACCTTGGCCCTGGGTTTCTTCGCGCTCTGGGCGCGCAGGCGCCTTCCGGAACGCGCTCCGCACAAACGCCCTTCCGTGCCGTCGTAATTCGCAGCGACTGCGATAGCCGCCCCTCCTCTATGCCGGCGCCAGATGGGAGCACTGCGGGTCGCACAACCCAAGGCGCATCGCAAGCTCAACTGGTCCTCCTGCGCACTCCAGCCATCCGGCGCGGAGCCCAACTCGCTGTCCAATCCACGCTCCCCTGTTCCCAATCCCCGCGGCCGTGCGCCGCTTATGGCGTGGCGAATTGTTGCGGCTCCAGGCGGACGGATTCGCCCGCCCGGACCGTCACTCGAATGATGCGGCCCCGGTAGCGAACCGGGACAACGGCGTCGCGCTCGGACGTGATCACCGCGCGCTGGAGCGCGCCCCGGCTCCACATCATGCTGACGGTGAATCCACCGCGCGCGCGCAGCCCTTTCACCACGCCATTCGCCCAGGCGGACGGTAGCGCGGGCAGAAGTTCCACGACAAACGCCGGACGTTCCCCGTCCTTCTGCTCCACTCCGGGAAGCACATCGTGCGACTGCAGCAGCATTTCCGAAACGCCGCCGGGGAACCCGAAATTACCATCCAGTTGCAACGGCCGATGCGTGGTGATCATGTTCTCGAGCAGATTGTGCCGGATGAGATTCTTGACCATTTCATGAGCCTTCTCGGGCTCGCCCAGACGGGCCCACAACGCCGTGCGCCAGGGCCAGGTCCAGGATCGGCGGCTGTCGTCGGTCGTCCCGCGCGCCTCCAGCGAAATCGCGGCCGCCCGGGCGTATTCCGGCGTACCGGCCCGGCTGATCTGCCGGCCGGGATATACCGCGTACAGGTGCGAGGTGTGGCGATGGCGTGTATTCGGATCGTCACGGTCCACCCTCCATTCCATCAACTGCCCCCATCGCCCGATCTTCGGTCCGGCCAGCTTCGCCTGCAGGGCGGCGATGCGGGCGCGGTGTTCCGGATCTCCGCCGATCCACCGGGATATCTCGATATAGTTCTGGAAGAGATCCCAGATGATCTGCTGATCGTGCGAAACGCCGTCTTCGCGGGGGCCGTGCTCGGGCGACCACCCGTTGGGCGCGACCAGCGTGCCGTCGGGCAACGCCTTGAGATGATCGGCCCAGAAATCGCACACCTCGCGCAAAACCGGATACGCCCGATCTTTCGCGAACGCGGCCTCCGCGGCATGCATGGCGTGCTCGTAATAATGCCGGGCGTACCATGCGCTGCCCGGAATGTTCCATTGCCAACCCTGGCCGCCGGTGATGTTGTGCGACGTTCGCACGGTCCATCCATGGCTCGTCTTGAATTCCCGCTGCGCGACCTCGCGGTAGACCGGAGCCATGGCGTCGAGGTAATCGAACAACGGCGTGTGCATGTCCGCCAGACCCGTGACTTCCGCCAGCCAGTAGTTCATCTGGAGGTTGATGTTGCTGTGATAGTCGGAGTGCCAAGGGGGATTGTTGCTCTCGTTCCAAATGCCCTGCAGATTGGCCGGAAGCGTCCCGCGCCGGGAACTGCCCGCGAGCAGATAGCGCCCATAGGCAAACAACAGGGCCTCCAACGACCGGTCATCGGGCGACTTCTTGAATCGCTGGATTCGCTCGTTGATCGGGAGATTCCGCGCGGCGGCGGGCGCCGGTCCCAGATCGAGCACACAACGGTCGTAAATCGCCGCGTGATCGTCCACATGACGCCGATACAAATCATCCCAGCTTCGCCCCCGGGCCGCCGAGAGCGTCCGGACGATGGTCTCCCCCGGCGCCTGTTTTGAACGCCACTGTTGCGTGCGATCCATCGCATAGTCGGTGGCCGCGGCGAATCGCACCATGACCGCCTCGCATCCTTCAAAACTCACCTTGTGATCGTCGCCGGCCACAATCTGACCGCCCCGCACCTCGACATCGGCCTGAGCCGCGTAGCGCAGCCCGTTCGACAGAGTTCCCGAAAATGCGACCGAACTGTGCGTCGCCGACCCGGACGCATTGGTCTGCCCATCCTCGAGCCGCAACTGGCCGCTGATCGCCCCGGGCCGATTGGCCGACCATCGAATGACCAGCACATCGTCCGGCGCGCTGATGAAAGATTCGCGGGTGTGCGTGACTCCGTCCTGCGTCCACCGCACCGTATGAACTCCGGTTCGCACATCCAACGCGCGGCGATACTCGGCCGCCCCGGCGACCGCGCCGGCGTTCGCGGCCTTGAGCGGCGTTACACCCGGAATCTGAATTTCCGCGACCTGAATATGGGGCGTTCCGGCGTTGGGCTGGATGGTCAGCCGATACCGGCGATACTCACGTTCGTTCGTACACGAGTAGGAACGGACGCCCTTTCTCGCCGCGGGCGCCTGGTCCGATTGCCGGTCCAGCACGGTCCACGCCGCGCCATCGTCCGAGCCTTCAAGCGTCCAGTTCTTCGGATCGCGCTCGGGAACATCGGAAGCGGAAACCAACGCATAGGTCGTCAGGGGCGCTTGGGACCCGCCGGGCAGAGTGACTTCCCAGACCAGAGGCTTTCCCTGATGCTCGACACACCACTTGGTTTCCGGATCGCCATCCGCGCTCCGGTCCACTTCCTGCTGCTCGTAAAAGGCCTTCTGGCCGCTGGTGCACGCCACGGCGGCCGCGGCCGGTTCGCCCCGGCCCGAAAGATACAGATTCCCCAGTGTCCGATACTCGCCCATGGACTCATAAGACCCGGACGGATTTTCATCGCCTGTCCACAGGCTGTCGATGTTCAGTTGAAAGCGATCGTCCTCCACGCCGCCGAACGCCATGGCGCCCAACCGACCGTTGCCGATGGGCAGCGCGTTCGCCTCCCACGAAGCTGCGGGCCGGTTGTACCACAAAGTAGTCTCCGGCGCCGCAAACGCGCCCGCGCAGAAGGCGCTCATCGTCACCATGGTCATCGCACACAGCTTCATCCAAGGACCTCCGGTTATGGAACGGGCGGAACGCCCGGGTATTGTGGGAACCTAACGCCGCCATAACAAGGCGAAAGCACGGGCCGCGGCGGCAGCGTCGGCCGCGCATCGCATCGGGCAATGATTCCCGGTCTACGCCGCGGAAATAATATTGAAGTTGAGCTGCGTGGCTGGCGTGCCCGACGGGCCGCCGGTATTTCCCATGGCCGTTCCTAGCGATCACGCTTCACATTCATTCTTGAACCGTCGCAGACCGCCCGGCCAATACCAGCGCAGCATTGGCTCTCGAAATCTGAATAATGCCGCTGGCCTGATGCACAGATTTCAACGGTCGCGATGCTCGCTCCCCTCTCTTGTCACCGTGCTCAAACAAAGGTGATTACCTGTTATGGTCTTTTCGTTTACCAATACTGCGGTCAACATAATCTCTCCGGACCCGCCGTCCGCGGGCGGCCCGGTTGGAACTCCGCCGACTACTCCTGCAACTGCGCTCCGCACTTCTGACAGAACCGCGGATGCATGGCCTTCCCAAGGTAGCTCTTGCATGCGGGGCACCGCCAGTTGATAAGCGAAAAGACAACCCCGGCAATCATGATCGCAATGCAGACGGGTCCGAGCACAGCGGTGGGAATCCCGAAGAGTCCGTCGGGTCCAGCATGATCAAGCATGAACAGGGGAAACAGCGCGCCCATGATGGGAACCACCGCAATCAATTGCCGTCTCCGCCTGCGTTGGAACTCCGCGATGACTTCCGGGTTCATTTCCTTCGTCTCCATCTCGCTCTCCTTTCATTCCAGAGCATGGGTTGGCAGCTCTCAAGGAATTGATTTTCTCTTGTGCGGTCGTTTCCGCCCATACAGCAATTCGCCCGTTGCCGCGATTTTATCGGTCCACAGGTCCAGCAGCACGGCCAGATCTTCGGTCGGGTCGTAGTCCAATTCCTTCTTCGGGGCAAGAGTGTCCAACACTTCAAACTCGAAGGCTTCCGGCCCCAACTCATTCCAATCTCGCTGAAGGTCGTGATCCATGTGAGATCCGTGCTCAAGCTGGAAGCGATGCCGGTTCAGGATTCCCGGCAAATTCGTGCTCGATCCGATGAATGTTTTCCCCCGTACGGTGTTGTGGACCCGGTACACACCCGCAGGCCGCGGTGTTTCCTTGTACTCGCGAATTAGTTGTTTTCGGTCAATGTCACTCACGTTGCATCTCCTGGGCCATCATTCTTCATGGGGTGGCGGCGGGTTCCCGGTCTCAGGGCCGACCCTTCGCGACGTGCGCATGTTCCATGTGCAGCAGGGATTGCTTGAGCCGCTGGCCGCCCTGATAGCCCCCGGTGGATCCGTCAGCGCGCACAATCCGATGGCAGGGCAGAATCAGCGGAAAGGGATTGGTCGCCAGCGCGCGCGCCACCGCCCGCGCGGCGCGCGGCCGCCCGATCGCTTCCGCAAGTTGACGATAGGTGATGACCCGCCCGCGGGTTACGCGCGCGAGCCGACGCAGTGTTGCGCGCTGAAATTCCGAGCAGCGCGACCAATCCAGGACATCCCTTGGAAATTTCGCCGGCGCCCCGCGCATCGCCGCGCGCAATCCGGCGATGATCGGCCGCAACTCGGGAATTGCCGCCGTCGTCCGCTGTCGCGCTTCCGCCGATATCCAGCCCGGGAGAATTACGCGGGTGACCCGCACCCGACCCCGTTCCCGCCGCCACTCCAACGTCAGCGCCCCCCAGGGCGGAACAGGAATCTTCGTCCTGTGCGAAACATCTTCCCGTTTCATGGCGAAACGCCCGATGTGCGCCGGCGAGGGCGCATCCGGCGGGATAATGCAGCGGCGACCGAGAACAGCATGGTCGCAAATCCGCATACTAACATCACCGCCAGCGCACTCATCACCGCCCGCCGCGGGCCCGCTCCGCGCGACATGCCCCATGCGGACAATCCGGCTGTTGTCGCGCCTGCCAGATACATCCCCAGCCGGGAAATCATCGCCGCGCGGCGCCATACCGCTTCGGGCGGCCGGGCCTCCGGAGAGGGGGGAGCGCGCGTCGCCGGCGGTGGTTGGTGGGACTCCATCATGGGGTTCTACTAGGCGGCCCCGGAATCCAAGTCAATTCAAATCGCCCGCTCCTCCACATGCGGAACCCGATGCGCTCCGGCCGTCCCGTGGTGATTGTCCTTGTCCGGCGCAACGGGAATTCCGCATACTAGGCCGCATCCCACACTTGGCATGTTATACCGATTCATAGTGTTGAATGGCCCGGGAAAGGGGGAGCAATCCACGCTGCCTGTTGATGAGCTTATCATCGGACGGGACAAGAACTGCGGGCTCACCCTCGACGATCCGGAGGTCGCGGCTCAGCATGCCCGCGTCATACATACACCGCAGGGGCCGAAAATTTCCGACCTCGGTTCCACGAACCGCCTGCTCGTGAACAAACGGGAAGTACGGGAAGCGACGCTTCGTCATGGCGACATGATTGAAATCGGGCGCACCCGACTGTTGTTGCAGGCGCATCTACTCGCCGAAGTGACCGACGATGCGGAACCACCGCTCCGCCGCGGAACCCGCGGATGGATTCGCGCGGCCGCCTGGGCGACCATTCTGCTGGGAGTCTGGTCGGTGTATCGCTTGTATGCGCCGCGCAGCGAGCCGTTCCTCCCGAAGCCGGAACCCGTCGCGTACGTCGCGCCGGAACCGCCTGTGCCGGAACCGCCCGCGCCGTTGCCCGAGCCCGGGCCGGCGGAGCCGAATGAACTCTCTGTCGAACTTCGCCAGTTGCGGGAGGAGCTGGCGGAAGTCAAGCAGGCGGTGCGGGGACTGGCCAGTCCCGCGCTGCCGGAGTCCCCGCCCGAAGATCAAGCGCCCAAAACCAGTGAGCCGGAGCCCCCGCCGACAACGGATCGCACGGCGGCTTCCGAGGCCGAACTCAAGCTTGCGCGCGAAGCGCTGGCGTCGGGCAACCGGGCAGACGCAGATGCGCGCCTGGAGCGATTGCTGATGGAGGACCCCGGATTTCTCCCGGCGTACGCGGAGCGAGCCCGCCTGTTCGAGCAGCAGGGGGAACTCCAAAGCGCCATCGGGCAGTGGGCGCTGCTGATCCAGCAAAGCCGGGGCGGCGCCATGGCCGGCATGGCCGCGGAGGAATGGGCGCGCATCGCATCGTCCCAAGCCACCCAGACACCCGCCGTACCCGAAGCGACACCGCCTTCCAAACCCGAAGCGACACCGCCTCCGGAACCCGAACCCCCCGCTCCCGCGGCCCCCGTGCCCGCTCCCGCGGGCGTCCGCTTCGTCAACCTCTCCCAACGCCGATTCCCGGATAGCTTTGAATACGATGAAATGCGGGTCATACGCGCCGACATCGCGTGCCCCGGCGCCCGCCCCCCCGACCCCGACGCCCTTCGGATGGAGATTACTTTCTTTGACCGCATGAACAGCACCGGCGCGATTTATCCGACCCGCATGATGCCCTCCACCTATGAGCTGGGATCCGCGGGCGCCGCCTGGACAGCCGGGGGAGACCTCTCCATTACCACGGCGTATGTGGTCCCGCGAGGACGACGGCCGGCGGGATCTCCGGAGCAGTATTACGGCTACCGGGTGCGCCTCTACTGCAACGGACGGCTGGAGGATGAAGACGCGCGGCCGCTGGATCTGCTGAGCTACCCCGATTCCGCCGAACCTCCTCCCGATCCCGCGAAGGCGCCCGCGCCTCCCGATCTTCCGGAGCCTGTCGTATGAGCGATCCCTCCCGCTCCGAAACGCCTCCGCCCATCTCCGCGTGCGTGATCTGCTTTAACGAAGAGGACAAGATCCGCAAATGCCTTGAAAGCCTGACCTGGTGCGCGGAAATCGTCGTACTGGACAGCTTCAGCACCGACCGCACCCTGGAAATCTGCCGCGAATTCACACCGCATGTACACCAACACGAATGGCTCGGCTATGTGGGACAGCGCAACCTGATCCGAACTCTGGCTCACCAGGAATGGACGCTTTTCCTCGACGCGGATGAAGAGGTGTCCCCCGCGCTGCGGGATGAAATTCTGGCGATCTTCAGCAAGGGCCCCGCTCCATACGTCGGTTTCGATTTCCCCCGGATGGTCCGTTATCTCGGCCGCTGGATCCGCCATGGCGAATGGTATCCCGATCGCAAGCTGCGCCTGTTCCAGAAAATCCACGGCCGATCGGAAGGCGTGGAGCCGCATGACCGGGTGGTGGTCAATGGCCCCGTGAAATCCCTGAGCAGCCCGCTCTGGCATTACACCTACGACGATATTAGCGACCATATCGCCACCTTGCACCGATTCTCCACCATCACCGCCCAGCAGAAGTTCGTCGCCGGCGACCGGTTTCGCTGGACGGATCTGTTGTTCCGTCCGCCGTTCCGGTTGATCAAGAGCTACCTGCTCCGCGCCGGCTTCCTCGATGGCGCCCACGGTTTCATCATCGCAACTCTGTCCGCCTACGGCGCCGCATTGAAATATATGAAGCTCTGGGAACTTCAGCAGCGCCACCGAAAGGGCCTGTGACTCATGGCGGAGGGAGCCCCTCGCATCCGTTTCCGTCATCGGGCGGAATATGTCGCGCTGGCGTTCGCTGGCGCAATCGTGCGATGGGCGCCGCACCGGGTGTCCCTCGCGCTGGCGTGGGGCGTCGCCGCGGTCATGCACGGCCTCTTCGGATTCCGCCGGAAGGAAGCCCGCCGGCGGCTGCGAGCCGTGCTGGGCCCTGAAACCCGGGAACGCGTCGTGCGCCGCGCGGCCTGGCGCTCGTTCCGAAATCTGTGCTTCAACGCCGTGGATACCCTCCGCGCCCCGCGCCTGACCCCGCGCTGGTTCCGGGAGCATGTTCTGCTCGCGGGACGGGTCGAATGGCTGGAACAATGCCGCGCGTCCGGCCGCGGCCTGATCCTGGCCGCATCGCATTCGGGCAACTGGGAACTATGCGCGCTCGGCCTGCAACGCATGGGATATCCGCTCTTCCTGCTCGCGCGCCGGCAGAAGAATCCGCTCACCGATGATTATCTCAACCGCATGCGCGCATCCGCCGGCGCGCCCGCGCTGATGAATGACGATCCCGGCCTGCTGCGGCAGACCATCCGCCGCCTCCGCGCCGGCGAAGTGCTCGCGCTGCTGCCCGACGTGCGCGCCCGAACCCCCGCCCACGCCATCCCTTTTTTTGGCGGTATAGCCAACCTCGGCGCAGGACCCGCCCTGCTCGCGCGCCAGTCGGGCGCGCGGCTGATCACCGTCGAAATCGAGCGCCTCGGCTGGACCCGTCACCGCCTGACGTTCGGCGACGCGGTGGAACCCGATCCCGAGACGGACCGGGACGCCGATGCCCGGCGCGTAATGACCGAAATCATGGCCCGGCTGGAAGGCCATATCCGCGCCCGGCCCGACCAGTACTTCTGGTACAACCGCCGCTGGGTGCTGGACCCGCTGACCCCCGCCGAATCGCCCGCCGCATCGGATGCCCCGCCATGAATTCGCCCGGGAACCGCCGGCATGAGGCGCGGAACGCATCCATCCGCCGGACGTTGTTCTTTGATATCGACGGCACCCTGCTGCACGTGCGCGGCGCCGGTCGCGCAGCGTTCGCGTCAGCCGTGCGCGACGAGTTCGGCGTGACGGACGATTTGCAGTGGGTCCGATTCGCGGGCGCCACGGACCTGGATGTGTTACGGCAGGTGCTCGAACGGCACGGCGGCACGGCCGCTGAGGAGCGCATCGCCCGATTTTTCAGCCGGCTCGCCGCGTCCCTGCGCGAACATCTGACCGCCGCCCCTCCCGAACTCTGTCCGGGCGCCCGGGAACTGCTGACCGCCCTCGCGCGGGACGAGACGACGCTGATCGGACTGATCACCGGAAACACCGGACCCTGCGCGAGAATCAAACTCGAAGCCGCCGGCATTCACGGACACTTCGTGCTCGGCGCGTTCGGCCACGAACATGGCAATCGCGCGGAAATCGCCCGTCTCGCCCTCGACCGCGCCTTCCATCACGGCATGCCGCGGGACGCGACCTGCGTGGTCATCGGCGATACCCCCCTCGATATCGCCGCGGCGCGCGCCATCGGAGCCCGCGCGCTGTCCGTCGCCACCGGCGCGCATTCAGAGGCGGAGCTGCGCGCGGCCGGCGCGGATCATGTAATCGTTGATTTCTCCGACACCGCGTCCGTTCTCGCCTGGCTTATGAGCGATGCCCACACCAGCCCGCCCCGGGAGACGGCATGACCGCCCCGCGATTTCTGCGAATGCTGTGGGTATTCGCCGCCGCTGGAATTTCCGGCGGCTGCATGACACCGGATATGGCCGAGGATCCTCCCCCCGCTCCTGTCCGTTCTTCTCCTGTTCGGTCCGCTCCGGTTCGCCCCGCACGTTCCACGCCGCGTTCACCCGTGTCCGCACCCCGGCCCCGTCCCGCGGAACGCGCGCCATCTCCCCGCCCCGTGGTGTCCGCGCCACCCGCCCGGGTTCCTGTGCCAACGACTTCCCGATCCCCCGCGAGCATCGCAGCCCTTCAAGCGGCGCTGGATCGCCTGGGGTTCTCTCCCAACTTGATTGATGGCCGGCATGGAGAACGCACCCGGCTGGCGCTTGCCGCATGGAGGGAATCGCTCGGCCGTCCCGCGGCGGATAATGTGACCGCCGCGGAGGAGACCGAGTTGCTCGGCGCCGAACCCGCCGAGCGGACGCATGTCGTGACCGAAACGGATCATGCCGGTCTCGCGCCCGTGCCGGCCACATGGTCCGGAAAATCCCAGTTGAACACCCTCGAACATGAAACCGTGCTGGAACGCGTCGCTGAACAATTCCATTCCTCCCAGTCCTGGCTGCGGGAACGCAATCCCGGCGTCGCATGGCCCAATCCGCCCCCGGGAACGACCCTCACCGTGCCCAATACCGCGCAGCCGCGCCGCCTGCCCAAGGCCGATCGAATTGAAATCCGATTGTCCGAGCGCTCCATCCGGGCCTATGACGCCGCCGGACATGTCGTCGCTGTCTTCCCCTGTTCCATCGCCGCGCGCGTGGAAAAACGCCCGCAGGGCGAACTGCGTGTCGTGACCGCGGCGGACCGGCCCAACTACACCTTCGATCCCGCTCTATTCGCGGGCGAGCCCGGATCAGAAGGCCTTGATCGCAAGCTGCTGATCCCGCCCGGCCCGAACAATCCGGTGGGGCTGGCCTGGATCAGCCTCAACCGGCCCGGCTATGGCATTCACGGCACTCCCCACCCCGAAGACATCGGAAAAACCGAATCGCATGGCTGCTTCCGCCTCGCCAACTGGAATGCCCAGCGGCTGTTGCGCATGGTCCGCCCGGACACCCCGGTACGGGTGAACCCCTGACGGGTCCCTTCATCCCTCCCTTTCCTGCTTCCGGTTTGCGGTGCCCCCCCGGCGCACGATAGACTATCGCCATGGCACGTCGTGAATGCGGGATTTTGTTGCATCCGACCTCCCTCCCCGGCCCATTCGGCTGCGGAGATATTGGGGGCGGTGCGCGATTTCTTAAACTGCTCACCGAGCTGAAGCAGGGCTGGTGGCAATTGCTCCCGCTGGGCCCCACCGGCTATGGAGACAGTCCGTACCAGTCGTTTTCCTCCTTCGCGCTCAACCCGATGTTCGCCGACCTGGAGGCGCTGGCCGCCGAAGGCTGGCTGAAGCCCGAAGAACTCGCGACGCCATCCTTTCCCGCGGGACACGTGGATTACGGAACGGTCATCCCCTGGCGTATGGACCGGCTGGCACTGGCCGCAGGCCGGTTCCTCCGGGATGCGTCTCCCTCGGACCGGCGCGCGCTGGCCCGGTTCGAAGCGCGGCACGCCGACTGGCTGCCGGATTTCGCGCTGTTCATGGCGCTCAAGGCGTTTCATAACGGGCGCGCATGGGTGGAATGGGAACCGGAGCTGGCCCAACGCCATGGGCGCGCCCTCGCATCGGCCGCCCGGATGCTGGAGCACGATATTGCCCGCCAGCGCGTGTGGCAGTTCTGGCTCGACCGCCAGTGGAGCAACCTGCGCCGCGCCTCGAAAGCGCGGGGAATCCAACTGATCGGCGATGTGCCGATCTTCGCGGCGCACGACAGCGCCGATGTGTGGTCGCGGCCCGACCTGTTCCGTCTCGAACCGGACGGACGTCCGAGCGTCGTCGCGGGTGTGCCGCCGGATTATTTCAGTTCGACCGGGCAACGCTGGGGCAATCCGCTCTACCATTGGCCCCGGCACGAGGCGGAGGGTTTTGCATGGTGGATCGCCCGCATCCGCCGCTCTCTCACATGGACCGATCTGGTCCGCATTGATCATTTCCGGGGCTTCGCCGCCTATTGGGAGATTCCCGGCGACGCGCCGACGGCGGAGCACGGACGCTGGGTGGCGGCGCCGGGCGAAGCCCTGCTGACCGCCGTGCGCGCGGCGTTCGGGCGCACGCCGATTCTCGCGGAGGATTTGGGGGTCATCACCCCGGACGTCATCGCCCTCCGCGATGGCTTCGGCCTGCCCGGCATGACCATCCTGCAGTTTGAAACACACCGGCTGCTGGATCGGCCGCCGCGGCGGCCGGAATCGGGCCGATGGAATCGCGCGATCTACACCGGCACGCACGACAACGATACCGCGCTCGGCTGGTTCTCCCATCCGGCGCGCGGGCCCGGCACGCCGGAATACGCCGAACACCAGCGGCACACCAACGCCCTACTGGATTATGTCGGAGGCGACGGCGGCGACATCCACTGGCGGATGCTCGATCTGGCCTGGCGCAGCTCAGCTCGCTGGGCCATGACTCCCTTGCAGGACGTTCTGGGGCTTGGGCGCGAAGGACGGATGAACACTCCCGGCGTACCGGGAGGCAACTGGCAATGGCGCTTTGCGTGGGACGATTGCACGCCGGAAATTCAGAAGCGCCTCACGGAACTCACCCTCCGCTACGGCCGCGCACCCAAAGAGCGCTAAGCGGCCCGCTCCCGGGTGCCGCACCCCATGACGGCCGCCCGAAGTTAACGCCGCCAGAAACTCGGGAAAAAGAAGGCCATGATGGCGATGAATTCCAATCGGCCGAGCAGCATGCCGACAATCAGGATCCCCTTGCCCGAGGCGGGAATCCAGGCGTAGTTTTCAAGGGGCCCGACCGCACCGAAGCCGGGGCCGATGTTGCCCACGGCTGAAACCACGCTGGTCAACGCCACCTCGCCATCCCCGACAATCACGGTCATGCATAGGATGGCGGCCACCGTGAACATCAGATACATCGCCACATAGGATACGATGGCGGACACTACGCTCGGCGGGATGGACGTGTTGTTTACTTTGATTTTCAGCACCGCGGTGGGATTGAACATGGCCTTGGTGCGCAGCCGGAATTCCTTGAACAACACCAGCGCCCGGATTTGTTTGATCCCGCCCGATGTCGAGCCGACACAGCCGCCGAACAGCATGGCCAGCAGCAGCAATCCTTTGGAGAAAACGGACCATTGATTGAAGTCCACCGTGCTGTACCCGGTGGTCGTGGAGATCGATATGACGGTGAACGCCGCCGACCGCACCGATTCTGCAGCGGGAACCGCATGTACAAAGCTCAGATCAAACGCGCACAGCCCGATGAGCGCCAGCAGGAATCCGGCATAGAAACGGAACTCCGTGTCCCGCAGGTGGACCCGGAGGGACCGGCCGCGAAGCGCGGCATAATGCAGATTGAAATTACACGCCGCGAGAAACATGAACACCACCAGAATCCACTCGATCGCCGGATTTTGATAAAACAGAACACTGACGTTTCGGGTGGAAAACCCGCCCGTGGCCATCGCCGTGAAGGCATGGCACACGGCGTCGAACACATTCATCCCCGCGGCCATCAGCAGCGCCACGAGCAGCACGGTCAACGCGACATACACCAGCCAGAGGATGCGGGCCGTGTCGGTGATACGGGGAGTGAGCCGGTCCTTGAAGGGGCCGGGCACTTCGGTGCGGAACATTTGCATGCCCCCCGCCCCCAGCAGCGGGAGAATCGCGACGCAAATCACCAGCACCCCCATACCGCCCAGGAACTGTGTGGCCGACCGCCAGAACAACAGGCAGTAGGGAAGTGATTCGACGTTGCGAAAGATGGTCGCGCCCGTGGTAGTGAAGCCGGATACGCTCTCGAACAATGCGTCGATGAACCGGATCTCCCCCCCCGTCAGAACAAACGGCAAGGCGCCGGCGATCCCCAGGGCTAGCCAGGTGAAGACGGTAATGGCGATCGCCTCTCGGACCGTAACCTCGTGCCGTCCCCAGGACACCATGCGCAACCCGATCCCGGCCAGCAGGGTGATCGCGGCGGCCGTCAGGGTTCCCTGCAACAGCGCGAACGCATCACCCATCCCCGCGCCGACCCCGGCGGATACGCCCATGGCGAGCGCCAGAATAATGAAGACATAAGACACCACCGCCCCAACGGCGCGGAAATTCACGGCATCCTCTCCCGCCGCTTCCGATCAGGCGGTGTCATCCGGGGATTGGTCCCATCGGTCATGCCGGCGCTTTCAAGAGTTTGGTCAGCTCTTCCACGATAGTTGCCAGGCAGAAAATAACCAGCCGGTCACCGATTTCCAGCCGTGTATCCCCCGTGGGCACCAGCACGCGCCCCTCGCGTTCAATCACGGCTATGATGGCCCCGCGGGGAATCCGCAAGTCACGGATGCGATGCGTCACCCATGCATGCCCCGCGTCTATTTGCACTTCGAGCAACTCGCCCCCCAGCGTGGACAGGATGGCCGCCGACCGCACGCTGCGCCCGCGCACGTAATGCAGGATGGCGTTGACCATGGACAGGTGGGGATTCACCGCGCGATCGAGCAGGCTCAGGCTGTTGATGATCGGCACATACTCGGGCCGGGATACCTTGGCGATGGTCAGACACGCGCCTTCGCGTTGCCCCAGCAGACAGCCGATGATGTTGTTCTCGTCGCTGCCTGTGGTGGCGATAAACGCGGTTTCATCCGTAATTCCCGCGTTTTCGAGCGTATCGCTCGACATGATGTCGCCCTTGAGCACGAGGGTCCGATCCAGCGCCTCGGAGCATGATTCCGCGATGGCGGGATTGGATTCCACCAGCACCAGGTCGGTGTGTTTGGATTCCAGCATGCGGGCCAGGGAACGCCCCATGCCGCCGCCGCCCGCAATGACGACCTTGCTGATCTTCGGACGGTCGGGATACGCGTATTCCAGCAGGGCGTCGAGATCATCCGGGGTGCCGATCACAAACAGGTCGTCGCCCACCATAAAACGATTGTCGCCGTGGGGGATCATCACCTCGTCCCCGCGCTGGAGCGCAAGGAACCGGACTCGTTTGAGCCGGTCCGCCTCCGGACAAGTGGCCAGGGTGCAGCGAAGCAGTGGACTGTCGGCCGAAATTTTGAACCCGATGCTGAGCACGTGACCCTCGAACAGGTCCACGACTTCCTGGGATCCCGGCAGACTGACCATATAGGCCAGTTCCTGCGCGCACTCCTCCTTGGGGTTGATGGCAAGATCCACCCCCATGGCCTTGAGATTGAACACGCGGTCGGAAGAGTAATAGTCGGCGGCGGAAACCCGCGCCACCTTGTATTTGACCCCCGCCATCCGGGCGATGGAGCAGGCCAGGATGTTCACATCATCCGAATCGGTGACCGCGACGAAAATCTCGGCCTCGCGAATGCCCGCGCGCTCGAGGATCATCGGGTTGGATCCATGCCCTTCGATGGTCAGGATATCCAGGTCATTGGACAATTCCGCCAGCGGCATGGCCTGCCGGTCCACCAACACCACATCGTACTTTTCGGCGCATAATCGCGCCGCCAGATGGCTGCCGGCGGAACCAGCACCAAGGATGACTGCTCTCATGGGTATCTTTGCCCGACCGCCGGATCTACGGACGACTCAACGGTCATGCCCGCCCATTCTAGCAAACAAGGCCCACAAGACAAGCCGCCCCCGCCTGCCCCCCAGGGCCGACGCATCTTAATTGTTTGTAGTGGGCTGGTGATGTCGGCTTTTTCGTGAGGTTTTGATCACCGCGTCGGCGTAGGCCTGAGTGAGGCGGAGGAAGCGGGCGTAGCC
>JAGOHE010000172.1 GCA_017996315.1 Kiritimatiellia bacterium | reverse complement strand
TTCGGGAAATTGGATGGCGAGCTTCATGTTGTGCTCCTTCACGTGTTGGTCGATCTGCTGCAGCCAGGGCACGAGAGCGGAAATCTCTTCGGCGGACATGCGGCGGCAGTCCAGGTGGATGCCATCAACATCCATGGCGGCGGCCTCGCGCGCGGGCAGGTCGGGGGGAATCTGCCGGGCCAGTTCGGCGGATCCCAGCGTCAGCCGGGGCAAAACATCCGCCCCGCGCATTCGCGCGAAGATCCGCACGCTGGCATCATCCCACGTCGGCAGGATCAAGGGCACCGAGCCCAGGGCATCCAGCCAGGGCGGGCTGACCGCGCCGAGGCGGAACGCGTCGCGGCTGAGTTCGTTCATCAGGTGCGTCGGCGTAAAGGCGTCGCCCGACGGCCACTGTTTCAGCACGATGCGCGGCCGGGGGAATTCCAGGGCATCGATCCACGTTTCCGCGACGCCGATGGCGGGATCCCACACCTCCACCCCGAGCAGGCCGGGCAGGCTGGTGCCCAGCAGATCGAGCGGTTCGCGCAGCAGCATCCGACCGTTGAGCTGCATGAACAGGTTGCGCCCCTGCAGATACAGCTCCAGATCCTGCGTTTTGCCCGGATGGGCTTCCATTTCGTGTGCCACGGCCTGGGTGAATTCCTCCGCGCCGAACACTTTCTGGTTCACCCAGACATTGCCTTCGGTATCGAACAGCAGGCGCACGCTTTCTTCGCCGCCGGCACGCGTGCGCAACCGCAGGCCGAACTGGCCGGCCAGCACGCGGAACTTGATCCGCAGCGCAAAGTCGCTGAACAGGTCGCTGGCCACCAGCCAGGCCAGCGCGCCGGTGGTCGGCTTGTATTTCGCGCCGGGCGGCTGCGGCCCGATGGCTTTCAGCACCATGCCGCCTTCGGGCGGATGTTCCGTCACGCCCCAATCCGTCAGCCAGCGCGCGGCATCCAGCGGACGCTTCATTTTCCACGGCGCCGTTGCCCAGCCCGATTCCACGATGGCGGCGAACTGCTCGGCCCCCCAGTCCGGATTCACCCGCAGGCGGTTCAGCGCGCGCGGATCGGAATGGCGGGTGTTCAGCAGGAACGGGCCGGTCGAAAACCCCAGGCCATAGGTCTTGCCGACTTCCGCCAGGTTCACAACCCGCGTCGCCACCGCGCGCGGATCGAACTGGCCGTAGTCGCCGAAGGGAAACGCGAATGCGATCGGGGGCGCGCCCATGCCCTTCTGGAATTCCGCCACCATCGCCGCATGGTCGGCGCGGATCCGCGCCAGAAATTCGCTCGGCGCTTCCAGCCGGCCCTCGTCCGCGCGCCAGGCCGGCGACGCGAAGAAGTTGGCGGTTTCGTTGTTCGGCCCCGCCGGGATGCGCTGAAAGCCCGCCACCGATTCCGCGCCGGCTTCCCAGGTGCCCGAGCGTACCATGTCGCGCAGGATCGGCCAGCGCAGGGCATCCGGATCCCCGGCGCGGATCGTGTCGGCCCGCACGAACATGACGGCCTTCCAGCGATTAACCCGCAGGATCTGGCGCGTCTCCAGATAGGAGTTTTTCTTCGCCTGCTCCAGCGTCAACAGCACTGCCTTGCGCGGCAGCAGCCGGCCGTTCTGGTAGAATTCCTTCACATCCGCCAGGCCGATGGGGTTGAAGCCGCGCTCGCGCAGGATGCGGACATGCTCCGCAAATTGCACGCGGGACACCTCGTCGACGCCGTGCGTTTTGCCACCGCTGACACCGGCATAGGCCAGCGCGATGAAGCTGTCGGCGTCCCGGATGCCGACTACGGCGGGTTTGTAGCGATACTGCTGGTAGGCCGACCGCACGGGCACCCACAGGCCCACGATGAGGGCAATGCCCGCCAAAAACAGCAGCCACGCGCGGATATTGCTCTCGCGACGGACCGGCTGCGGCCGCATCCAGTCGGACGCTCCCGACTCCGGCCGCCTCGGGTCCGGTTTCGGCGCCGACAGGGGCGTGGGCGGCTCCCCCCCAGGGCCCTTGGACGGCAGGGTTCGCGGCGCCGGTTCGGCGGACGCCTCCGGCGGGGATTCTTCTGCCCGGCGGAATGGATCGTAATCGTCTTCGGGCGGGGTCTGGACAGGTCGCTTCATTCGCGCGTCCCCCAGTGGCGGCCCCCGATGGTGGCCAGGGCCCAGTAGATCTGCCAACTGAAAAAGGCCATGTAGGTGACGGTATAGAGAAAGCCCGTCCACCAATAGCGGCGGCCGGTCTGCTCCCAGAAGTGCAGGGTCCACACCGCCGTGATCGCGGTGACGCCCAGCAGATAGGACCAGGCCAGGTTGCTGCCGCCTGACAGGACCGCCATGACCGGCGCGATCGCCAAGGCCGACGTAATCACCACCGGCTCGATGATCGGCATCCACATCATGGCGTACCACGAGAGTGCCGGGACCGGATGCTTGCGCCACATCCAGCGGCCCACCTTGAGGATTTCGCGCAGATAGGAACGGCTCCAGCGCGCCTGTTGCCGGACATATTGCTTCCAGTTTTCAGGCGCAATCGTCGTCGCCAGGGCCTGGTCGTGATAGAGGATTTTATAGTCCTTCAAAATCAGGTTCGTCAGACTGCGGTCGTCGCCGTAATTGCCGTATTCGCCCAGCACTTTCGCGTTCAGCCATTCGTCCAGCACATGCAGCACGCACACGCGGCGATAGGCCGAAAAACAGCCCGGCAGGCAGCTGACGGCGCCGCTGACGCTCTCGGCCGCCTTCATCACCTTGTACGAAAAGAAATAGCGCACGTCCTGCATCCGTGTCAGCAGGTTCCGGCCCGCGTTTTCCACATCGCAGTGCCCGCTGACTCCGCCGACCGTTGGATCGGTAAACCCCTGCATCAGCTTCTGAATGGAACCCGGGAAGATGAACGTATCCGAATCCACGCAGACGACGAATTCCCCCCGCCCCAGCAGCACGGCCACCGCCCAGGCGTGGCTCAAACCCCGGTTTTTCTCAAAATCCACCACCACCAGGTTCGGGTGGCGCGTCTGCGCCGCCAGCATCTGCGCCAGCGTGTCATCCGTGGACCCGTCGTTGACGCACACCACCTCGATCTTGTCGTTGGGATAGCGCGCTGCGAAAATGCGCTCGATGGTCTGACGGATCACCTTGCCCTCATTCATGCAGGGCACCAGGACGGTCGCCGTCGGTTCGTAGCCCTGGTCCGGCGGGGCCACGTACATCGAAGCAATCAGAAAACGCGAAACCACGAACAGGCCCGCCACCAGCGAGTAGATGCTGACCAGCGGCTGGTAGAAATAATTGCCCGCGCTGCGCAACTGCATGAAGACCGCCGTCGCCAGCATCAGGATCATCACCGTCAGGATCAACCCCGCCAGCCACTTGGGCGGTCGCCGGTAAAGCCGTGCCAGCCGCTCCCGGGCTTCTTCCAGCGAGGGAAAATCCACCGCCGGCGCCATCGCCACCTGGGTCTCGCTGCGATCCAGCGGCCGCCGGCAGTAGGGACACACCACGGGAACCGGCGTCGCGTGCACATGAACCGCCAGGGCGCAGTTGGGACAATGGCAACGGGTAATCCGGACCGTTGCAGTATATTCCGCGCTGGCTGACCCTTCCATGTTCAGATTACTGGCTCCTGTTTTTTACCAGAACCGCTTGCCCAAGACTCAATTGCATCTCAAGTCCAGTTCTCAAAGGCGGCTAATCTATCACGACGGGTCAAGTCTGTCTCGAAAATTATTCAAATTGTTTGGCGGACATAATCTGTTCCTTATTTGCTTAAAATATTCCAAATAAATATAGGTTTTGGCCTGTTGACAGACGGGGTGGCGAGGTCTACTATGAAAATCAGTCTGGACTTAATTTGAGGAACACCAGGGAAATGGCAAAAATCCTGATCATCGATGACAACGATTCGGTTCGTAATTATCTTAAAACAGTCATTTCCCGCAAAGGACACGAACCCGTTACCGCCGCCACTTGCCAGGCAGGCCTCGCCCAATTGGACGATCCCTCCATTCAAGCTGTTGTCGCAGACCTGTATTTGCCGGACAGCCCTGTCATCTCCGATTGGGTGGCCCAATTGAAGCAGCACGCCGCTGGCCGTCCCCTGATCCTGATTACCGGCGAACCGTCCGAAGAACTGGCCGGCCAGATCCGCTCCGACGATATCGCGGCTTTCCTGACCAAGCCTTTTGAACTGGCTTTCATCCATAAGTTGCTGGAACGCGCCTTGGCCATCCCCGAACCCCGAATCGCCGACCCGCCCAACATCACGAAGTCCCCATGATCGACAAGACCAGATCCGGCATCGACTTTTTCGATCAGTGCTTTGGCGGAGTCTTCCGTCATCGCGCTGCTTTGTGCGTCGGACGCCGCGGCAGCGGCAAGACCATCGCCGCCCTGCACGCCCTGATGCAAAGCATTCGCGAAGGCGAACGCGGCTTGATGCTCTCCGCCTGGCACTCGGCGGATTTGTCCATTGTCGCCGATGAGTACGGATTTCCCCTCTCACAGCCGTGGACAACGGCCAAATCATCCTGCTCGAATATGCCCAGTTCGGTCCCCAGCCCGAACTGGAAAACCCCCACGGCCTGCCTCCCG
>JAGOHE010000171.1 GCA_017996315.1 Kiritimatiellia bacterium | reverse complement strand
GATCGATCACGTCCTCTGGCGGCAAGCTCCATTGCGTAATGTAATTCCACTTGGCTTCACGGTCGGGACTGCGGATCGTGTCCGATTCCCGGATGGCCGCGTCGTATCCGCGCAGGAGGGGGATCAGGGCCAGGAGGAACGCGACACCAAAGAGGACGAGATGGAACAATGCCAACCGGCGAATTCCAAATCCATGTTTACGGGTCCAGGCGTGGAGCGGATAGAGCCCGAGCCCAAGGGCGTAGAGCAGTCCGATATCCGGTTGTTCGGCGAACGCGCCGCCAAGAAACACTCCGGCCAGCGCGCCCCAAGCGAGGCTCCCGCGGCGCGCGGCCACCGCCGTCGCCCAGAGAAAGCCCGAAGCGAAGACAAGCGCACCGCATTTCCCCAGATGTCCGCCATACGTGAAAATGGTGAACTGGCCCAGCCAGAAGGCCACGAGGGTTCCGAAAAACGCCGCCGGCCAGGACCGCCGGTGTTCGCGCAGGAACAGCATAAACAGCAGAGAGGCGAGCACGAGATGGATCCAACGAATCCAGTTATGCGCGAACTCCAGCGGCAACGCCCAGAGCAGCAGATTGGTGAGGTTGAAATTGAGCATCATGGGCTGTCCGAGCAACTCGCCGTCCCACCAACCCCCGCCCCGCCATCCGCCGGGCAGCATGCTCCGGACCAGTGCCGTCTGTCCGATGTTGTTATCGGAAGTAAACAGGATTCGGCCGGGAATCGTCAGCTCGAAGAACATCAGCAGGCCGAATAGCACGATGGCTACGACCGCCCACATCCACGCGCCTGTGTGTTTTTGTTCCATGCTCATGGTTACGCACCGAAAGGCATCCGCCCAACATACCTGTTGGCGATCCCGAAACAAGCGGAATCGGAGGGGCCGTCCGGCGCGGGCGGCGGCGGGCGGGGTCAGTCCAGTTCCCGGTCGCTCAAGTCATCTTCGTTCAAGCCCAGATAATGGCCGAGTTCATGCAGGTAGGTGCGGCGGATTTCCTCCCGGAACGCCTCCGCATCTTCGCGGACGTATTCCCAGAGGTTTTCGCTGAAAATAAGAATTTCCGGCGGCAGCGGATCGGCTTCGAAGTCGAGGTGATCCCTCCCGACGAACAGGCCGAGCAGGTCCGCGTCGAGACCCTCCTCGCGCATGGCGGCGGTCGGCCGGGGATGGACGGAAACGGGAATCTCCTCCGCTCGGGCGCGCAGGGGCGGATCGAGCGCGCGCCGCACCGCATCGCATTCGGCGGCCGCGATGCGCATCCTCCGAACCGCCCCCGAATCCTGTTTGGACACGCCCGTTCTCATCCGAAGGGAATCCACAGAAATACGGCGAGATCCCAGACGGTATGGCTGATCACATTGATCCAAGCCGATCCCCTGTGGGCATAGAGCAGGCCCCAGAATCCTCCGCCGACGAAGGCGGCGAGGACCAGCACCGGGTTGCCGCTCGCAATGTGCGCGACCGTATAGAGCAGTACGGATAGAACGACACCTCGCGTCGCGCCCAAACGCGCGGAGAGTTGCCGCTGCAGGAAGGCTCTCCAGAAAAGCTCTTCCGCGGGACCGATGACGAGAGCGATGAGCCATGCGACGCGCGCGGTGCTCACGCCTGTTTTTAACTCATAGACCTGGTCAATGCCCGCCGCCCCCGCGCCGATGGGCAGGGCGCGCAGGACAACATTCCCCGCGAAGAAAACAGCATAGAGCGCCGCGGCCGAGAGGATTCCCCATCCCAGCGTGTGACCCCATCCGCGCCGGGCGTCCACCCCGAGTTGCGGAACAAAGGTGCGATCCCACCCGGCCGCCCAGGCCGTCAAACCTGCGCCCAGCGCAGCCATGCTCCACCAGAAATCGAACGCCCCGAAGCCGCCCGTGGCGAATAGCGCCGCGAACAGAACCGGCGCCACGGCCGCCATGATGCCCAGGCGAAGCGCGGAGATGCCGATGGCCGCGGGATTCACCCTCATCCGCCGCGCGGTTTTCACGAGCCCCACCATCGGGACAGCACCACCGCCACCACACTCCACAGACCAAAGGGCACCATGAATGCCGCGGTGGCGCCATCCAGCGCGAGAAAATCATCCGGGCGGACAGGCGTGTGGCGGTCGCGCGCGCGCCGTAGCAGGTGAAGGGCCTGCGGCAGGGCGGCCAGAGTCAGCGCCAGGGTCCACGGGAACGGCGGGCCGGCCATCCATCCCGCGCGGGGCAACACCATGCCGGCGGCCATCAGGACATAGGGGCCGAGAATCAGCGCGGTGTAATAGATCAGCGATCCGCGATCGCCCAGGACCGACGCGACCGTCCGGACTCCCGCGGCGCGGTCATCCGCGATATCGCGCCAGTTGTTGGCGTGCAACACAGCGATGACCACGAGACCGAAGGGCGTCAGCGTCCACAGTGGAATTGGCGAATATACGCCGGTCTGGACCATCCAACTGCCCAATCCGATCAACGGTCCGAAGGCGAGGAACACGGCGAGATCGCCGAGGACGATGCGTTTGAGCAGCGAGTAGGCCAGCAGCAACAGACCTCCCGCCAAGATTACTCCGATCAGGCCGGGCGCGGACCGCGCCGTCAGTCCCGCGCCGATGGCGAGCGCGGCCAGCATTGCCACGCATCCTCCCGCAAGCGTCTGCCGGTCGGTCAGAAGCCCCCGCTCAATGGCGCCGCTGGTGGGCACGATGACCCGATCGAGACCCCGGCGCCAATCGAACACATCGCTGATCATGTTGGCCGCGGAGTGCGCGAGATAGAGCGCGATCCATGTTGCGGCGAAGCGGCCCGCGTGGAATTGCCCGGTGTGCACCCACGCCAGCGCCGTGCCCATGAACAGCGGCACAACATGGATGGGAGTGCCCCAGGGGCGGCCGGCGATGATCCACCGCTTCCAACCCGTCATCGGCGGTGATCCCGGATCAGGCCAGCGGAGAGGGTATGGGCAGGCCTTCCAGCGCTTTCAACGACTTGGCCATATCCTCATCGCTCAGGTGATAGTTCTGCAACTGACCGGCAAGATAGGCCTCATAGCCCTTGAGATCCATGAGCCCGTGTCCGGACCAGTTGAGGAGGATGGTTTTCTCCTTGCCTTCATCCTGGGCGAGGCGCGCTTCGCGGACGGCGAGGGCGAGCGCGTGGGAAGTTTCCGGCGCGGGGATATGTCCCTCGGTCCTGGCCCAGAGCACGGCGGCTTCGTAGCATTCCAGTTGCGGAATCGCGTGGGCTTCAATCAGCCCTTCGCGGCGGGCATGGCAGACGATCGGCGCCATGCCGTGATAACGCAATCCGCCGGCGTGGATGGGCGCCGGCACAAAGGTGTGCCCCAGACTGAACATCGGCAGCAACGGTGTCATCATGGCGACATCGCCCGAATCGTATACATACGGCGCGCGGGTCATCCGCGGGCAGGCCGCCGGCTCCGCGGCGGCGATGCGCACATTCTTGCCGTGAATCTTGTCACATACGAAGGGGAACCCGATTCCCGCGAAATTGGATCCGCCGCCGGCGCAGCCGATGACCACGTCGGGATACTCCCCGATTTTCTCCAATTGCTTCTTCGCCTCGAGACCGATGATGGTCTGGTGCATGCACACATGGCTGAGCACGCTGCCCAGCGAATACTTGGTTCCGGGGGACGTGACGCAATCCTCGATCGCCTCGCTGATCGCGATCCCGAGGCTGCCGGGGGTGTCGGGCATTTCCGCCAGAATTTGCCGGCCGATGTTGGTGCGAGCGCTTGGGCTCGCGATGCATTCCGCGCCCCACGTCTGCATCATCAGTTTCCGGAACGGCTTCTGGTCAAAACTGATACGCACCATGTATACACGCGCATCGAGACCGAACTGCCGGCACGCAAACGCCAGCGCGCATCCCCACTGGCCCGCGCCGGTTTCGGTGGTGAGATGCTTCGTGCCGGCCACCATGTTGTAATACACCTGAGCAATCGCGGTGTTCGGCTTGTGGCTGCCCGCGGGGGATACGCCTTCGTTCTTGAAGTAAATTTTCGCGGGCGTCTCCAGCGCCGCTTCAAAATTGCGCGCGCGGACCAGTGGCGAGGGCCGCCAGATCCAGAGCTTCTCCAGCACCGGCTGGGGGATGTCGATCCAGCGCTGGGTGGACATTTCCTGCTCGATCAGATTGGGCGGGAAGATCGCCTCAAAATCCTGGGGCGTGGCCGGGGTGCCATCCTTATGCACCGGCGGCGGGATGGGATGCGGCAGATCGGCCGCCAGGTTGTACCACTGGCGGGGCATTTCGTCTTCGTTCAAAAAAACCTTGGTTGGCTGGCTCATGTTTGGTCTCCGTTAAATGGGTAAAACAACGGCGAAATCAGGCGCTTCCCGGGTGCTCGATCGGAATTCCGCGCGCGCACAGCGGGCACTGGTCCGGCGACCAGACCTGCGGGGTCATTTCGAGCAAGCGAAAGGTGGGCGCTCCAAAATCCACCGTCCCTCCGCTGCGATCCACCAGGACCGCAACCGCCGCCACCCGGCCGCCGCCCGCGCGCACGATGTCAATGGTCTCCTGCACCCGGCCGCCGCGGGTGATCACATCTTCGGCGACGATGAAGGATTCCCCCTCGCCCACCGTGAAACCGCGG
>JAGOHE010000170.1 GCA_017996315.1 Kiritimatiellia bacterium | reverse complement strand
GCGTATAACCCCGACCAAATGGAAGGTGCGCAACTGGCGATCGACAAGTGTCCGGTCAAGGGGCTGATTTTTGTCGGCCAGCCGACGCCAGAGGACAAGGCCGCGGTCAAGGATGAGTCGCTGCCGACCATCGTGCACGCCGATTTCAAGACGACGGCCGACGATGCGGATTGGCAGGGATGAACAGGGGCTCCGCCCGTTCGCGGGGAAAGGTGGCCGGAGGAAAGGCGGCCGGGATGCAGAGAGCCACCCGTCAGCGTCGCGCGATTGAGCGCATGTTTCGGGAACAATCCGCGCCGATCACTGTGGCCGAGGCGCTCGCCTCAGCCGGGCGGCTCCTGCCGGGATTAAGCCAGGCCACCCTGTACCGTGCGGTGCATGCCCTCATGGAGGGGGGCCAGCTGGAGCGGGTTGTGCTTCCCGGAGAGCCGCCCCGATATGAGTGGGCGCGCGGGGGGCACTGGCATTTCTTCCATTGCGACCAATGCCGCAAGGTGTTTGAAATTGCCGGATGCAACAAGCCGGGCATTGATCGCGTGCCCCGGGGATTTCGGGTACGGGAACATCACGTCGTGCTCTATGGCGCCTGCTCCGGCTGCGCGGCGAAACCGGAAATCCGGCGGCGGCGCGGCGGAGTTTCCCGCGGCGTGCCGGCCTTACAAGCATCGCCGCGTCGCGCGGCGGCTCCGCACCGGAAAGGGAGAACCCGTCCATGACCGGTCCGCATCCCCGGGCTGACGCGGCGGAAACCGCGGTGGAATTTCCCTTTTGGGCGCACTTGGCGCCATTCTTCGGCTTCTTTTTTGTCGCGCACATGCTGGATCAATTCGAGCCATGGAACTGGGTGATCGGCGCGGCAGTTTCGGCTGCGGCGTTTGGATATTGGAAACCATGGCGGGATCGGGATGTGTGGCGGCATCTCCTGCCATTTGCGGTGTGGATTTCGGTCATGATGGGATTGGGCGAGCCGGCGGGATGGAAATACGCGGTGCGAACCGGCGCGGGCCTTGCGGCGGTGATCGCGGTGCGTCCGTGGCGGGGCTATGGACGGCTGCAATGGAAAAATCTGCCGCTGGCGTTCGCGGTGGGGGTGGGCGTGTTTGCGCTGTGGGTCGGGGTTGAATCGCCATGGATGAAGACCGTTGCGCCGGGGCTTGCGGAGCTGTATGAAAAATGGCTGGTCGGGCCCATTCCCGGCGGACTGGGCCGGTTGCGCGAGCCGCTCTCGGGTGCGCCGTATGACCCGGCGCTGACCGGATGGGCCTTGTTTGCCGTCCACATGCTGGGAACGTCGGTGGTGATTGCGATCATTGAGGAATTCTTCTGGCGCGGGTTCCTGTACCGCTGGCTGGCGGCGCGTCGCTTTATGGAGTTATCGTTACAGCACTGGGACCGCATGGTATTTCTGGCGGTGGCGGTGTTGTTTGGAATTGAACATGCGGAATGGGCGGCGGGGATCGCGTGCGGGCTGCTGTTTCACTGGGTTATTTTGCGCACGGGCGACATTTGGGCGGCGGTGGTGGCCCATGGCATTACGAATTTTCTGCTGGGGCTGTACGTCTGGAAAGCGCAGCAGTGGCAGTTCTGGTGAGCTACATTTCGCCGCGCAGATAGTTCTGCAGCACCGGGCGGTCGAGCCGACGGGCCAGATCGCGGATGCGCCCGTCGATATGGGCAAAATAAGTCCGCCAACCTTCGCAGAGGTAGTTTAGCCCCGGCTCGCCATCGGGGGTGGCGATGATCCGGTTCTTGGGACACTCCCCGTGGCAGGCGAACAGCCAGGGGCACTCCCGGCAACGGCGTGGCAGGCGGGCGCTTTTATCGAGGCCGAACTTCTCTTGCCGCGGAGAAAAGATCATTTCGTGCAGAGGCCGTTCGAGCACGGACCCCAGCCGGTACTCGGGATAGACGAAGTGATCGCAGGAATAGAGCGATCCGTCATGCTCCAGCGCCAGCGCTTTGCCGCAGACCGGCGACATGGTACACATGCCGGCCGGCAAGCCCATCCATTGAGCGACGGCGGACTCGAAGTAATACACATAGACCTTGCCGATATCACGCGCATGCCATTCATCAAAAACCTTGCACATGAAATAAGCCCAGTCATCCGGGGCGACCGACCAGTCGGTGACCACCGACTCTATGGTGCCAGGCACGGAAGCTGGCGTACCCAGGCGAGGAACTGACTCCATGGTGCCAGGCACAGAGGCCGCGGTGGCCGGACAATTCCCGGGTGCCTGGCGCTCAAAATTCTTCGGTTCAACAATGGGAATGAACTGCATCCGGGTTGAGCCCAATTCGCGGCGTAGAAAACGATACACATCCAGCGGCCGGCGCGCATTTCCGGCATGGATGCAAGTGAGCGTGTTCCATTTTACTCCGTGTTTCTTCAAGCGCTCGGCCGTTGCCCGCACGGCATCCCAAGTACCCCTTCCGGAAGCATCGGGGCGGAACGGGTCGTGGAGTTGCTTGGGGCCGTCGATGCTGAGGCCTACGAGGAAATCATGTTGGGCGAAAAACTCACACCACTCATCGGTGATCAGGGTGCCATTCGTCTGGAAATCGTTGTGGATGCGCTTATTGGGAGGGCAATATTTCTTTTGCAAGGCTACGGCATGGCGATAGAAATCCAGCCCCATCAGAGACGGCTCTCCCCCCTGCCATGAAAAGACGATCTCGGAATAGTCCTGCCCTTCGATGTTCTGCCGGATGTAGGCCTCAATCACATCCTCGCTCATGCGCTGTCCGGCCCTTGCGCCCAGCAACTCGGTCTTATGCAGGTAGTAACAGGTCCGGCAGCGCAGATTACATGCCGCGCCAACCGGCTTGGCCATGACGTGGAACCGCGCGCCTTTCGGTGGCGGAGGAATGGGACGTCCCTGCATATATGCAAGTATACCGCGCAAACCGCCCCCGCGCACATCCTTCGGCACGTCGGTGCGCACGTTGGTGCCAGACACGAACGTTGCACGAACGTTGGGGCACGTTGGTGCGGCCATTGGTGCCAGGCACGAAACGGCCTCCGAGAGGAGGAGATCAGATGGCAGATGGGACCCGGTGCCCACAGAACGGGCAGGGAAAGGGCGGATCTCCGTCCGAAAGCAGCGCGAGGCGTGTCAGTGTGCGCGCAACGGCGAAACAATCAGAAAAGAAGCAAGACGCGAGCAGCCCAGACTATACAAATCAAGTCGCAGCCGGGACCCTCCTGAGAGGATGCCAACAAAGAGAGCCGGCATCTTCAGGCTGATATAGTCTGCGATCCGAAGGGTTGCCATATTCTGACATGATCTTGCGGATAAACATCTCAGACCCGATCACCAGACCATCTGTCCAATAGCGCAAACGGCGCATACATTGGGTGCGCACGATCGCGGGGGCAGACGGATCGCCCGCCTCAGACAGAGCCGCAGCCATGCGGGTCATTAGATCAGATTCCGTTTGTACCCCCAGGTACTCGCGCATGGCTGGAAAGAGGTCGGCGGAGAATTCCTCATTGAACACATGAGTTCCGCGCATGAACCAAGCCCCAAAACTTCCAAAGCGATAATCCGCCGCTCGTTTCACGATTCCAGCGCGGATGGGATTGCATTCAATGTACTTCCAGCACCGCCATAGGGATTCGCCAGCCTCCAGCAGCGAACTCCGAAATCGACCACCCCAGAGACATCCCCGCCGACCGTGCTGCCGGTTGTACCAGAGCGTGAACATACGCTCAAGTTGCCCCATGAACGCGCTGATATCGCGCAATCGCTCCTGCCACTGGACGACCTGAGGTCCATGGGGATCCAGATGCCTATTGCCATGGTGGTAGGCCGAGTAGCGCCGCAAAACATCATCGGGCGAAGGAAGGCTTCCAGGGACTCTCACCAGCAGATGCACATGATTATCCATGACCATAAACGCACAGACACGAATCGTATACAGGCGGCTCAGCCTCCGCACAATGGATAGAAATGCCTCTTTGTCGGCCCTTCCAAGAGGGGTATCCCCGGGCCGGCCAGAGATGCGATTACAGCAGTGGTACCAGCAATCCATCCCTTCAGGTTTTATTCTCAATGGTCTCATGGTGCATCCTCCTCATGTGCTGATAAAGAAGCGCGGCGACAGCGTTTCCCGGAAATTTTTTAAAAAAGTGATTGGGAGCAAAATGTGCCTGGCACCGTCAGCCCGATCGCTTCACATAGGAGCCCGCGGGCATTCTTGCCTGGCACCAACGCGCCTGAGCCCAATCGTGCCTGGCACCAAGGGGCCCCAACGAGCCTGACGACTCGACGAGGCAAGGGCGGGGCTTTTCGGGACGTGTCGGGTCGTGTACCGTATGGACATGGATCCTATCGCCTTTCGTATTGGCTCATGGCCGGTGTATTGGTACGGCGTCTTTACGGCTGCGGCATTTCTTGTGGCTGTTCTCCATTGGAATTGGCTAGGCGCTAGAATCGGCCGCGCCCTCGGTTCCGGTTCCGATCTGGCGCTGTGGATCATGCTGGGCGGGGTGCTGGGCGCAAGGCTGGCGTTCGTGGCAGCCCATTGGCCTGAGTTTCGGGGAGCCCCGCTAAGCATTTTCGCCCTGCACGAAGGGGGGTTGGTCTACTACGGCGGTTTGGCGGGAGG
>JAGOHE010000169.1 GCA_017996315.1 Kiritimatiellia bacterium | reverse complement strand
GCCAATTTCCGCGCGCGGGGTCTTCGGATCTGTTGTTTCGCGTCCGGGGGAATCGGAAGGGTCGGTAACGGGGCCTTGTTGGGCAGGGGCGCGGTATTGACCAGAAAATTGAATGCGCGGCGACTTTCAATTTCCATCATCATCGCGCATGGTGTTCATGGATGATGCAAAACCGTGGGAATGCAATAGATGTCTGTCCCCGGCGTTCTTCGCTTGGCGACGCCGGAGCGCATTCGTCCCCTGGGACTTGAACCGCCAGAAAATCATGGTCATAGAGAACGGCAGATTACGATTCGGCCCCGGTGCGCTTGTGTGGGCGCGGGCGGCGTGGGTTGTGATGTGCCTGCTGGGCGGCACGGCCGGATGCCGGACCGTGGCTGATCATGTGGGGCGCGCCGATCGCGCGGCGGAAACTCATATTGACGAGGCCCGCGTCCGCGCGGGCCTGCCGGAGGGGCCGCACCGCTGGGGAAGAGCCGAGACCGAGCTGCGCGACCGGCTGATCGCGCGGCAGTCGCTGCCTTTGCCTGTGAGCATTCCCACCCCCCGTATGCCGGACGATGGCGATGATTCGGAGACCGACCTTGGTCAGGATCCTCACCGGTTGACCCTGGAGGATGCGTTGCGTGTGGCGGCCGCGGGCAGTCGGGAGTATCAGGACGCCAAGGACAAGGTATTTCGGGCCGCATTGAAGCTCGATACGGAATCGGAAGCCTTTCGAACATCTTTTGAAGGCGCACTGAGCGGGGCCTTCGAAGACCAGCGCGGATCGGACCGTCGGGGCCTGACCGGGACCGCCGGCGCGGGTTTCCAACGCGCGTTCGAAACCGGCGCGGTCATCGCGAGCCGACTGACGCTGGACGTGGTCAAACTCCTGACGCTGGATCGCGAAAGCGCGTATGGACTGGCGTGGGACGCGTCCGCCACGATCCCGCTGTTGCGAGGCGCGGGCCGGGAAGTCGTTCGCGCGGGGCTGACGCAGGCCGAAGAGGATCTGGTGTATGCGCTCTGGGAGTTCGAGCGATTCAAGCGCCGGCACGCGGTCTCCATCGCCCAATCCTATTTCCGGGTGCTCGAACTCCGGCGGCAGGTACGAAACTATGAGGAGAACTACCGCAGCCTGCGGGCGGTGGCGTCGCGCTCGCGCGAGCTGGCCCAGTCCGGCCGTCTGGCCGAAGTGCAGGTCAGCCAGGCCGAGCAGGACGTGTTACGCGCGCTCGACCGGCGCAATCGGGCGCGCTCGGAGTCGGATCAGGCGGCCGACCAGCTCAAACAAGCGCTGGGATTGCCCGTGGACGCCCGGCTGGAGTTCGACGATACCGTGCTGGATGAGCTCGTCCCGCCCCCGGACACCGCGCCGGCGGCGGAGGAGTTGAACGCGTGGGTGATTTCGGCTCTCGAGCGGCGGCTGGATCTGGCCATCGCCCTCCGGCGAGTGGAAGACGCCGATCGCGCGGCACGCGTCGCTGCGAACGCGCTGGAAACCGCTCTTGGGTTGAAGTGGACCGGCGCCGCCGGGGCGGGCCGAAACCTGGCGTCCGCGAGCGAGGCGGACGCGCGTCTCCGGTTCGGCGATGGCGACTATTCCGTTGCGCTGGAAACCGAACTTCCGTGGAGTCGCGTGGCGCAGCGCAATGCGTTCCGCGACCGGCTCGTTGAAGCGGCCGCCGCCCGGAGGGCGCTGGAGGCTCGGATGGACGAGGTCAAACTCGATATCCGCAGCGGATGGCGCCGGCGGGACGATGCCCGCGACAGTTTTTCGATCCAGAGCGCGGCGTTGGAGCTTGCGCAACGTCGCGTGGATCATACGAGGATGCTGCAGGAAGCCGGCCGCGCGGAGATGCGCGATCTGCTCGAGGCCGAGGAGGCGCAGTTGAACGCGCGGAACGGCCTCATCTCGTCCATGATCAACTATCGGATCGCGGAATGGTCGCTCTGGCGCGACGCCGAGCGGCTGCAGGTGACCGAGGAAGGTTGGATGAATGAACCCGATGAAACCCCGTAATTTCTGGAACTCGCGCCGGATCATAGGCATCGCCGCGATGGGAGCGGTCGCGGTCCTGGGTTTGGTTTTCGGCCTGCGCCGCGATGCGGGCCGCAGACCGGGCCGGGCTGAAGCGGTCTTTACCGCCGTGCGCGGGCCGCTGACGATCAGCGTGACCCAGAACGGCTCGATCCAGAGCCGGGACCGCGTCGTGGTCCGCAACGAAGTCGAAGGCCGCAGCACGATCATTTGGATCGCCGAAGAGGGCAAGACCGTGAATCCGGGCGATCTGTTGGTGGAACTGGACGCCAGCCGCTTTGAGCAAACCCGCATCGAGCAGACCGTCCGGGTGGAGAACGCCCAAGCGGTGATGATTCAAGCCCGCGAGAATCTGGACATCGTCAAGAATCAGTCCGTATCGGATGTCGAGGACGCGGAGCTGGCCCTGAAATTCGCGAAGCTGGAGCTGGAGAAATTCGAGCAGGGCGAATCCCGGCAGCAATTAAGCCAGGCCGACGCCGACATTTCGATCGCGCGCGAGGAGCTGCAGCGGGCGCAAGAGAAGGCGGAATGGTCAAGCCGGCTCGCGGAACAGGGCTATCTCACGCGGTTGGAACTGGAGGCGGACCAGCTTTCCCTGCGGCGGCGCGAAATAGACCTCAAGCTCGCCGAGGGGAAACGGGAGATGCTCACCGCCTACACCTTCACGATGACGCGCGAACGGTTGAGCAGCGATATCCGCAAAGCCGAGCGCAATCTGGTCCGGATCCAAAAAAAGGCACAATCCGATGTCATCCGCGCCGAAGCCGATCTGCGCGGCCGCGAATCGGAATATGAGCGTCAGAATCAACGCCTGGACCGGATCCTCGATATGATCGCCAAATGCCGCATCACCGCCCCGGCCGCGGGTATGGTGATTTTCGCGACCACCATGGCGGGGCGGCGCTGGGATCGCGAGCCCCTGGGCAGCGGCGTTGAAGTGGTGGAACGGCAGGAGCTCATCCATCTTCCGGCGAAATCCGAGATGATGGCCGTCATTCAAATTCCCGAATCAAGTCTGCCCAAGCTGCGCACCGGACTGCCGGCGCGCATCCGTGTGGATGCGATGCCGGGCCGGGGATTCGTCGGATCGCTGGAGCGCATCGCGATCCTACCCAACTCGGCGCAGCAATGGCTCAATCCCGATCTGAAGGTGTATGACGGCGACGTGTTTTTCAGCGACGGGGACGCGGAGATGCGGCCGGGGATGAGCTGTGAAGTGGAAATCATGGTGGATCACTACGAGGACGCGGTCTATGTGCCGCTGCAATGCGTGATTCGGATGGAGAATGAGCCGACCGTCTTCATCCGAGGCGCCGACGGCGGGATATCGCCGCGCCGCGTCCGCACGGGTCTGGACAACAATCGGATGGTGCGCATCATCGAAGGATTGACGGGCGGCGAGGAGGTCCTGCTCGCGCCGCCGCTTCCGCAGTCATCCGCGCCGGAGAGCCGCGATGCGGCGCCTCGCGCCGGTGAGTCGGGTCCGGAGCAGAGCGCATGAACAGCCCGCCGGAAGCCCACGGAGCGTTCCCGCCCGGTCCGGTGCTGCGCATGGAGGGCGTCCGGAAAGTCTATCGCAGCGCGTCGCTCGTTGTCGAAGCGCTGCGCGACATCTCCTTCGAAATCGAGCGGGGCGAATTCGGATCCGTCATGGGTCCCAGCGGTTCGGGGAAAAGCACACTGCTCAACCTGCTGGGGTGTCTCGATCGTCCGACCGAGGGCCGCTACTGGCTCGACGGCCACGATGTGGCCGCGCTGGACGATGCCGACTTGAGCCGCCGCCGGAGGCATTCGTTGGGTTTCGTTTTTCAGAGTTTCATGCTCATACCCCAGCTCACCGTGATCGAGAATATCGAGCTGCCGATGATTTATGCCCAACTCTCCCGCGATGCGCGTATCCTCCGCGCCCGGGAACTGGCGGAACAAGTGGGTCTGGCGGATCGCGCGCATCACCGTCCGAGCGAGCTTTCCGGAGGCCAGCGCCAGCGGGCGGCGATCGCGCGCGCCCTGGCGAATAATCCGCCCGTCCTGCTGGCCGATGAGCCGACCGGGAATCTCGACAGCCGAACGGGTGGGCAAATTCTGGAGTTGCTGGGCGAACTCCATCGAAACGGGCGCACCATTGTCCTGGTCACGCACGAGCGCGAGGTGGCCGACCATGCCCGGATGACGATCCACATGCGCGATGGCGCCATTGAACGGGTGGAGCGGCGATGAACTTCAGCCACATGGGCGTCGTCAACAACCTGCGCATGGGATTTCATGACCTCATGCTCCACCGGGCCCGAGCGCTGCTAACCACGCTGGGGGTCGTGTTCGGAGTCGGAAGCGTCATCGCCATGCTCGCGATCGGGGAAGGGGCGGGGGAGCAGGCCATGCGCCAGATTCGCAGCCTCGGCAGCGAGAATATCCTGATTCGCTCCCAACCGCCGGCGGAGGAATCCGGCTCTGCCGAGTCGCGGGGCCGCGCTTCGGTGTACGGGATTACCTACGAGGATGTGGATCGGCTGCAGGATCTCGGTTCCGATCTCCGAGGCATCGTGCCCGCGCGGGTACTGCGGCAGGAAGGACGGAAGGATGACCGGAC
>JAGOHE010000168.1 GCA_017996315.1 Kiritimatiellia bacterium | reverse complement strand
CTCCATGATGGAAGAGATGCGGTCCGATCCGAACAGGCGCATCAGATCGTCTTCCAGCGAGATATAGAAGGATGAGGAACCCGGATCGCCCTGCCGCGCGCACCGCCCGCGGAGCTGGCGGTCAATACGGCGGGCTTCATGCCGCTCGGAGCCGATGACGTGCAACCCGCAGGGGCGCTCCACGAGCAACTGGCGAAGGGTCCGCGACTGGCCTTCGGGCGTATCCCCCAGCGCCAGTTGCGAGGTGATCCACGAGCGGTCGAGCCACACCACGCCCTCTCCGAGTTTGATGTCCGTGCCGCGGCCGGCCATGTTGGTCGCGATGGTCACCGAGCCCCGCTGTCCCGCGCGGGCGACGATTTCGGCCTCGCGCTCGTGGTTTTTCGCGTTCAGCACATTATGCGGGATGTTCCGGCGCTTGAGCAGGCGGCTGATGATCTCGGAATGCTCGACGCTGATCGTGCCCACCAGCACCGGCTGGCCGGCCTCATAGCGGCGGGCAATTTCGTCAATGACCGCGTTGTATTTCTCGCGCTGGGTCTTGTAGACGAAATCGTTCTGGTCCACGCGACGCACCGGCCGATTGGTGGGAATGACCGTGACGTCGAGCTTGTAAATCTGGTGAAACTCGTCCGCCTCGGTCTCGGCGGTGCCGGTCATGCCCGCGAGTTTCTTGTACATGCGGAAGTAATTCTGGATGGTGATGGTGGCGAGGGTCTGGCTCTCGCGCTCCACCCGAACCCCTTCCTTGGCCTCCACCGCCTGGTGCAACCCGTCGCTCCAACGCCGGCCCGGCATCAGACGACCGGTGTTTTCATCCACGATGATGACCTGGTTTTCCTGAACGACGTATTGCACGTCGCGCTCGTACACGGCAAACGCGCGGATGAGCTGGTCCACGGCGTGGATGCGCTCGCTGCGTTCCGCGAACAGGTCCTGCAGTTTCTGGCGCTCGGCGAGTTTCTGGTCGGGCGTGAGGGTGGTGTTGCCCTCCAGCACCGCCAGCCCGCCCACCAGGTCGGGCAACAGGTACATCTCGGGATCGGAGGGATTCAGCGCATGGCAGCCCTTTTCGGTCAGGCTGGCGTCGCTGCCCTTCTCGTCGATCGTAAAGAACAGCTCTTCGCGCAACGCCCGCGCTTCGTCCTTGCGCATGTCGGTGAGCATCTGGCCGTCCACTTTTTCGAACAGCCGGCGGATTTTTGCGTCTTCCATCAGGTGCATGAACTGCTTGTTCTTGGGCATGCCCTGCCCGACCTGATAGAGCTTGAGCGACGCCGCCGCGGGATCTTCCTCAATCTGCGCTTTGGCGTCCGTCACCAGCCGGTTGCACAGCTCGGTCTGGCGCCGGACCAGACGATCAACGGCCGGGCGCAGTTCGACATACTGCTTGGTGCTGTAGGGCGCGGGGCCGGAAATGATCAACGGTGTGCGGGCTTCGTCAATCAGGATCGAGTCAATTTCGTCCACGATCGCATAGGCGTGCTCGCGCTGCACCTGGTCCTCGGGACGCAGCGCCATGTTGTCGCGGAGATAATCGAAGCCGAACTCGGCATTGGTGCCATAGGTAATATCGCATCCGTACTGCGCCCGGCGATCGGCGCTGTCCATCGCGTTCTGGATGCAGCCGACCGTCAGCCCGAGGTAGGTATAAATCGCCCCCATCCACTGCGCGTCGCGCCGGGCGAGGTAATCGTTCACCGTCACCACATGCACCCCGCGCCCGGGCAGGGCGTTGAGATAGACGGGCAGGGTCGCGACGAGCGTTTTGCCTTCGCCGGTGGCCATTTCGGCGATCTTGCCGTTGTGCAGCGCCATGCCCCCGATGAGCTGGACATCGAAGGGAACCATATCCCACTTCAACGGATGCCCGCAGACCTCCACCATCTGACCGGAGAGTCGGCGGCAGGCGTTCTTGACCACGGCAAACGCCTCGGGAAGCAGGTCATCCATCGTCGCGCCTTCCGCCAGACGCTTGCGGAATTCCAGCGTCATGCCGCGGACCCGATCCTCCGGCCAGGACTGCATCCCGGCCTCGAGCTCATTGATCCGATCCACGATCGGCCGGAGGGCCTTGATGTCGCGTTCGTTCTTGGTGCCGAATATCTTGCGCAATAACCACTGCATGGTTCTGTCCACTCCCCCGCCGTTCCGGCGATGGCCGGAATTGCTACGGTAAGGGCCCATTCTAGTCCGTTAACGCGACAGAGTCACGCCCGTACCGCGCCACACGCGCCTGAACCTCCGCCCTCCGCTCCACGCTCTGACTCCGCCCTCAGCGAGCCGGGGCTCGCGGAACAAAGCGGCGACAAGTCACCGCAGTCCAAAAATTTGTAGTGCGGCGAGTTCTCGCCGCTCGCCCTTCGCGCGACCCGGCGCGCGAAGATCCGCCCAGCCACGGCACCACTTCAGTGTCCCTATCGTTCATCCAAGCATTGGATGGGTAAACCACATCCGCATCCAAGGGTTGGATACAAACGCTGCAGTACAGTGGGGAGTGGGTTCTGGGTTCTGGGTGCTGGGCGCTGGGCGCTGGGTTCCACCCCTCGGACCTCGGACTTCGGACTTCAGACCTCGGATCTCGGACTTCGGACCTCGGACTTCGGACCTCGGATCTCGGACCTCGGACCTCGGACCTCGAACTTCGGATCTCCGCCCTCCGCTCCTCGCTCCTCGCTCTTCGCTCTTTTTCTAAACATTTTTTCTAAGTTTGGTCGCGTTCGCCCGTTCTCAATCTGGTAGAGTGCGTATTTGCCCGCTTCGCTCGAGGCGGGGTGGGATTTATAGAGGAGCATCGGACATGAGAATCATCCGCATCGGACTCGTTACCCTCGCGCTGGCCGCGAGCGTTCGCGCGCAGGAAATCGGCTTTGTGGAAACCTTCGCCCTCGCGCCCGACCGGGCGGAGGCGCTCAAGGAACTCGTACCGGGCACCGACGAGTATTATTACTACCACGCCCTCCATGCCCAGAATCAGGGCCAGCGCGAGGAGTTTCAGGAGCAGATGAGCCGCTGGATCCGCGCCCGCGACGGAAACGTGGTCACCCTCGCCCGCACGCTGCTCAACCGGCAGGCGCTGCTCGACTATGAGACGGAACCGGCGAAGTCGCTCGAATATATCCGGAATGAACTCGGCCTCCGGTTCCCCCATGCGCGCAAGACGGGTGAACATCGCAGCGGCGCGCCGACGGAGCTGAATTCCGATCTCATCAGCATCCCCACCTTGCTGCAACGCGCGCTAAGCCTGGACTCCCGCCACCTGAACGCCATCGACAACGCGGGACTGGATCTGGTCGCGAATGCGGAACTGTCGTCCGAACAGCGCCGCAACCTGCTTGCCCGCCTCCGGCGGCCCGACTATCCGGGACTCGTGAACCTGATCCTCGCCGATCTCGACTACCGCGACAGCCGCGGTTTCGGACATCATGAGATTCACCGCGCCCTGACTCTGGCGCAGATGGACGAGCTGCTCGAACGGCGCCCCCCGCTGCGCAACGAAGCCGCGTTCGTCAACGCATACCTGGCAAAACTCGCGCCGGAAGACGAGGTTGATCTCGATACCGACGCCGCCGCGCGCGAGGCCTATCTCGATCGGCTCTGGGCCTTCGTGCGCACGCTCGACCCCGTCCACAATTCGCTCAAAGCCTGCGTGCTCTATCACCGCCTGCAGCACGACCTCGGCCAGGGCGTTCGGGACCGGGATCGCTTCCTCGAATACGTCAAGCTGCCCCGCAACGTGCCCTATCTGCCCATCGAAGTGCGCCGCGCCCTGCCCCGGGGGGACCATCTCGCGAACCTGAACCAGAATTTCAACCTCGTCACCCTCCCCCCTGTCGGCAACGAAGAGCCGGTGCTGCGCGCGCTCCTGCTGCACTTCCTGCGCGAAGCGCCCAGCTACGATGAATTGCGCCCGTGGATTCGCGACGATTATCTCAAACCGATCTTCGCCGAGACCAAAATAGTGAACGGCGTCGGCGATCCGCAGCAGTGGGCCGCCCTGCTGTCGCCCGAGGACTACAAACGCCTGAAAGAGCGTGTGGACATTGATTTCGCGCCGGAAAATCCGCGGATCGTCGGCGCGGAGGATCCGGTGAACCTGACGGTCTTCGTCAAACATGTGAACGATTTGCAGATTAAGATTTTTGAGATCAACACGCTCAACTACTACCGGGAAACGCTCCAGCCTTTGAATCTGGCGATCAACCTGGACGGTCTCGTGGCGACCTCCGTCCGTCCGGCCGCCTACAAGGAGCCCCCCGAGCTTCGGATCGCCCGCTCCTTCCCGTTCCCTGAACTGAAAACACGCGGAGCCTACGTCATCGAGTTCATCGGCAACGGCATCAGCAGCCGCGCGCTGGTGCAAAAAGGCCGACTGTATGTGCGACAGGAGGTCACCGCCGCCGGACACGCGTTTTCCGTGTTTGACGAATCCAACCAGCGCCTCGAAGGGGCGCAGGCATGGATCGCCGGCGCGCCTCCGTTCCCGGCCGGCAAAGACGGACGGATCATCGTGCCGTTCACCGCCCAGCCCCGGACGGAAACGATCGTCATCGAACACGAGGGATTCGCCACCCTGGCGCAGTTTGAGCATCAGGCGGAAACCTACGCGCTCCA
>JAGOHE010000167.1 GCA_017996315.1 Kiritimatiellia bacterium | reverse complement strand
AGCCAACGCTACCGTCTTGCCGACCTTCATTCAAGCCCGCAGCCGCGGCCGAACCCGCCGGTCCGATGGCTCCCGGGGTCGCCACGGCAGACAGAAACCTCACGGCGTGAGCGGTTCGATCACAAGTCGCCACGCATAGGTTCCCCGGGCGGGGATGCGGTACTCGTCATGGACGGGCAGACCCCAACTGTTGTCGCCGCCGACGCCCATCTGCAGGTGGTCGAGATTCACAGTGATCGCGCCGCGCCGCGGAAGCTCAACGTCGTGCCGGGCCGATTCCAGATCTTCCGCGGAATACGGCCACGCCGAGGCTTGCAGCGCCGCGCCGTCGGCATGAAACCGCAGGCCCGCTCCCCCGGCGGTCCGGAACGCCATCCACCGCACATCGCAGCGATTCGCATTCTCCTGCGGCCGGACGTACGGCGTGATGAATTCGTCCAGAGTCGCCGTGTATCGTCCGACCGCCGCGCCGGTCTTGCGGTCCCAGGCGTTCTCGTGCGGTCCGCGGCCATACCACTCGATCTCACCCGCGGCGGCGGGCAGCGCGCACTGCCAGCCCACGCGCGGAAGATCAGGCAGCGCCTTCCCCGATTCCGCCGCGGGCGCGACGGAGGTTTCGATGGCGATCCAACCCGAGGCGCTGGCCTCATGGATAATGCGCGCGGTAGTCCGGCCCGCCGGCACTGATAGCACGGCCTCGATGCGCACGCGATCCGGCGCAGGCTGCGTGACGCCCAGATGCGAAACCTTCGCACCCCGGCCCGCCTTTTTCCACACCCCCATCTTCTCCGGCACCTGCCAACCCACGTCGTTATCCGTCGGCGCGCGCCAGAAGTTGAGCGCCATCGGTTGAGCCAGCCACTCGCGGCCGGCCACGCGGTATGAGGACAACCCGCCGGTCTCGCCGCTTATACGCGCGCTGAAGCCCGCGCCTTCGATGCGCACGCCGGCGCCCTCGCGCGTCACCCGCAACGCGCGGCCCGGTATGGACGGAGGGGCGGGCGCGCGAAGTGCGGCGGGGACCCGCACGGGCAGTTGGTCCCAGGCGACCACGTGACCGGCCGGCGCCCACGCGGTCGCCCCGGTCAAGCGGAAGCTGACGGTGATCCACCATTCGTCCGGAGTGTCCTTCGGCGGCGGCCGGCTCCACGGGATCGTGATGCCGCGCGTTTCGCCGGGAGGAATGTCGAGTCGGCCCAGCGTCCCCTTCTCCACCACCACTCCGTTCCGCTCCAGCTTCCACACCGCCTCGTACCGCCCCGCATTCGTGAACGCGCCGCGGTTCGTCACCCGGAACCGGCCCTCCGCGGATTCGACCGGCAGAACCCGCAGATCCTGGTGAACCTTGAAGACCTCCCACGCGTGCGGATGCGGAACGCGGTCCGGTCCGACGAGCCCATTGCAGCAGAAATTCCCGTCGTTGGGCTGATCGCCGAAATCGCCTCCGTAGGCGAACCGCCGCCCGTCCGGCGCGGTCTGATACAGGGCCTGGTCGGCCCAGTCCCAGATAAATCCGCCGATGAGCATGGGATGGGCTTCGATGATGTCCCAGTACTCGCGGAAGTTCCCGACGCTGTTGCCCATGGCGTGGGCATACTCGTTCATCAAAAACGGCTTGCCCGAAGGATACGGCCCGTGCGCCTCGGACATGGCCTTCTCGCCGCGCTCGCCCTTGCGGTCCGCCTTGCCCTGCGTGTGCCGCAGAAGCCACTCCGGCGTGGGATACGTCTGGCTGTCCACATCCGCGGCGGCATTCATATCGGCGTACTGAATCGGCCGCCGCTGCGGATCGGCGGCGAGAGCCGCCTCGCGCATGTGCCGGAACGCGCTGCCGTAGCCCGCCTCGTTGCCCAGCGACCACATCACCACGCAGGGATGTTGCCGGTCACGGATCACCATCCGGCGCATGCGGTCCACGACCGCCCCGCGCCATTCCGGCCGGTCCCCCGGAAGCACGTTCTTGTGATAGCTCAGCCCGTGCGATTCCACATTGGCCTCGTCGAGAACCAGCAGGCCCATCCGGTCGCAGATTTCATACCAGCGCGGATCGTGCGGGTAATGCGCGGTGCGGACGGCGTTGAGGTTCAATCGCTTGATGAGCGCCGCGTCCTGCTCCATCCGCTCGCGCGTCGGCACATAGCCCAGCGCGGGATCCATTTCATGGCGGTTGACGCCCTTGAGCTTGATCGCGCGACCGTTCAGCGCGAACTGGCCGTTGCGCAGCTCGACGCGCCGGAACCCCACCGTCACCTTGCGCGCCTCGATCACGCGGCCGTCCTTCCGGAGTTCGACCACCGCGGTGTAGAGATTCGGCGTCTCCGCGGTCCACGGCGCGGGCGCCGGGACGGCGAGCGACGCCGAGCGCCACTCCGCGCCCAGACCCGGCGCGGCGTCCGGCAGCTTCGCTTCCGCGGCCGCCCCGAGGGCGACGGGTTTTCCGTCGCCGTCGTACAACGCCAGGCGGACGGATAGCCCGCGCGCCGTTTCCGGCGTCGTATTGCGAACCGTGGCGAGCAGTTGGAGTGTGCCATCGCGAAATTCAGCGTCGAGCCCGGCGTTGACGTGGACGTCCCACATCCCGACCGGCGGCATGGCATGGACGAACACATCGCGGAATATCCCGCTGAGCCTCCAGAAATCCTGGTCCTCGAGATACGATGCATCGCTGAACCGGTACACCTCCACGGCGAGCAGGTTCGCGCCGGGGCGCACCAGCTCGGTCACATCGAACTCCGCCGGAAGGCGCGACCCCTCGCTGTACCCGGCATGCCGGCCATTCACCCACACATGAACCGCGGATCCGGCGCCGGCGAAATGCAGGAGGACGCGGCGGCCCGTCCAGTGCGGCGGGCACTCAAACTCCCGGCGGTAGCGGCCGACCGGGTTGCGCTGGGCGAAGCTGGTAAAATGCGAGGGCGGCGTCCCCATCACGCGCGGCGGATCGACCTGGAACGGATAGCGGGTGTTCGTATAGACCGGCACGCCCCAACCGTGGCGTTCCCAGTTCGAAGGGACGGGGATGGTCTTCCATGAGGATGCGTCGAATCCCGGCTGTTCAAAGCCCCGCGGTCGAGGCTCCGGCTGCGGTTGCCAGTGAAACGCCCACTCGCCGTTGAGGCACCGTAAATCCGGCGCATTCTCGTAGGTCGAGGCCAGCGCGGCGGCCGCGTCGGGACAGGACCATCCCGTGCTCCGCGGAGGCAGCTTGCCGATACCGAAGACCTCCGGATCTTCCCATGGCGGCGGCGAATCCGCGCCGCGCGCGATCGAAAGACCGGCGATCAACGCGGACAGGATCAGAGAATTCCACTTCATCATCTCACCTCGACATTGCGAGCGGGTCATAGACGGGCCATGCCATGACAGGGACAAGATATAGATGATTCTCATCCGCCATGACAGCGTTGATTTTATTTCATGAGGCCAAGTGCGATGGAACCCGGCCTCACCGCGTCCGGCTACAGTTGCTCTCGAAAGAGATGGTCAGGGGGGTGCGGAATGCGAATCATACGATTGGCGAGGGAATGATCCGCCACGGGCTCTGAAAAAAACTCCAACAGACATCTGATCATATAATAAAACCGGCGGGCCGTTGGCCCGCCGGTCATCCAAAGGTTATACAACCGTGTATTACTTAAGCGCCACCCGACGGCGCAACAGCGCCGCGACGCCGAACATGCCCAGCAGACCGATGGAGGCGGGTTCGGGGATGACGGTAAAATTGCCACCGGTCCAGGTGTAGGCAGCGGAATCACTTCCGGTATTCCAGTTCGCCGGATTGGAAATAGCGGCAAGCAGGTCATTGCGGGTACCCGACTGGGTACCGGCATACTGGAAATTGTCGAGGCTTCCGACATGCACATTGGCCGTGGGCGCCTTGCTGTTGTTTGAACTCGTTGCGCCTGCGACCCAACCGCTGTTCGCCCAATTGGCGCCGTAGATATACGTAGGGGTGGAAACGTCGCCCGTAAACACGATGATCTGGTCGCCACTGCCGGAAGGATTGAAATTGATGCTACCGGTGCCTGTGCCCAACGACCACGCCGGCGTCGCTACCGAGGAAGAAGGAAGAGTGATCACCGTGCCCGCGGGAACCAACGAGGTATGACTCCAGCTTTGGACGCCCTCTCCCGTACGAAGGAGATCGGTGCTCAGGATGCCGTTATCCGTGAAGTTGATTGTGGTGCTCGCCGGGATGTCAACCAGCGCAACCCATGCAAAGGGCTTGGTGCCGTCTGCATTTACGCTGATAACCGCCACATCACCCGACACCAAGTCCGCGCTCGCGACGCCGGCGATCCCCATCGCAGCCATGATAGCCAGAAACTTCTTCATATTCGATCTCGTCCTTCCTTTTCGATCTGCCCGATTCCATTCGGTCTGGACTGCGCCGCCCGACACAGCCCCGATTGGATTGGTAGCATTGTGGACCAAACAACGGCAGAAGGCTAGTTAGGAAATTGTAATTTTTCCAGCACTGGGGTCAGCCCTTAAATGTTAAATATTCGATCTCTCCGGCGAGCCTGGAGCCTTTGCGGTCCATCTGCCGGGCTTTTGCCGTATCGTTTCCCGAGCTTGAGACCGAGCGGGGGGGGTGGAGATGCGGCGGGCGTCCAGCACTGGGGTCACTCATTAGAGGTTCCGGTCAAGCAA
>JAGOHE010000166.1 GCA_017996315.1 Kiritimatiellia bacterium | reverse complement strand
AGACCGCTCCAGCAGCTCGCGCACCGCTTGCAAGAACTCCGGCTCTCCCGCATTGCGACGCTCCACAAGCTCAACAACATCCTGAATGTAGCTCATCAATGTCTCCTGTTGGCCAATATGTTCCGCATTCGAGCAACACCAGAATTGCGGAAAAGCAAATGAAGTATCAACAAAAGATTGCCTATTAAAGAAATAAATAACGGTAATACTTTCCTTTATTTGAATTTGAAAATTTGTCGTATTTCGAAGAAACTAATGGCCTGATTAGGTTTTTAGGAAGGTTGAAACGGCATGTGCGCGGATTGAGGGTCTGGATGTTCTTCCGGACGTATGGAGTTTAGGCATGAGTGCATCGGATAAGGTGCGGTCGGCGATTTTGGAGTTGCTGGACCAGTTGGACCGACCGGTTGGCGCATCAGCGCTGGCGGAGCGACTGGGTGGGGCGGGGCTTCAGCCGCGGAGTGTGCGGTATCATTTGATGCGACTGGACCGTGAGGGGCTGACGAAGCTCGTGAGCCGGCGTCGGGGCCGGGAGATTACCGATCTCGGGCGGGAAGCGCTCTCCGGACAGCGGGCCAATGCTCCGTCCGGGGATTGGCGGACGCAGAGCGAGCGTCTGGCGCCCGGGATGGAGTTCCGACTTCGGGAGGGGCGGGGGACAGTGGCGATGGATGTGGCGTTGGTTCATCAAAGCCAGCTCTTGAGATGTGTGGAAGATATGAAGCACGTCTTTGGCCGTCGGTTGGGAACGGGGCATCGGATTGCGTCGGCCCGGGAAGGCGAGCGGCTGGCCGGAACCGTCGTGCCGCGCCATCATGCGGGATTTGGCGTGGTTTCCATTGCGGCGCTCTGCGAGGTGGCACGGAGGGAAGGACTGCCAGCGCATCTCCGAAGCGGTGTGCTGGTGGAAATGCGCGAGGACCAGCCCGTTCGAATTGTGGAACGCATCGGCTGTTCCGACACCACCATGGATCCTTCGGTACTCCTGATCCGGGCGGGGCTGACGCGGGTCCGGGAATGCGCGCGAAGCGGCGCAGGGCTGATCTGCGGGTATCTGATCGAAATTCCGGATTCAGGACTGGACCGGCTGCATGCAACGGTGCGCGCGATGGAACGTCATGCGCTGGCAGGAACGCTGAAGATCGGCCGCCCCGGGCAACCGGTGCTGAATGTTCCGATTCAAGAGGGGCGGACCGGGTGGGTGCTGGCGTCCGGGCTCAATCCCTGGGCCGCCATTCATGAAACCGGCGCACCAATTCGCCTGCATCCCTGCGCGGGGCTGGAATCCTACGCTCGGGCGCGGCCCTTCCACGAATGGCGCGAGCGATTGGCCGGCTGAACAATGTGAACGATTGCCGGCACGCTTGATACGGAGGCCGGTACCCCCTAACATAGGTGCGCGCCTGCCGCAGCAAGGCGGAGCGCCCACCGAAGGAGTTCCATGTCCGGCGTCCTGAAAAATTCATCCATGCCTTCCTGGGAGGAACTCTCGGCGTTGCCTCCTGAGGATAAGGCGAAGTGGTTTTCGTCGGACGGTCGGCTTCGTCATGCGCTGATGGCCCAGCAGTTCGACCGGGCGCTGCTTGACCGGCTGTGCGAACTGTCAACCCGCACCCGTCGGATCGCCAAAACCAAGGGCGGACGGCTGTTTCTGCAGAATCTGCTCAGCGACCGGCGGGCGATGCTGTATTTCGCCCAACCTTCGACGCGCACCTTTCTTTCGTTCTACGCCGCCTGCCAGATCATCGGGCTCCAGCCGGCCGAAGTCCGCGATACGCAGACCTCCAGCGAACTCAAAGGGGAATCGCCCGAGGATTCCGTGCGCACGTTCAGTTCCTACGTGGACCTGATCATCATGCGCCACCCGATGGGGGGCTTTGCCGAGCGCGTGGCGTGGATGCTCTCGCAGACCAACCGGTGCGTGCCCGTGATCAACGCCGGATCGGGTAAGGACCAGCATCCCACGCAGGCGTTGCTGGATATTTACACACTGGCCTACAGCTTCGCCGAACGGGGCGGCATCGAGGGGAAAACGATCGCTTTCGTCGGCGACCTGAAACGCGGCCGGACCGCGCGATCGCTGTCGTGGCTGCTGACCCGGTATTCCGGGGTGCGGCAAATCTTCTGCGCGCCCGATGCGCTGCAGATCGGACCGGATGTGCGCCAGAGCCTTGACGCCGCGGGGGCGCCGTGGGAAATGACCGATGATTTTGAGGATGTGGTGGCCCGCGCCGACGCGATCTACATGACCCGGCTCCAGGACGAATGGGACCAGCACGGCGAAAGCCGGGCCATTGACGTCTCGCGCTTCAGATTCCGCGCCGAACATCTCGCCCGCCTGCGTCCGGACGCGGTCCTGCTGCATCCGCTCCCGCGCCGCGATGAGATCGCCGTCGAGGTGGACCGTGATCCGCGCGCGGTCTACTGGCGGCAGGTGCGCAACGGCATGTGGATTCGCGCGGCGCTGATGTTGTGGATGTTCGACAAGGACGGAGAAATCAACGAATACTACGAGGATTTGATGGGGTAACGTTCCACGGGGACGTCGCAGGATACCAGCAATCATGAAACATCTGATCGATCTGTCGCAAGTCACCGCCCGGCAACTCCGTCGGATGCTGGATTTGGGCGGACAGGTCAAAAGCCATCCCGAGGACTTCGCGCAGGCCATGTCCGGCCAGACGCTGTGCATGCTGTTCGAAAAACCCAGCCTGCGCACCCGGGTTTCGTTCGAAACCGGCGTGACCCAGATGGGCGGGCACGCGATCTTCTACGACCTCGGCACGTCACCTTTCGGCGCGGGCAAGGAGAGCATCGCCGACACCGCCCGCACCCTCGGCCGCTATGTGGATATGATCATGGCGCGGCTGTTTGAACAGGCGCACGTGAAGACGCTGGCGAAATTCTCCGGTGTGCCGGTGATCAACGGACTGACCAACGATTCCCATCCCACCCAGGTCCTCGCCGATCTGCTGACGATGGAAGAACGGATGGGCGCGCTGGAGGGGCGGACGTTGGCCTACCTCGGAGACGCCCGCAACAACGTGACCCACTCGCTGATTTCCGGCTGCGCCTTGATGGGCATATCCATGCGCATTGCGTGCCCCGAGGGATACGCGCCCGATCCGCGCGTCTTGGCCCGGGCCGAACGCACGGCCCGGAAAACGGGCGCCGTCATCCGGGTCATGTCCGATCCGATCCGCGCCGTCGAGGGCGCCGACGCCGTCTATACGGATACCTGGATGAGCTACCATATTCCCCCGAGCGAGCAGGAGGAACGCGCCCGACAGTTCCGTCCCTATCAGGTCAATGCCGCGCTCATGCGCCGCGCCGGCCGCCGGGCCATGTTCCTGCATTGTCTGCCCGCGCAGCGCGGATGCGAAGTGACCGACGAGGTGATGGACGGCCCGCAATCCGCGGTGTTTGACGAAGCGGAGAACCGTCTGCACATGCACAAGGCCGCGATGCTGTGGCTCATCGAGGAGCAGGGCTAGTCCCCCCGATGCCGACCCGCCGACCTTCCCCCGACCAAGTCCGCCGCCTGCTCGTGGTCAAACTCAGCTCGCTGGGCGATCTCTTCCACGCGCTGCCCACCGTGCGCGCCCTGAAACGCGCCAGCGGGGCGACGGTGGACTGGCTCGTGCAGCCGGCGTATGTGCCGCTGGTGGATTGCTTCACCGACGTGGACCGGGTCCTCTCGTTTCCCCGTCAACGCATCGCCCTGTTCCTCGTTCGTTTTCTGCAGGAACTGCGCCGCGAGCGGTATGATCTCGTGGTGGATGCGCAGGGTCTCCTCAAGAGCGCTATTCCCGCCCGTCTGACGCGCCGGTCCCGCAGGGCCCCGGTGTTGGGTCCCTCGTTCCACCGGGAAGGTTCCCGGATGTTCTACTCGGCCGTGGCCGGTCCCCGGAACAAGGCGCGGCACGCTGTGGACGAAAATCTCGATGTGATCCGGTGGCTCGGCTGGCCGATGCCGGAGACCTTGGAATTTCCCGTGCGCTTTCCATCCGTTCCCCGAATCGGCCCCGGCCCCGTGGTGGGCCTGGTGCCCGCCTCGCGCTGGCCGACCAAGAACTGGCCGCCGGAATATTTCGCCGACCTCGCGCGTCGTCTGATGAACACCGGCGCGCAGATCCTGCTCATGGGCGGGCGGGCGGAGCGTCCGGTGTGCGATGAAATAGAGCGATCACTCGGCCCCGGCGGCGGCGTGGTCAACTGCGCCGGAGAAACATCGCTGCCCGAGCTGGGCGGCCGGATGGCGACTTGCGATCTGGTGGTCACGGTGGATTCCGGACCCATGCACATAGCCGCGGCGCTGGGACGGCCGGTACTGGCGCTGTTCGGCCCGACCGATCCCACCCGTACCGGCCCCTACGGCCGATTGTCCAAGACGCTGTGGGTGGACGGATTGTCCTGCCGTCCGTGCTTTTCCCGAACCTGTGCGCGCAACGATGTCGCCTGCATGTGCCAGCTCTACCCCAGCCGCGTGGCCGAGGTTGCCCTGAACATGCTCCGAAGCTCCCACGACTGACACCCGGCCATCCAAGGGGGCAGATGCACAATACAAGTGCAACAGAGATAAGATGGGTCTCAACGGGTAGGAGACGTAGTGAAACCAGCCCGAAAAAAGGAGACCCATCTCATGAGAGAGTATACGCATCTGACCGCGATGGAAC
>JAGOHE010000165.1 GCA_017996315.1 Kiritimatiellia bacterium | reverse complement strand
CATGATACACCGCGCCCGCATACTCGATTCTGGGTTTCCTTGGCATGCCCCCAGCATCCCCCACCTCCCCCCAACCGTCAAGTATATTATTTTATAGGACTGACCCCTTATGTGCCGCCGCCGCCCCGGCCGCCCCCGTGGCCGGCCTCGACGACATCGCCGCCGCCGGTGCCGCCGATCTCGCGCAGGCTTTCCGCGGCGACCTCGCGCCTGTCGCGCGGATCATCCGCGAAAGCCGCACCGCGGCCGAATGTGAAGCCCGGCTTCTCGAGTTCACGGTCAACTGGAAACCCGGCCGCGCAGCCGTGGTCTTGGAACAAGCCCTGACCGCCTACGCGGCGAATGGAGTTGCCTTATCCCGATATCCTGGCATCGCAGAGGGAGGCGGTGCGCGGCCCTTTCGCCGCCGCTGAACTCCACACATTCGGCACGCAACACTGCCCGGCCTGTGGCCAATGGCTCACGAAAGATGGGGCCTGCACCGCCTGCCGAGGCGACGGCAGCCCGGAAACGAAAGCGAAGCTCGGTGCTGCCGAGAAGAACATGTGGGCCGTCATCTCCGATCGCACTGACCGCCCGTCGGGAATCGATCGCACGGAAACCGGGCCGATAGACATCGTGTGGGCAAGGCGCGGCATGGGCGTCCACCACATCATAGAACGACGGGAAGAACAAGACCGACGCCACCCCGGCAGAAATCGGCATTCTCCGGAAGAAACCTGCATCGCCGCAGTGGAAACGATGGCACTGGGCCGAGTGTTGGATAGCGGGGGTGATCGCGCAATTTTCGAGCATCGAGGACTCGTGGCCATTGTAGCGAAGCCTCGCGGAAATGATCTTGCCTGGCTGATGAGCGCCTACGAAGAGTGGCCGGAAGATGGCAAAAACAAGCGCCGATGAGTCCGAGGAAGGTGCCAATTCACATCGGACCTACGCACTGGCGGCCTACGCTGGATTCGTCCGCCAGTGGGAGCGGCGCCTTCAGCCTACCAAGTCCAACATTATCCGCAAGCACGAAACCATGGCCCCGAGGAGTGCGGGTGAAACCATGATCAAGCGGTTCGATCTTCGTTACTGGCTTGACTGCCAGATCTGCTGGAGGATCGGACATCGCTCAGCCGGATCTCGCTGCAGTCGGTGTGGTGCCATGGCCCTGACGCCCGAGCGCGGGCTACGGCTCTTCGAAAGGTGGCATGCATGGAATCACAAAAAGAACAACGTTCCGTTCTGACTGCGCCTGTCCCGACGAGTTCGGTCTGCGGTTCAAGACTCAGGAGAGTGGATTGGTGCGAGCGTTGCGGGAAGCAAGCCGCGGCGACATGGCGCCGACTTCCCATCCTGCGCTGAAAGCCATAGCGCCCGCCGCTCCGCCGCCCCGATCTGCTTCTGCTCGGCAACGGCGGACACTCTGCGCACACTCTGCGGACTGTTCGCGAGCGTCACGCCAGCTCCGATTGACACCCTTTTCACGCGCCTGTCCCGACCCTTTTCCGTATTTCGCCTCACCCCTGTTGCGTTCGTTTCATAACCCACGTCCGTCGCACAACTTCCGCCCGCCTCCGCCCAAATCAACCCATATCAAACATTTTGTCGCGACCGCTTCTGGGTTTCCTTGGCATGCCCCCAGCATCCCCCCACCTCCCCCCAACCGTCAAGTATATTATTTTATAGGACTGACCCCTTATGCGCGCCCGCCGGTTCCGTTTTTATGATTCCCAGATTCCCGACGCCGTGCGCTTGACATTACGGGGCCGGTTGTCGGCTAATGAAGTCCGTTTCCGGCCGCCGTGGCGGGCGGATACTGAGTACATGAGTTTCAAGGAATCTCCTTTCCGGCAGCGAGTCTCCGCGTTCCGGCCCGGTCCGGTCGCGCTGTTTGCATTGATCTGGCTGGCCGGCGCATTGGCGCGATTGTATGGCGCATGGTGTGTGCGCCACATCACCGATTACGACGCTTCCGTCGTCGGGCTGATGGCCCGGCATATGGCGGAGGGGCGATCGTTTCCCGTTTTTTTCTACGGCCAACCGTACATGGGCAGTCTCGAGCCGTCGGTGAGCGCTGTTCTTTTCGTGCTTTTCGGCGAGTCGGGTTTCGCGCTGACCGCCGGTCCCGCGCTGGTGTCCGCTCTCGCCTTGTGGGCCGCCATGCGCTGGGCGAAGGATGTGGGCGGAACGCAGGCCGCCGGGGCGGCCGGTCTGTTGCTGGCGATGGGTCCGATGGAATTCTATGCCTTCCAATTCGCGGCTCGGGGCGGCTACATGACTTCGATGTTGTTCGGACTTCTCGTTCTGTGGCTGGGCGCCCGGATGGCCGACGATCTCCGCGCGGGACGTCCCCTTCCGGGATGGCGTTATTTCACTCTCGGGGCCCTGGGCGGGTTGGGCTGGTGGTCCAGCCAGATGGTGACTTCCGCCCTGCTGGTGTGCGCGGCTCAGGTGGCGGTGGCCGCCCGGTTTCGCCCGCGCCGGCTTCGTATCTTCCCGGCTGCGGCGGGTTTTCTGCTGGGCAGCCTCCCCTTCTGGTGGTGGAACATCACCCACGGATTCGCCACATTCCTCATGGCCGGACATCTGGGTTCGGTTTCGCTCGGAACGGGTCTGCGTCTGCTGGCTCATCGGTATCGTCAGTTTCTGGGCGCCCTGCCCGAGTTCACACCCTTTTCCGCTGTTCTTTGGCTGCTCTATCTCGTGGGCATCGCGCTGGGCGCGGCGGCGCTGGCCCGCGAGTTCCGCCGGCGGCAGGCGTCCCCGACGGCGCTTGCCGCGGCAACCGCCGCGGGAGCGCACGGGGCTCTTTCGCTGTTGATCTATATCACCTCCGATCAGATCGAGATGAACACCGCCCGGTTTCTGGTGCCCATGTGGCCTTCGCTGGTGTTGCTGATTCTCGCGGGGATTTCATGGCTGGCCCCCGCGCGGCGGCGGGGGTTGGTGTTGTGGAGTTTCGCGCTCACCGCGGCGATCGCCCAGGCTGTTCTTCTTCCGAGCTATGCGCGACGCGCGGCCCGGGTCAAATCGCAGCGCGCGGATGATCAGGCCGTGGCCGACTGGATAAACTCCTCGCGCGTGGAAGCTCTGTACGCTCATTTACGGGAGTATCCGCTGAATTTCCGCCTCGGCGGGAGCGTGCCGGTGACCAATCTTCAGTGTGAACGATATCCCCCGTTCGGCGAAACTGCGGAGCGCGCGGAACGCATTGGTATCATCGGCGATCATGGCGCCATTCGCTCGATGCTCCGTCATTCCGGAGGTTCGGCCCGGCTCGCCCGCGTCGGGTCCTGCAGCATGGCCTACGATTTCCGTCCGCCCGCGGGCCGCCTCCAAGAGCTCCCGCCCTCGGCGTGGTCGGAATGCACGGACCGCGCCGGGGCGGACTTGATGGCATCCATCGCCGATCGAAATCCGGACACCTCATGGACTGAGACTGCCGAAGTTTCCGAGGCCGAGCAGGTGACCGTTCGCTTTTCCGAGCCCCAGCCGCTTCGGGAAATCCGCATCTGGCCGACCGATACCCTTTCGCTGCCCGCCCTGATTCAAGTGGAGGTGCAGCCGGCGGATTCCGATGAATGGCGGGTGGCGCACAAGGTTTCGACAGTTTCGCCCTTCTACTGGAGCGGCCCGCGCCCCTTCTACGATGGGCGCCGGGCATTCTGGTCCTGCCGGATGCCGGATGACCCGACGATTCGCGCGGTGCGTCTGACCCGCATGCCTCATCATCGTTCCAACCACATTTGGCGCATCACAGAGCTGCAGATGTTCTCCCCCCGCTCCGGTGAACGTCCCGCCGATTCGGCCGAACATCTCGCCCGGCTTTGGGATGTCCTGCGCGAGCGGGGGCACCGGCGGCTCTACGCCGGCCGATGGCTGTCCATGTGCGCATACGATGCGTTTGAAGGAAATATGGCCGTGGAGCTTTCCTCCAAAGTGTTCCACGGCGCGGGCGGATTGGACGGCGGAGCGGTCGTTTGGGATGCCCATACCGCGCTGGTGGTGGAAGAAGAAGATTTACCCCAAACACTCCGGGCGCTGGAGCGGTCCGGCCGGGTTGCCCGTCTTCTGCCCATCGGCCCCTGGATTCTAATAGATTCCGACCCGGCGGACTTTTCCGATGCTCCGCCTAATCCGTTCCCCCTGTGGTGGAACGGGCGGTGTCTTTGGAATACGACGGCTGCTCCCTGAGCGTTGGCGATCCGCGGGATGGTCCCGGCATCTCCCCATCATTCCCCTGGTTTTTGCCCACAGCGAAACGGCGCAGGCGAGGCTCCGTGGCATTCCCGAATTTGACGAAACCACCCTTCGAACGTTACACTAAAGCCCCGTACGGTGAAGCGCCTCAAAGCCGCACGGGTCGGGACCAGATTCAGCGGGTCTCGCGCGGGCGGCGGGAGTCGGTTCGCCACTTCTGTGCCCTCAACCATCAAGAGGTACCCGCATGTCCGTGCAAGAGATCCCGCTGGCCCAGCTTCGTCCCGACCAGTTCATCCGCGACCAGATCGAGGCGATCCGCGCTTCCGTCGGTTCGGAAATCGCCATCAGCGCATTGTCCGGCGGCGTGGATTCCGCCGTGGTGACCCTGCTGGCCCATCGCGCGCTGGGGGCGCAGCTCAAGACCTATTTCGTGGAGAACGGCCTGATGCGCGAGGGCGAGGGGCGGCGTATCGCCGACCTGTTCCATTCGCTGGGGGTTCCGATCGAGATTGTGG
>JAGOHE010000164.1 GCA_017996315.1 Kiritimatiellia bacterium | reverse complement strand
GGCGTCCAGCGGCTGCTGGACGCCGGGATCGAATGCCTGCCCGCGCAGAATGAAATCCCCCCGATCATTTGCGCCCGCGAACCCGAGGAAAACCGGCGCAACCCGACGGACTCCGATCCGCTCGCCGCCCTCGCGTTCAAGATCATGGCCGACAAACACATGGGCAAGCTGACCTACATTCGCATCTACTCGGGCACCTTGAAAGCCGGCGAGACGCTGCTGAACAGCACCCGGGATAAGGAACAGCGCATTTCACGCTTGTTCCGCATGCACGCGAACCGGCAGGAAGCGATCGAAGAAGCGCACACGGGCGATATTGTCGCGGTGGCGGGCCTGAGCGACACAAAGACGGGCGACACCCTGTGCCATGAGGACCATGTGATTCACCTCGAGGCGATCGAATTTCCAGCGCCGGTGATTTCGATCAGCATCTCTCCGGAAACCCAGGCCGACAGCGACCGACTCTCCGAGGCATTGCATCGCCTGGCGGATGAGGATCCCACCTTCACGGTTTCCTTCGACGCGGAAACCAAGGAAACCATCATCTCCGGCATGGGCGAACTGCACCTGGAAATCATCGTGGATCGCCTGAAGCGTGAGTTCAACGTGAATGCCAAAGTCGGCCGGCCGGAGGTCGCATACCGGGAAACGGGTACGATTCCCGTGGGCGGCGCGTACAAGCACATCAAACAGAGCGGCGGCCGCGGACAGTACGCGCATGTGGTGCTCGAGCTGGAACCGCTGCCCCCCGGAAGCGGCTTCGAATTCGTCAACAAGATCGTCGGCGGGCGCATTCCCGCGGAATACATTCCGTCGGTTGAAAAGGGCGTGGTCAAGGCGATGGTGCAGGGAGCGTATGCCGGATACCCGGTCGTTGATATGCGCGTATCGCTGACCGACGGCTCATACCACGATGTCGATTCGAGCGATTTCGCCTTCCAGGAAGCGGGGCGCGCCGGATTCAAGCAATTCTTCCTGCGGTCCGCTCCACAACTGCTCGAGCCGGTTATGTCGCTGGAGGTGGAAACGCCCGAGGACTACATGGGGCCGGTGACCAGTTCGGTCTGCCAGCGCCGTGGGCGCATCGAATCCATGGAATCCATCCGCGCAATGAAATGCGTCCGCGGCATGGTGCCCCTCAGCGAGATGTTCGGATATTCGAATTCCCTGCGCACGGTGACCCAGGGCCGGGCGACCTTCTCGATGCATTTTGAGCATTACGAAGCCGTGCCGGCGGGACTCGCGGAAGCGATTGTGAAAAAGCGCCGCGAGGAAAAGAAAGTACACTGATCCGCCCGTATCTGCGCGGCGATGAACCAGCGCCGGCCGTGGCGTCACGGCCCGGCGATGAGTGCTGGGATTCCGGATTCGCTCCGGGGGGAATTTTCTTCTATTCTAGGCCCGCATGAAATCCGAGTACGCCCTTCTCGACAGCGGCCACGGGCGGAAGCTGGAACGCTTCGGTCCGGTGGTGCTCGCGCGCCCGTGCGCGCAGGCCGTTTGGGCGCCGCGGCTTGGGGAATCGGCCTGGCAATCCGCGACAGCCGCTTTCGACCGGGAGGACGGGCTGCGCTGGCACAACCGCGTCGCATTGCCGGACTCGTGGATTGTGGAAATTGACGGCCTGCGATTCCGCCTGTCCGGGACGGATTTCGGACACCTCGGTGTGTTTCCCGAACAGCGGGCGCAATGGGACTGGATCGCGCGGCGGACCGCCGACGCGGCGCACCGGCCGCCGCGGGTGCTCAATCTGTTCGCCTACTCCGGCGGCTCGACCCTCGCCGCCGCCCGCGCAGGCGCGGAGGTATGCCATCTGGACGCCTCCCGCGGCATGGTGGAATGGGCGAAGGAAAACGCCGGGCTGAATCGCCTGCGGGAAGCGCCCATCCGGTGGATCGTTGACGATGCCCTGAAGTTCCTGTTGCGCGAGCAGCGGCGCGGGGTGAAATATGACGGGATCATTCTGGATCCGCCCACCTTCGGACGAGGAAAACGAGGGGAACTCTTCAAGATCGAAGAGGATATTCCCGCCCTGCTCGACGCCGTCCGTTCCACCCTGTCCCCGCACCCCCGGTTTGTACTGCTCACCGCGCATACGCCGGGCCTCGGACCGGTGGCGCTCGACAACCTCCTCCGCTCCGCGCTGTCCGATCGGAAGGGACGGGTTGAACACGGCGAAATGATGCTGACCGGCGCCGAGGGTGTGCTGCCCGTACCCAGCGGAGCCTGGGCGCGATGGCATGCCGCGATGGACTGATCCCGTCCTTCGCCCCACGCAGGCCGCTTAGGCCATCAACCGGGCAGACACCAAGCCGCGCACGGCATTGACCGTCCACCATCGCCCGGCGCGGATCGCCTCCTCGACGCTGATCACCCGTTCGCGGCAATAACCGGATTCCAGCAGGTGCGCCCGCGCGGTTCCGGCCAGCAGGCCGCACGAACGAGGCGGCGTCCACCGTTCGCCCTCCATCTCTACCACCACGTTCGCCATACAGGTCTCTGTCACCTCGCCCCGCTCGTTCCACAGCAGCACATCGTCCGCTAACGGGTGCGCGGCCCGATGCCGTTCATAGACTTCTCTTCGCGTGGTTTTGTGATACAGGAACAGATCTTTTGAATCCACGGATTCCCGGGACAGCGCGAGGCGTCGCGGATGATCCAGCGCAGGCATTGGCCCGTCCTCAACCCGCGCGATCCCGCGCGCGTTGACGAGCAGGCGCACCCGGCGGGGCGATTCGGGAAATGATGATGCGGCACGCGCCAATTCGGTTTCCACAACGCTCAGGTCCATTTCGAATCCGAAATATCGGGCGGACTCCGCCAGCCGGGCGGCATGCCGGGGCCATTGTTCGTATCCCCCCGCGGGATTCCAACGCATCGTCTCCAGCAACTCAAACGGGATGGCGCGCCCCGATCGGGGGCCCTTGGCGCAAGCCTCCGCGTATTCGTCGTCCGATCGGGAATCCCAGACGATCCCCCCGCCCACACCATAGGTCGCCCGATCGCCGCTCGCCGAAACCCAGGCCGATCGAATCGCCACACTAAACCGCGCGCGACGGCCGGGCGCCCACCAGCCAATCGCGCCGGTATAGAAGCCCCGGGGTCCGGACTCCATCTCCGCAATCGTCCTCATCGCCCGAACCTTGGGCGCGCCGGTGATGGAGGCGGCCGGAAACAACGCCCCGAGAATGTCCTGAAAGCCGGCCCGGGTCCGGCCAGCCACCGTGGAAATCATCTGCCAGACCCAGGCATGACGCTCGGTCTCGCACAGCCGCGGAACCACGATGGATCCCGGTTCACAAATGCGCCCCAAATCGTTGCGAACCATGTCGGTAATCATCACATTCTCAGCACGGTCCTTGGCGGATTTTTCCAGCTCATCCGCCAGCGCGGCGTCCTCCTCCATCCATCGCCCGCGACGCCGGGTGCCCTTCATGGGCACGCTCCGGATCGCATCTCCGCAAAGTTCAAAGAACAGCTCGGGCGACAAGCTGCACATCTCCCCCGCCCCGGTTCGAACGTACGCCGCGAACACGGCGCGGTGGGCGGCTTCCATCGCGCAGAACAGCGGCCACCCGCCAGAAACCGCCCGCGCGCGCAGGGGAAAGGTAAGGTTGGCCTGGTAAATTTCACCCCGGGAAATTCGAGCGCGAATCTCTTCCATCGCGCCGTCATACGCCCGCCGGTCCACGCCGGGCGACCATTCCCCGGGCGCAAAAGCCAGCGCCTCCGGATCCTCGGCTGGGGATGTCTCCCAATCTTCCGGGCCGGCATATCTCCCGAACATGGCCAGAGGAACACCACTCGCCGGAGGATGGGTTCGGAAAGCCGGGTCGAACGCCGGCGCCGCCTCGTACGCCAGAGCGCCGACCGCCCAGTCGCCCTCGCGCGCCCATCGCTCCACGTCCTCCAACAGGCGCGGGATATCCGAAAGGACATGCGCTTCCCGCCACTCCCGAGGCCGGCGAAACTGGATCCAGCGCGATCCGCTTTTCAGAACCCAGTGGTGAAGTTCCGGCCGCATGAATATCGGACGCCGCAATACGGCGGTTACGACGCAGGGGCGGAGGTCGGGCGCGCCCACGCATCCTTGAGCGTGAGGGTGCGATTGAAGACCGGCGCGCCGGGGCGATGATCCTTCGCATCCGCGCAGAAATACCCGATGCGCTCGAACTGAATCCGCGCGCCAGGTTCCGCTTCCGCCAGCGCGGGTTCGACCCACGCCTGCGCCACCGACAGCGAATCGGGATTCAGGTAATCCTTGAAATCCGCCTCCTCGGGAATCTCCGAAAGATCGGCGACCTTGAACAGGCGATCGTAAATCCGGACTTCCGCCGGCCGGGCATGCCGCGCGCTCACCCAGTGAATCGTGGCCTTGACCTTGAGTTTGGTCTCCGGCGGAGACCAGGTTCCCCGCACGGCCACCGGGGCGCCCGACGCGTCCCGTTCCAGGCCGGTGCAGGTCAGGAATCCTGCGCCCCGGAGCCGCACCGATTTCCCCGGCGAAAGCCGGTGGAATCCCGGCGCGGGGGTTTCCATGAAATCATCCTGTTCGATCCACAGTTCCCGGCTCCAGACGGCGATCCGTTTTCCGGCATCCGGATCCTCCGGGTTGTTGGGCAGCTCGCATTCGTGCGTTTCGCCCTCCGGCACATTTTCCAGAATGACCTTGAGCGGGCGCAGCACCGCCATGCGGCGCAGCGCGCGGCGATTGAGCTCGTCGC
>JAGOHE010000163.1 GCA_017996315.1 Kiritimatiellia bacterium | reverse complement strand
AGTCATACCCGCCCGGATACACCGCCACGCCCTCCGGCCCGATGGCGATGATGCGCGTGACGGTGTTGCGCACGAACGTCACATCGTGGCTCACGAGGCATACCGTGCCCTCGTACTCGCGGATCGCCCGTTCCAGCGCTTCCCGCCCGTGAATGTCCAGATGCGTCGTAGGCTCGTCCAGCAGCAGCAGGTTCGGCGGCCGGGCAAAGAGGCGCGCGAAGGCGAGCCGGATCCGCTCGCCGCCGCTCAGCACGTCGCACCGCTTCTCCGCCGCTTCGCCGCTGAATCCGAACGAGCCCAGCAGCGTCCGCGCCTCGCGTTCGCCCAGGTCCGGATTGGCGCTGCGCACAATTGAAAACGCCGTGCGGTCGGGCGGCATGGTTTCGGCTACATCCTGCGACTGATATCCGACCACCACCTGGTGTCCTTCGATCCGCTCGCCCTCGGACAGCGGCAGGGCGCCCGCCATCGCCCGGATCATCGTGGTCTTCCCCATGCCGTTGTAGCCGACCACCGCGACTTTGTCGCCGCGCGACAGTTCGAGGTCCACACCGCGGAAAATCCAGCGCCGGCCGTCATAGGTCATCCCCGCGCCCTTCATCCGCAGGACATGCCGCCCGCAATGCGGCGGCGACGCGATGCGCAGATGCGACAGATCGGGCGGCGCCGGGGGCGCTTTGACCTCGGGCAGCTTCTCGAGCTGTTTGATGCGGCTTTGGACCAGCGCGGCCTTGGAGGCCTGCGCGCGGAACCGGCGGATGAATTGCTCGAGATGCTCCCGATGCTCCACGTACTTCCGCCGGGCCGCGCGCTGCTGTTCGTAGCGGGTTTCCCGTTCCTTCAGATAGAAGTCATAGCCGCCCGGATACTTCACGGTCTGCCCGCCATGCACCTCCAGCGTCCGGTCGGTGAGCGACCGGAGCAGATAGCGGTCGTGGGAGATGAGCAACAGAGTGCCGGCAAAGGAGCGGAGAAACCGCTGCAGCCATTCCACGGCGGGCAGGTCAAGGTAGTTCGACGGCTCGTCCAGCATCAGCAGATCCGGCGCGCCGATGAGCGTGCGGGCCATCTCCGCGCGCATCTGCCAGCCTCCGCTGAACTCGCGGAAAGGCCGGTTGAAATCCGAAACGGGGAATCCCAGCCCGCTCAGCGCGGCTTCGGCGCGGGAACGGAGGGCGTATCCGCCCAGATGTTCGAACTCATGCTGAATTTCTCCGATCCGCCGCAGACGCGCGCGCTCCGCTTCGGGAGTGGCGGCGGGCGCATGTTCCAACGCCGACCATTCTGCGCGCAGAGCGTCGAGCGCGGGCTGCGCCTGGGTGAACTCCACCAGCGTGGCGTGGGTCGCGTGGGCGCTGAGATGCTGGCGCAGCCAGCCCAGCCGCGTGTTCCGGGGCGTCACGACCTCGCCCTGCTGCGGCGACAGCTCGCCGGCGATGAGCGCGAAGATCGTGCTCTTGCCCGCGCCATTGGGGCCAACCACCCCGACGCGCTCGCCGGGGTTGATCCGGAACGAAGCGGCGTCCAGCACGGTCTGGCCGCCGAACTGCTGGGATACGCCGATGAAATCAATCATGCCGCGGCATGCCGGGATGGGCCGCTCGGGACGCGGAATGGGAGGAGTCGGAACATGGGCTTCATCATACCCGTCTCGCCGCCGCCATCCAAGAATTGGACAATTCCACTCGCGGCCCATCCAAGGGTTGGATAGGCTTCCCCCATGCGCTCCGTGATCACATCCGCGCCCGGCAGCCTGATGATTCTGGGCGAGCACGCCGTGCTGCACGGGCGGCACGCGCTCGTGTGCGCGGTGAACCGGCGCGTGACCGTCCGCGCCGCCGCGCGCGCCGGCGGGCGTATTCAGGTGCGGTCCGCCCTGGGCGACGCGGAGTGCCCGGCCCGCGAGGTGGACGGGATCGAGGGCATGCCGTTTGTGCGCGAGGCGCTGCGCAGCGCCGGCGCCGGTCTCGCGCGCGGCGCGGAATTCCGCATTGAATCGGAAATCAAACCCACCCTGGGGCTCGGCTCTTCCGCGGCAGTGACCGTCGCCATGCTTGCGGCGGCGCGGGCGCTGGCGGGGGAGAAGCCATCCACCAATGACATCGCCCGCGAAGCGCGCGACGTCATCCGTCGGGTGCAGGGGAGAGGTTCGGGCGCGGATGCGGCGGCGTCGGCATTCGGCGGGCTGGTGCGGTATCGCGCCGAACCGTGGAGCGCGCGGCGAGTGGCGGATGAACTGCCCATTCTGGCCGTGTACTCGGGCGCCAAGCGGCCGACCGCCGAAGTAATTGCGCTGGTCGAAGACCGCCGCGCGCGCGATCCCGAGTTCTTCGAGCAGGTGTATGACCGGATGGATGCGGCCTCGCTCGCCGGCGCGGAAGCCGCGCGCGCGGGCGATCTTGCCGCCCTGGGTTCGGCGATGAATGAAGGGCAGTCGCTGATGGAAGCGATCGGCGTGGTGAACGAGCCTCTGGCGGCGATCGTCGCCGCGCTGCGCGCCTTGCGGGGAGTGTGCGGCGCGAAGGTGTCCGGTTCGGGGCTGGGCGATTGCGCCGTGGCGCTGGGCGCCGCCGAATGGACCGATCCCCGCTATCCGGCGCTGCCCGTGCGCATGGATTCCCGCGGATTGGATGTGATCGTGGAGAATGAAACATGAGCGCTCACCATGATTCCGCCGCCGAACAACGCCGCCGCGCCGCCGCGGATCTCGCGCTGGATGGTCGGGCGCGCCGGCCCGCGCGAACCGAAGCGGAGGCGTGGGCTTCGGCCAACATCGCGCTGGTGAAATACTGGGGTAAACGCGACGAAGCCCTGCATCTTCCCGTCACCGGCAGCCTGAGCGTTTCGATGGGGGCGCTGGGCACGCGCACCCGCCTGCGGGCGGCGGAGAGCGACCGTCTCATGTTCAACGGCGAACGCCTGGACGTGGACCATCCGAGGGCGGCGCGGATGATCCGGTATCTTGACCTCTTCCGGTCCGCGGACGCTCCGGGCTTCGAGGTGGACACCCGGAACACCCTGCCCACCGCCGCGGGATTGGCCTCGTCGGCATCCGGCTTTGCGGCGCTGGCGCGCGCGATGGACCGGCTGATGGGCTGGGACCTCCCGGCCTCCGCGCTCTCGGCGCTGGCGCGCCTCGGCAGCGGCAGCGCATGCCGGTCGGTGTTCGATGGATTTGTGGAATGGGCCCGCGGCGCGCGGGATGATGGAATGGATTCCGTGGCCGCGCCGCTGACCGAAACATGGCCGGGCTTGTGCATCGGAGTGCGGATCGTGGACGCGGGACCCAAGGCGGTCGGATCGGGCGAGGGGATGCGTCACACCGTGGCCACCTCGCCGCTCTACGCGTCGTGGCCGGCCGTTGTGGAACGCGACCTGGCGGAAGCGCGCGCGGCCATCGGGGAGCGCGATCTGGAGCGACTGGGCCGGATGGCGGAAGGGAACGCCATGGCCATGCACGCGACCATGGCGGCGGCGCGTCCTTCGGTCATATACTGGACCGCGGCCACCCTGGAAACCCTGCGCGCGATATTTGAATGCCGCCGCAACGGCATACCGGTGTACGCCACCATGGACGCCGGACCGAACGTGAAACTGATCTTCGAATCCACCCACGCCGAGTCCCTCAGCGCCGCCTTCCCCGGTTTGGACATCATCCGCCCGTTCGAAAAAACCCCGTAGCGCCTACGCATGCGGCCGTTCGGAAGGGTTTGCCGCAGCCTTGGATGTTGATCCCCCGGATCGTATCCTGCGCGCCGCGTTTTCCAGCCATTTGACGTTCGCTTCGATCTCGGAGTCCAAAAGTTTCTACACCACTGGGTCAAAACGGGGGCTTCATTGTGCGACGGCGCGATGGGTCAGTTCACCTTCTCGAAGTACTCACGCGACGACGCTGGATGTGTGTCATCGAATCTCACCCAGGCCACAGAAAATCACAGGACTTCCCTCTCGTCCCAGGGCGCAGGGCCGAACTGCGGACAGCTTCTCGGTCTTCCGTCCTCCGTCCTCTGTCCTCGGTCTTCCGTCCTCCGTTCTCCTCCGCTCCCCTCTCCCCGCTCTCTGCACTCCGCTCTGTACTCAGGACTCGGCTCTCCGGATTCGTGATATTCGCGATATTCGTAGTTGAAAATCGGTTGGGAAGAAACTACGAATCACGCGAATCACGCGAATGCGCTTCCCGCTCGGCACTCGGTCCTCTGTCTTCTGTCCTCTGTCCTCCGTCTTCCGTCCTCCGTCCTCCGTCTTCCTCCGCTCCCCGCTCTATGCTCTACGCTCTATGCTCGGACCTCCGTCCTCCTCCGCTCCCCAGATGGCGACGATGATGCAGGGCAGCGAGAAAGAGTAGTCCAGCTCTATGGGGATTCGCCGATTATTCGCTGTGCGTCCACGCCGTGAACGAGGATGGCTTTCCCATTCCGGATGGCGGGGCAGGCGTTCTGGCAGAAGCCGCAGCCGCGGCACTTTTTCTCGTTCACCACGGGTCGCGGGATGCCCGCGCGCGATGTGCGAGTATCTATGGCGCCGTAGGGACAGAACTCCTGGCACACCATGCAGTGCTCGCCTTCGGTCCATGCGAGGCAGTCATCCCGGGTTACCTTCGCGACACCGATCTGAAGCTGGCGTTTCTCTTCCACGCCGAGATTCCGGATCGCTCCTGTGGGGCAGACACGTGCGCAGTCGTTGCAGAACTCCTCGCACGCGCCGAAGTCGGGTTGCATCTCCGGCTGGAACCAGGAGATCAGCGGC
>JAGOHE010000162.1 GCA_017996315.1 Kiritimatiellia bacterium | reverse complement strand
ATTCTGCTGCAGGCCGATTTGCTGGAGCTGAAGGCCGCGCCGCGCCAGAAGGCGGTGGGCCGCGTGATCGAGGCTCGCATGGAGCCCGGCATGGGCCCGACCGCCACCTTGCTCGTGCAACAGGGCACGCTTCAAGTCGGCGACGCGCTCGTCTGCGGCGATCATTGGGGCCGGGTCAAGGCGTTGATCAGTGATCGCGGGGTGAAGGTCCGAACGGCCGGTCCTTCCCATGCCCTCAAGATCCTCGGCTTGAATGCCGTGCCGGATGCGGGCGCGGAGTTTCGTGTGGTCGACAATGACCGCGAGGCCAAGGCGATCAGCGAACAGCGGATTGAGGAAAAACGCCTGCAATCGCTGCAGGCGCCCAAGCGGGGGTTGTCGCTCGACGATCTGCTGAACGCGACCGAATCGGTGCAAATTCGCGAACTGCCGGTGGTGCTGAAGTCCGACGTGCAGGGTACGCTGGAAGCCATCCAGCAATCGCTCGAAGGCATCAAGAGCGCCAAGGTCGCGCTGCGGTTTGTGCTGTCCGGCGTCGGCAGCATCACGGGCAACGACGTCCTGCTGGCGCGGGCCTCCAATGCGATCATCCTCGGCTTCCATGTCAGCGCCGACAGCGAGGTCAATGCCATCGCCCGACGCGAAGGCGTGGAAATCCGCCTGTACAGCATTATTTACGAGATGGTGGACGACGTGCGCGCGGCCATGGCCGGCCTGCTCGATCCGATCACCAAGGAAAATCCGCTGGGGCAGGCGCTCGTCAAGCAGGTGTTTCAGATCAGCAAATCCGGCAATGTCGCCGGCTGCATCGTGCGCTCCGGCCGCATCACCTCGCGCGCCCATGCCCGGGTGCGCCGCGGCAGTTCCGTGGTGTTCGAAGGCACGCTGGCCTCGCTCAAGCGGTTCCAGAACGATGCCAGCGAAGTCCGCGAAGGACAGGAATGCGGCATCCGGCTGGATCGCTTTGCGGACTATCAGCCCGGCGATGTCATCGAAGCGTACGAAAAGCAGAAAATCGCGCAGGAGTTGTAGTCCGCCCGTCGGATTGAATTTACCATGGGACAAGATCGCCTTACCCGGGTCAATGAGCTGCTCAAGCGCGAAATCGCGTCCGTGCTGTATCGCGAAATGGCGGGCACGGAGTTCGCCTTTGAAGAGGTCACGATCACCCGGGTGGAGACGGCCAGCAACCTGCGCAGCGCCAGGGTGTACGTATCCATCCGCGGTTCCGATGAGGAGGCGGAGCGCATTCTGCACGAACTGCGTCATCATCGGGCGCACCTGCAGAATCTGATTCATCGCGACGTGATCCTCAAATACACTCCCGTGCTGCAGTTCATCCGCGATCCTTCGGTTGCGCTCGGCGACCACGTGCTTGATGTATTGGCCCACCTTCCGGAGTCCTCCGATGATGAATCCGCATCCGCGGCCGATGAGCCGACCCCTTCCGACCGCCCGTCCTGACCCCGACGGCATCCTGCTGGCCGACAAGCCCTCCGGACTGACCTCGCACGATGTCGTGGACCGGGTCCGCCGCCATTTCGGATTCCGCAAAGTGGGCCACGGCGGCACACTCGACCCGATGGCCACGGGATTGCTGGTCCTGCTGATCGGCCGCGGAACCAAGGTTTCGGCGCGCATCATGAGCAGCGATAAAACCTATGAGGGCGAAATGCTCTTGGGCGTGGCCACGTCCACCGAGGATGTGGACGGCGAGACGCTCGAAACCCGCGACGCCTCCGCCGTCACCCGCGAAGCGCTCGAAGCCGAAATGGCCGCCCGCACGGGCGACCTGATGCAGACCCCCCCGATGGTGTCGGCCGTGAAGAAACAAGGCGTGCCGCTCTACAAGCTGGCCCGCAAAGGCCGCGAGGTCGAACGCGAGCCGCGATTGATCCACGTGTATGAGTTTACCCTGCTCGATTTCCAGCCGCCGCGCGCCCGGTTCCGGTTGCGCTGCACGAAAGGCACCTACGTGCGCACCTTGTGCGCCGATATCGGCCGGGCGATCGGCTGCGGAGCGCATCTGTCCGCCCTGCGCCGTACCCGGTCCGGAGATTATCTCGTGGCGGATGCAGTGCCGCTGGACACGATGATGACCTACTCCCGCGACGATCTCTGGGAACGCCTGCTCCCCCTGCCCGCGCTCGCGCCGATGGGTTGACCCGCCATGCCCCTCCCTGTCGCCCATGCCTTCGAAGACGTTCCGCGCGCGGACGCTCCCGTCGCCCTCGCGGTGGGTGTATTCGACGGCGTGCATCGCGGGCATCAGGCCGTGCTGGCCGAAGCGCGGCGGTGCGCCGCGGAAGCCGGCGGCACGGCCTGGGCTCTGACCTTTGAGCCGCATCCGCGGCAACTGCTGCACCCCGGCGGCGCGCCCGAGCGCATTACCCCGCCGGATCTCAAACGCGAGGCGCTGGCCGCGCAAGGCATCCGGGGCGTCATCGAACTGCCGTTTTCGACCGAACTGGCCGCCATGAAGGCGGAAGAGTTCGTCGCCCGGATGGCGGAGCGTCTGCCGAAACTCTGCGCCGTCGCGGTCGGCTCGAACTGGCGTTTCGGATACCACGCCCGCGGATCCATCGCCACCCTGGAAGCCTGCGCCCAAACGCATGGATTCGCGGTGGCCGCCGTGGATCCGGTCCTGCACGACGGCGCCCCGATCTCCAGCACCCGCGTGCGCGCCGCCCTTCGGCACGGACACATGGAGGAAGCCCATGCGTTGCTCGGTCGCCCGTTCGCCCTGCGCGGCCCGGTCGGCCATGGACGCGCCATCGGCCGCACCTTGGGCTATCCCACAGCCAATATTGACGCACTGTCGAATCGCCTGCACCCTCCGCACGGGGTGTACGCCGTCCGCGTGGACATCGCCGGGGGCGCCGCAGGCATCCCGGCGGGCGCGTATATCGGACGACGTCCGACATTCGGACTGGAGAATCATCCCGCACTGGAGGTGTACCTGCTCGACTTCAATGGCGACCTCTACGGCGCCACGCTCACCGTGCATTTTCTGTCCCGGTTGCGGAGCGATCAAACATTCCCGGATGCCGAATCCTTGAAGCGGCAAATTGCCGATGACCTGGCGCGCGCCCGCATGATGCACGCAGCCCCGCGCGGGTTATAGCGCACATTGTCACCCGCGCCGGATGACGGTACGTTAATTCCGTGGAACCCATATCATCAGAGATCCATAGCCCGACCGGCGACGCGCCGCAGACCCTGCGCAGCCGTCTCGTCCGAGCGGGCATCCGGCTGCTGATCCGAGGCATGTACCGACTGCGCGCGGACGGGGTGGACCATGTGCCCGCGCGCGGACCCGCCCTGCTCGTGGCCAATCATGTATCGTTTGCCGATGCGCTGCTGATTCTGTCCGTTCTGCCCCGTCCGGTGCGGTTCCTCATGCACCGCCGCACGTGGGAGCGCTCGGCCCTGCGCCCGCTGTTCCGGTGGATTGGGATCATTCCCATCGCCGACACCGATTCGCCCCGCCAGATGGCCGAAGCGCTGCGCAGCGCCCGGCGTGCGCTGGATGAGGGTCAACTGGTCGGCATCTTCGCCGAAGGCGCGCTGACCCGTACGGGCCTGATGCGCGGATTCCGGCCGGGATTCGAGCGCATCGTCCGGGGCACGAGACATCCCATCATCCCGGTGTACATCGGCGGATTGTGGGGCAGCATTTTCAGCCACTATTACGCCGAACCCATCGCCCATCGCCCGGTGCGGTGGCCCTATCCCGCCTCGGTGCATTTCGGTCCGCCGATGCCTTCCGCCTCCCGCGCGCACGAGGTGCGGCAGGCGGTGATGGAGCTTTCGTGCCGATATTTCGAGACCCGCCGACAGATTCGGCGGCCTCTGGCCGAGGATTTTGCGCGCGTGGCGCGCGCCCACTGGCGGCGGCCGGCCGTCGTCGACACTCAGGGCCGCGCGCTGACCTACGGACGGACACTCATCGGCGCCCTAGCGCTCGCGGATCGCATCGGCCGCCGCACCACCCGTCCGCGGATCGGCGTCCTGCTCCCCCCGTCCGTCGGAGGCGCGCTGGCCAATCTCGCCGTGGCGATCCTGGGCCGAACGGTCGTGAACCTGAACGTGACCGCCTCGCGCGAAGCGTTCCGCTCTTCCATCGAGCAGGCCGGATTGGATTGCGTGCTCACCGCCCAGGCGGTTCTAGACCGGTTCCCCGATCTTCCGCCCATGCCGGGTGTGACGCGGATGGAAGAGCTGCAGAAGGAACTGACCCCCGCGCGCCTCATCGCCGCCGCGGTGAAAGCCCGGCTCGCGCCGCTGCGGTGGCTCGTGCGCGGCGCGCGCCCGTTCCAGCCCGACGATACCGCCGCGTTGATTTTCTCTTCCGGCACCACGGGCGAGCCCAAGGGCATCGCGCTCAGTCACCACAATCTCCGCTCGAATATCGAATCTGTTGCGCAGGTGCTGCGCCCGCCGCCCGACGAAACCCTCGCCGCCACGCTGCCGTTTTTCCATTCCTTCGGTTATACCTGCGGCATCTGGCTTCCGTTGCTCTGCGGAGCGCGAGCCGCCTATCATTCCTCCCCGCTCGATGCGCTGAAAATCGGCGAGTTGGTGCGCACCTGTCAATGCACCATGATGTTTTCCACACCAACGTTTCTCCAAAACTTCACCCGGCGCGTATCCCCGGAGGATTTTCGCAGCCTGCGACTCGTCGTCACCGGCGCCGAAAAACTCCGCCCTCGCGTGGCCCATGAGTTTCGCGAGCGATTTGACGTGCTGTTGGTCGAGG
>JAGOHE010000161.1 GCA_017996315.1 Kiritimatiellia bacterium | reverse complement strand
ATCTCGGACCTCGGACTTCGGACTTCGGACCTCCGACCGTGCCTTGCACGCACACCGTCATTGCCACCGGCGCGCACAGGCATGATACTTCCCCGATGAACACAACCTCCAACGCGTTCTCGGTGGCGCTGGTGCAGATGGCCATGGGGGCGGATCCGGAAGCCAACATGCGGCGGGCCATGGACCGGATACGCGCGGCGGCGCGAGAGGGCGCGCAGGTGATCGCTCTGCCGGAAATGTTCCGGACGCCTTATTTCTGCCAGCGCGAAGACCCCTCATTTTTCAATCTGGCGGAACCCGTACCCGGTCCATCCACCGACGCGCTGGCGTCGCTCGCGGCGGAACTCGGCGTCGTCATCGCCGCCCCGCTCTTTGAGCGGCGCGCGCCCGGGGTCTATCACAACACCCTGGCCATGCTGGACGCCGACGGCTCGCTGCTGGGCGCCTATCGAAAACTGCATATACCGGACGATCCGGCCTTTTACGAAAAATACTACTTCACCCCCGGCGACCTCGGCTGCCGCGTATTCCGCACGCGCTTTGGCCGGATCGGCGCGCTGATTTGCTGGGATCAATGGTTTCCGGAAGTTGCGCGGCTGACCGCCATGGCGGGCGCCGATGTTCTGCTCTATCCCACGGCCATCGGCTGGCACCCGGGCGATCCCGCCGCCGTCCAGTCCGAACAGCTTGAGGCTTGGCGCGCGGTGCAGCGCGGGCATGCGGTGGCCAACGGAGTGTATGTCGCGGCGGTCAATCGCACGGGATTCGAACCGGCGCCCGGCGGCGACGGGTTGCGATTCTGGGGCCGCTCGTTCGCGTATGATCCCTTTGGCGTGCCGCTGGCGGAGGCGGGCGATGCCGAGGAAACCCTCCGGTTCACCGTCCAGCCCGAACGCATCGAATCCATCCGCCGGCTCTGGCCGTTCTGGCGCGACCGCCGCGTGGACCTCTTCGGCGACCTGTCGCAGCGTTGGATGGATCCGGGCGACTGAGGGACAGAGAACCTGCCGGGTCGGGCAGGGCGGGCATGGCCCAATCGGGACGGTCACGATGCCGGCGGGCAATCAACGCGACTTCACGGAGATCATGGATTTCGGGGCGCATCCGAGCCGCTTCTATCGCCTGGCGCTGCCCTGAGTACGTCTTGCCGGTAGCGGGAGGGGACTTGAGGGACAGAGAACCTGCTGCCGGGTCGGGTGGTGATATCCGCATTGCATTCTCCCGTTCGATCCCGATTCCGATAGCGATTCCGCCTTCGATTTGTATGTCGGTTCCATTCCACTGCATGGAGGGGGCCTGGCTTGACCCATCCCCCCGGCTTCAGCTACCGTCTCGATTATGAATTCACTCCCTTTGGCCGGTTTCCGCAGGGGTAAGCCCGCGCGGCCCGAACAGCGGTGCCTCCTCAGTTCCGATGCGGCTTCGGAGCTCCTCTAGCGGGCGCGGGCTGGGGCATGAAATATAAGGACTACATCGCTTTCGTCCCCGGCCGGGTTCGCCTGATTTTTCTGGCCTTGCTGCTGGCCGCCGCGGAAGGTCTGATGATTATCGGTCTGGGCCTCTCCGTCCGCTGTCTTTTCGACCGGGCGTTGCCCGATGAAGATTTGAGACAGGCGGCCGTGTTGTGCGGGATTCTGCTGGCCATTTACGGGCTGGAAATCCTGGCGCAAAGCGTCGCGGTGGTCCGCATCAACCGGATTATCCAGGACGGTATGCTGAATCTGCGTCGCCATCTGGCCGATCACGCATTCCGTCTGCCCCGCGCGTTTTACAGCCGGACGGATTTGGGCAGCCTGCACGTGGACTGGGTGCAGGAAACCAGCCGCCTCGAGATGATGGCCCGCGGAACCATGACCGTGCTGGTGCCCAATCTGGTCAGCGCGCTGACGGTCAGCCTGTTCATGTTCATCCTTCATGTATGGCTCAGCCTCCTTTGCTGGACGGTGCTCGCGCTGGGTTTGCTGGCCATTCTCTGCCTGCGATCCCGGTTGCAGGCCACCGTGGAGCGCACCCACAAGACGGACCGTCATTTCAGCAAGGATGTGTTGTTCATTTTGGAGATGATGGACCTGATTCGCATCCGCAACGCCGAAACGCGGGTCCGGGAGCGGCATTGGACCATCACCGGAGAAAGCCGGAAGTCCATGCTGGAATTGGTTCGGATGCGGACGGTGTATGCGGCCGTACTGCGAGCCATGATCGCCGTGATGATGGTGACCTTGTTGCTCACCGGCAGTTATTTTGTTCTGAAATCGAAAGCCCTTACGCTGGGCGGCCTGCTGGCCTTCTTTGCGGTGGCCAGTGTGTTCCGGGGATCGCTGAATCATGTCCTGGCGCAACTGCCCCTGCTGCAGGACGGCGTGGAAGCCCTGCGCCGGCTTTCGCATTTTCTGAATGTGTCCGACCGCGCGCCGTATCACGGGGAGGATCCCTGCCCGAAGCTGCTGCCGCTGCGGATCGAGAATGCCACCTTCGGCTATACGCCGTCCTCGCCCCTGATGCGCGATCTCGACATGGAACTGGATGCCGGCCACACCCTGATTGTCTCCGGGCCCAGCGGGGCGGGGAAGAGTACCCTGGCGTACCTGATTCTGGGTTGGTTCCGTCCGCGGGACGGCCGATTGACGGCTTCCGGTACGCCCTATGATCAGCTCGACATGGGCGCGCTGCGGCAGCGCGTTGGAGTGGTGCTCCAGGATACATGGCTCTTCTCCGGAACGGTGCGCGAGAACCTGACCTTTGGCCGGCCTGCGATCCCCGAAGCGGACATCCGTCTCGCGCTGCGTCTGGCGGAAGCCGACAGTTTTGTGCCGCGTTTGCCGCACGATCTGGAAACCCAGGTGGGCGAGCGGGGCGTGCGGCTTTCGGGGGGCCAGAAGCAGCGTCTGGCTATTGCGCGCGCCCTGCTCGGCCAGCCGGAACTGCTGATTTTGGACGAGCCGGACAACCATCTCGATCCCAACTACCTCGAGCGGCTGATGCTCCGCCTGCGCTCCGCCATGCCCCAGCTTTGCATGGTGCTGATCACGCATAGCGTGGTGCGTTTGGACGGCCCCTGTTCGAAACTGCATCTGGCCGGGGAAAACGGCATCTGGACCGCGACTCCCGAAGGCGTCGAGAACGGACTCAGAGTCGCACCGGGCGGCGGCTGCGGAACGTTGCGGGCCACGGCCTCATGAACCCGGAGTCGCCACGTGTTTCCGTAGTCGTGCCCACCTTCAACCGTTCCGCCGTGCTGACGCGCTGTCTGAAGGCTCTGATCCCGCAGGTGTGCGACATGGGCCGGGACGCGGAGATCATTGTAGTTGACGACGGCAGTTCTCCGAGGGAAGCCGAGCGCATCGCGGCGCTGGCCGCATCCCCGGGCATGATGCAGATCGCGCTGTGCCGCCATCCCGTCAACCGAGGTGTGGGCGCCGCCCGAAACACGGGCGCTGGGAAAGCGGCGGGCGGTGTAATCATCTTTCTGGATGACGACCTGGCACCGGGGCCCGGGTTCGTCCGCGGACACCTGGAGGTGCACCTGGAAAACCCGCAGATTCTTCTCCTGTGCGGGCACCTGTTCACGAATGCACGATCCATGTATGCCCGTTTCTGGGCGCATTGTTACGAGCAGGTCTTTGCCCGACGCCAGGACACGGATCCCTTTCCGGTTCCCATGCTTTCCTCCGGCAATTTCTCGATCCGGCGCGCGGGGCTGGACCTGTTCCGGCCGCTGTTCGATCCGGAGCTGCCCAGCCGGGAAGATTTCGATCTCTACTTGCGCGCCCGCGACGCCGGGCACATGGTGTACAAGACCATGCGGGCGGGGGCGGAGTTGTTTCCCCGCGAAACGCTTCCGGCGTTTGCCGCACAACGGCGATGGTATGCGGAGGGTGAAATTCGTTTACGCCAGAAATACGGAAGGGACACCATCATGGCGGCGGAAGAAGCATGTCCGATTCAGCGCACCGTAGAAATGCGCATGCTCGATGCGGCCGTGAGGATGTGGAACCGGATCGCCTCCAGGCGAACCACGGCTCTGAATTCGCGTGGGGATCAGGGATGAAGACGCCTCTGCCCAGGGTCAGTGTCGTGGTGCTCACCCACAACCGTCTGCGCATGCTGCGGGATGCGGTGCGCACACTCCAGGAACAGGACTATCCTCCGGAGTTGCTGGAGATCATTGTGGTGAACGACGGGTCGCGGGACGGCACCCGGGAATGGCTGGACCGGCAACAGTCGGCGGACCCGCGGCTGCGCGCGGTGCATCAGGAGCCGCGGGGCATCCCCGCGGCCCGCAACGCCGGCATCCGGGCGTCCGGCGGTGACCTGGTGGCCATTGTGGCCGACGATTATCTGATGGCGCCGGACTACGTGAAAACCTTCGTGAGCTTCCTGCAAGAGCACCCGGAAGCCGGGGTTGTGCGCTTTGGCATTATTCCCGCCAGCCGTTGGCCGGGCAGTCTGGTCAGCCATTTTTACTACGAGGTTTGTTTTCGGAGGCGGCTGCAGCAGCCACGCCTCTGGCCGGAGGGGGCTTCCCGCATGGAGAAGCTGCGAACGTATTTCAGACGGCTGCCGAAAGCGCCGGAAGGCCTGTCCACGAACAACATGTTGGAAGCGGCGGGGGCGGCCGCCTTTCGAAAGGAAGTCTTTGACCGGGTCGGCCTCTTCGACGAGACCATCAAGCGCGGGGAAGACACCGACATGTCGATACGCATGAGGAAGGAAGGGATCGTGATGGTCTACGATCCTTCTCACAAGATTCGCCACCGGTATGGGCGGTGGGGCGGAGACACCCTCAAGAAGACGTTCATG
>JAGOHE010000160.1 GCA_017996315.1 Kiritimatiellia bacterium | reverse complement strand
CAGTAAAATCGGCAATGTGCATTGCGCCACGGATCCGAATCACACCATGAGTATCCTGCCGCCAAATTCCACCATGATCTTCTTTGCTCCTTGCTGTTGCGATGACATAAGGGGACACTGCCGCGCCCCCCCGACAATAATGAATCGAGAGAAAAATAAGTAAACATCAAACCGCTCCCGAGGCATGATTCTTACGCGCCCGGACGCTCCTCATCGGACCGTTCGCCGCGTCGCCGGTTTGAAGCCCGCGTCATCCCGTCGTCGCGAGGCCGCGGAACCGCATCCGCTGCGCAGGTTCTCATGGGAGGATTGGTGGGCCCGGCAGGACTTGAACCTGCGACCAAAGGATTATGAGTCCTCCGCTCTGACCAACTGAGCTACGGGCCCGCGATACGGATGCCGGAAATACGAATCTCCAAAACGCCGGCGGAATCAACCCCGCCTTGACGCAACAGCCCGGCCGCAGGATAATGTCACGCCTTTTGCCGGATGGTGTAATGGTAGCACAGCAGACTCTGGATCTGTTTGTCTAGGTTCAAATCCTAGTCCGGCAACCACCCCGCGCCGCGCATCCTCAATCCGTCAACTCACCCGAACAGGCATGATGACGTACAGGAAGGACTCATCCGATTTCAGTACCCCGGGACCGATATCGTCGTTGAATTCGAAGTAGATCTCATCCGAGGCGAGCTGTTTGATCGGCTCGATGAGATAATATGGATTGAACGCGATTTTGACAGATTTCCCGTCATAGCGCACAGGCAGGGCCTCCCGGGCTTCACCCACCTCCGCCACGCTGCCGTACACCTCGATCTTGTTCCGGGCAAACGTCAGGGTCAGGCTGATGTCGTTATCCATCGCGAGGGCGGAAACCCGCCGCAACGCGCCCAGAAATCCTTCGCGGGGAATGACCACCCGATTTTCGTTCTGGGTGGGAATGACCTGCCGGAAGTTCGGAAACACCCCTTCCATGAGCTTGCTCATCAGGGTGTATCCCTCGGTTTCAAAGGCGACCTGGTTGGATGTCGCGCGAATCGTCAGCGGCCCCTCGCCCGTGAGCGTACGGTTTAACTCCGCGACCGCGCGCGGAGGCAGCACAATCTGGCCTTGGCACTCCTCGGGAAACTCCAATTCAGCATCCACCAGGGCCAGCCGGCGCCCGTCGGTGGCCACCACGGTGAGCTTCTGGTCCTGAAACGAGAGCAGCACACCATTGATCGCCCCGCGTGTGGCATCCACGGATGCCGAATAGGCGGTTCGCTGGAGCATCTTTCGAAGATCCTCCTGCTTCATGGTATACACGCGGGACTCCCCGAACTTCGGCCGCGCGGGAAAGTCTTCCGCGGAGATTCCATTGATCTTCAGGAGCGCCCCGCCCGAAGCGATGGACATCGTCTGGTCTTCCAGACTGAACTCCAGCTCTCCAGAAACACATTCCCGAACCACCGCCAGCAGGCGTTTCATGGGAAGCGTAATGCTTCCGCCTTTGAGAACTTCCGCGGATACGCTGGTTTCGCTCGTCAGGTCCATGTCGGAGGTGGTCAGCCGAAGCTGCCCTTTTTCGGCCACCATCAGCACATTGGAAAGCACGGGAACGGTCGTGCGCGCCAGAATCAAACCCTGAACGCGACCGAGACCTTCCGACAACGCTTCCTTGGAAATCTTAAGTTTCATGGCTGGGATCCCTTCTTGCTGATTCTATGACTCCGATAATAAATTAATTACTCAGCCCCACTATAGGTGCGAATAACCTCGTCTGACAAGCGCAACTCGCGTGGCACCACAAAGCTAGAAACCGGATTTGGGTGTTCATGGATTCTTGATAAATGCGCAGGATTTTCAATAAGTCGGAGTTGTTCACCGGATCTTCACCGCCATCCACGGGTTATTCACAGGTTATTCGCGGGGAATTTTCAACGCCGAGCCGGCTGCGTATCGCGGAAACGGCCTGGCGAAAGCCGGCGTCCCCCTTGATTTTTCGGTCTACCAGCCGGCAGGCGTGGAGCACGGTGGCGTGGTTGCGCCCGAACGATTCTCCAATGGCCGGGAAGGAATGGGGCGTCAGCGTCCGGCACAGGTACATGGCCACCTGGCGGGGCAGGGCCACAGAGGCCATGCGCCGCCGGCCGGTGAGGTCCGCCATCCGAAGATCATAGTAGTCCGCCACGGTTTTCTGAATCTGCTCAAATGATGGCGCTTGCCGGGCTTGCCGCGCGGCGGCATGACGAAGAAGATTTTCGAACTCCGAATCCCCCAGCGGACGTCCGTGCAGCGCCGCATAGCTGGCGACACTGTTGAGCGCGCCTTCGAGCGCGCGGACATCCGTCTGGATGCGCTCCGCGATCGCCAGCAAAATCTTGTCCGGAACCGGGGTGGGGAACCGCTCCGCCTTTTTCCGAAGGATGGCCACCCGGGTTTCATAATCCGGAGGCTCGATCTGGGTGATCACCCCCCATTCAAAGCGGGACACCAGCCGCATTTCCAACCCCGGCACTTCCGCTGGAGGCCGGTCGGAAGTCATGACGATCTGCTTGTGCGCGTTGTGCAGCTCGTTAAACGTGTGGAAAAACTCTTCCTGGATTCGATCGCGGCCCGCAAGAAACTGGATGTCGTCGATCAGCAAAACATCCATAGACCTGAATTTGCTCCGAAATTCATGGAATTTTTGTTCCCGCATCGCTTCGATGTATTCGTTCAGAAATGCTTCGGCGGATAGATAACACACATGCGCGCATGCCGACATTTCCGCGATGTGCTGCCCGATGGCGTGCATCAGATGAGTCTTGCCCAGACTCGGTCCGCCATAGATCAACAGCGGATTGTAGGCCTTGCCCGGGGCCTTGGCGACGCTGAGCGAAGCCGTATGGGCGAACATATTCGACGACCCCACGACGAAGTTGCCGAACGTGAAGCTGGGATTCAATGGAGACAGAAACCGCGGCGCGCCCCGAACTGATTTGACGGCCGGGGACCGTCCCGCCTGCGCGGCCGGCCGCTCGTTTCGTACGGAATCCTTCGGTCGGAGATCCGGAACCTTTGGCGCATCCGCTGAAACCACCAGCTCGATCCGCACATCCCGTCCGCAGGATGCCGCCACCGCCAACCGGATCATCGGAATATAATTTTCCGCCAGCCACCACACATAGAAGTCATTGGCGACCTCCAGCGTGAGCACATCCTGCGACCACGAAACCGGGCGAATGACTCGAATCCACCGGTCGAACATATCCTTCGAAAGCTTGGCCTGAAGGTGTAGACAAACTCCCTCCCAGAGCGAATCCACGTGTTCGGACATGATAAAATCCTTCAATTGAATGAACAAAAACATGCATTCGCGAAGAAGCGGGCCTACGCATGCCCGGATCGAAAACCTCCTCGCCGCCGGAAGTCCACCCCCCGAGTTATGAACAGGTTATTCACAACCCATCGGCTTTCTTCCGTTCGTGCAGGCACAACGCTAACGATGGGAGAAACGCGTCGCAAGCGCAAAGGTCCGGAGGCGTTTTATTCGTATACAGGACACCATGGGTTGGGGTACGGTTTCAATAACAACCCTATTTATTGGCTTATTGAATGAAAAACATCGAAGGTGTTGACAATAAGAATCGCGAGGGATCAAGCGGTTTCTCCTTTATTTACAGCCTAAACTCGCGCAGGGATTGGCCAGGAATCCGGCGTGAACAAGGAATATGCCCATGAACAGTCGGTTTTGGTCCGTTCTGGCGTTGAGCGCGGGTGGGGTTGCGGGGATTTTCGGCCTGGGCGTTCGAGTCTTCGAGCGCGCCAATCTGTATCACCCCAGTTCCGCGATAAGCGCGACGCCGGCCGATGCGGGATTGGATTATGAAGAGGTGCGCATTTTGGCGGAGGATGGCGTACGCACGCAGGCTTGGTGGATTCCCTGCGAGGACGCCCGGGGAGCGCTGATTGCGTTTCACGGAAATGCCGAAAACATTGGCGATTTAGTGCGCCTGGCGTCGGCATGGAGGGGCAGGGGCGCCAGCGTGCTGCTGTCCGAATATCGGGGCTATGGGAACAGCGATGGGCGGCCGTCGGAGCGGGGATTCACCCGCGATGCACGGGCGGCATTCGATTTTGTCCGGCAGCGCCAGGGGGATCACCCCGATCCGATCATCCTCTACGGAAGATCGCTCGGCGCAGCCGTGGCAGCGCGCCTGGCGGCCGATCGTCCGGCCGGCGGTGTGGTGCTTGAAAGCGGATTTGCCAGCACCCGCCACATGGCGCAGGCCTTGTTTCCCGGATGGCCCGTGGGCCGGCTTCTGCGCGAGCGCTATGAGGTCGTGTCCTGCATGCCTCGAATTCACGCGCCGGTATTGATCGCCCACAGCCCGGAAGATGAAATGATTCCCATCGAGCAGGCCGAATTGAACTATGACGCCGCCAACCCGCCCAAGCGGTTCGTCCGTCTGGCCGGGGGACATAACGATGGATTCACGCCCGCCCATCGGGAGTATGAGGAAGAATTAGACCGGTTTGCGGAGGAAGTGTTCGGACGCTGACGCCCCGGGGCTTACCGCGCCGGCCGCGAAGATACCCACGGCATCATCCGCATAGTTCGCGCGGGCTATCGCTCTTCGCGTTCGATATCCGCGCCGAGCTCGCGCAGCCGCTCGTCAATGCGCTCGTATCCCCGGTCAATCATCTGCGCGTTGTCAATCACGCTGACGCCGCGCGCGCACAGCGCGGCAATGAGCAGGCTCATGCCCGCGCGAATGTCCGGGCTGGTCAGCGTCTGTCCGTGCAGCCGGGCGGGACCGTGGGTGACGACGCGATGAGGATCACA
>JAGOHE010000159.1 GCA_017996315.1 Kiritimatiellia bacterium | reverse complement strand
CGGAAGATGCTATCCGGCTAAGGGTTCGAGCGCGTGCGATTGCCTGCGACTTGAATAGAGGTAAAAACGTAAAGCCAGTCCTGGGCAATCGGCAGGTGTTTTGAATGTTATTCCTTCTGGCTAAATAATATATATAAATTTTGGATACCATGTAGCTGTTCCTGTCCAATGGGTTCTGTCAGATCGAGAACAGCATGGGATGGAATTTATGTCATTTACAGTATATGTATAACGGAATGTATTTTTCGCAATCGACACCCAGAGGTCATATGAGCCCATCATGGATTGGCCGGCAGTGCGGGACGGTTCTGACCTGTATCGCATTGTTGGCCTGCGCGACGGATGCGCCGGCCGCGCACTACAAGCTATTTGTGCTGACAGGCCAGTCCAATTCGCTGGGTACGACCAACGGGGGGGAAGCGGATCCGACGTCCGACACCGATCCTGCTGACGCGCATATTCCATTTGCCTGGCACAATATTGCCGCCGAAGGCGTAACGATTGGTCACTCCGGCCAGACTCTCACGCCCGCCACCACCACGCCGGATTTCACCACGCTCAGGGACCAGCAGGGCGGCTATTACGCCGGAAGCGCCACGCATTGGGGCGGGGAAATGGAATTCGCACGCACCCTCTACCGTGCGGGTGTACGCAACTTCGGCATCATCAAGGCCAGCCGGGGCGGGGGCGGGAATACATATTGGCTCAAGGGCTCGGCCGACGACCACATGTATGTGCATGTGGTGAATACCGTATCGGCCGCCACGGCCGATCTGACGTCCAAGGGGCACACCTATGAAATCGTCGGCCTGCTTTACCTGCAGGGAGAATCCGACAACAGCACGGAGGCGGCAGAAGCGGGAACCCGGTTGAAACTGCTCACCGACAACCTGCGCGCGGACCTGCCCAACGCGGCCAACCTGCATACCGTGGCGGCCGGCACCACGGCGGTGGGCAACGCGGATGATGCCACCAGCCGGGCAAACCAGAAAGCGATCGCCGATGCCACCAGCTACATAGATTTTTTCCCAAACTTGGACCTTACATTGTCCCCGGATGGCTTGCACCTGAACAAGGCGGGCAAGCTCCGGCTGGGCAACCGCTGGGCGCAGGCGTTTTTGAACGCGGGGATTGTTTCGCGTCACTACGGCAAACTGGTGTTCATCGGGGATTCCATCACCCAAGGCGGAAATGGATATCCCAGCTATCGCTACCCGGTGTTCAAGAATCTGGCCAACGCTGGAGTTCCTCAGGATTCATCGACCGGCTACGCCTTCACGGGCAGTGTCACGGGAGCCTACCAGAACAACGCCGGCTCCACGCCCGATGCAAGCGGCCAGGCGTTTGTTAATCAGCATGACGGTCATTGGGGCTGGCGCGCATCATGGGAATGCGCACGGGTAGCCCTGCCGGCGAATCGCTATAATGTAAACAATCTGGGCAACGGAACCCTGTTGAATTGGACCGGCCAGTCCACGACCTATGCGACGGCCAACGCAGGCACACTGACCTACACCGGTGTCACCTATGTGCCTGACACGGCTTCCATCCTGATCGGCATCAATGACCTGGCTGACGGTGTTGCAGCAACTCAAGTACGGGATGACATCGGCACCCTGATCGATCAACTCCGCGCATCCAATCCGAATGTGCGCATCTTCCTCAACAAGACCCTGCACACCAACCAGGGCGCGACCCGCGACCAGCAGGTGAACGATCTGCATGCGTTGCTCCCGGCGCTGGTGGCGGCCAAAAACGCCGCCTCGGCCGCTTCGCCCGTCTGGCTGGTGGATCCCGACACGGGCTTTGTTCCCTCGACCATGACCTATGACGGCATCCATCCCAACACCGCCGGGGAAACCCATGTGGGCGACCTGATTTCCGCAGGTCTCGGCATCATCGAAACTCCATCCCCTTCGGGTCCGCCGCCTCCTCCGCTCGAGGAGAAGTCCAGCGATGATCTCGGATGGCGCCATTTCGAAGGCTCCGACATTTACAATAGCGGGAGCTACGCCAGCGGATGGACGGGCATCGGCGACCTGGCCAACCCCACGCCGACGGGAACCAGCGACCTGATTCTCAATCATCCGAACGGAACTGCAGACACCCTCGAAGGCACCAACAGCGGCTGGACCAGCCTGAACAGCCGCGTCTGGACGTTCGAAACCCGGTTGAAGTTCACGGCCAATCCCAACGGATTCATACTCTGGCTGGCCACGGGAACCAAGCGGATCCTGGTTGAAATATACGGCAACCGGACCCAGGATTACGGAGGTGAAAGTTTCAATGTGGCGCATGACAACCTTGACGGTAATTACCATACGTTCACCGTCCGGCACGACCCCGCGGCAGGGCGCTACTATGTCTGGAGAGACGGCGCGCTCCTGAATCCCGGGGGATCCGTGTACGACCAGACCGTAGCCGACACAAAGCTGCTGATGGGGGATTACACCAGCGGAACCTTCGGCAATGGATTCAACGTCACTGTGGATTATGTCCGGTATCGCGGCGGCTACGAGGGGAATGAAATATACAGCGGCTCCGCCTATATCAACGGGTGGGGTGTGACCGGGGGCATCAGCCCGTCCCTGGTGGATTCCACCGACCTTCGGATAATCAATACCACCGCCGGCGGGAGTTGGGTGGAGGGCACCAGCGCCGGATGGACGTCCATAAAGGACGGATACTGGACCTTGGAAACGCGCCTGAAATTCAACGCCAACCCGAACGGGTTCATGCTGTGGCTCGGCACTGCCGCCGGCCGGGCCATGATCGAAATGTATGGCGACCGGACCCAGGACAACGGGAACCAAGTCTTCAATGTGGCCCACAACAACGCCGATGGCGCGTTCCACACCTTCCGGGTGGGCCATGATCCCTCCAAGTCCGTTTACCACGTATGGCGTGACGGCGTGCGCCTCACGCCGCCCGCCGGCGCCGCCTATGATTCCACCGCCGACACCCGCCTGATCCTGGGCGACTACACCTCTGGAACATTCGGCAATAATTTCGATGTCGTCATCGACTATGTCCGTATGGATTCCGGGAATTCCTACCTGCCGCCCGGGGCCGATGCCGATGGCGATGGCATGAGCGATCTGTTTGAAAACGAGCATTTTGGAGACATTGTGTCCGCACCGCCCGATGGTGATTTGGACGTGGATGGCATGACCAATCTGGATGAGTACATCGCGGACACGCATCCTGGGGATCCGGATTCCCTGCTGACCTTGGATTCCATCCGTCCCGAATCTTCGGATCCCGGGGACGGATTCCTCGTCAGCATCTCCTATTCTTCAGCCCAACGAGTGTATTTCCTGTTGCGGACCACGGATCTCATGATTCCGATGGTTGACTGGGACACTGTGTCCGGCCCGATGCCCGGCGCCGATGGCGAATTGACGCTCCGGGACGGCTTTCCACCCGAAACGGCGGCGTTCTACGGCGTGGAAGTCGCGCTACCCTGAGCGCTTCCTTTGGGCTGGGCAGGGCGCGGTCGCTTGTTCTGCGATGCGTCTTCGCGAAGACGCTACGTTGCGACAGGATATCCGCGAGAAATGCCCGATGAGGCGATTCTTTCCAAACGTATTCTTCGCCCCCCTCACGGGGCAAGCCTGTGGGGACGCAGGAACCGGCTGGGACTCCGTTCCGGTCATGGGTGGCATGACCGGGAGCCTGAGTCGTCAGGTCCTCAGGGTAAGATTTGCGGTACGCGGAGGCGCCAGGGTCTCACCGGGGACAAACTCGGACAGCATCTTGACCGTGGAATACAACCGCACGGTCCCTTGGATCACCCGATTGAGTTCGTGAATGATCTTGGTCGTGAAAACCTCGTTATCTCGACGATATCGACTGATGGCCGGGGTGACGAACCGCAGTACCGGATTGTCATCCAGCGTCATCAGCGACATCTCCGAAGGAATCCGCAACCCGCGTTGAATCCCTAGGTGAGTCATGGCCGTCAGCGCATGCATGGGCCACATGAAAATCAAGGCGGTCGGTGGTGCGGGTCGGCGCATGATGCGGTCCAGATCCTCAGCCACTGCGGAAATGCCCTTGGCAATGCGAACGATGTTCATGGCGTCGGGGGCCACCTTCAATCCCGCCTGGATACCATCCAGCGCGGCCTGGTTGCCGGGCAGGATATCCTGAGGGAAAAAAACGACGATATCTTCAGGCGCATGCCCGAGCGACCGCAGTCGACCCACCGCATGGAATGCGGTGGTCTGAAAGTCGATGTCCACCGACATCAGTTTGATATCCGGCGCGGGCGTTCCGATGATCAACGCGGGGGCGGATCGATCGGAAAACCAACGCTGGATCGTGGTGGAACAATGCTGAAGAATCCAAGCCGCCGGACGAAGCCGGTCCAAGCGCTCCAATATGGCCGCCGGCGGATCGCGATCCGACACTGCACGCTCTGAGATCAGCTCCAGCCGGAAACCGTGCGCGGCCAAGTTTTCGGTCAGGCGTTCGAACCGGTAGAGCATCACCATGTCCATTTGTTCGAGTCGCAATGGATTGAGGAATATCACCGGGACGTCGATATTCTTATCATCGGCCTTGGATGCGTCCACGGCGTTCGCAGAGATTCTCCAAGGCGCGCCCCACTTGCGAATGATCAGCTGTTCGTTCTCCAGGGTCTTGAGCGCGGCGCGAAGAGTGGGGCGGGAAATGTCGAGACGCTGGGACAGCACCCGCTCACTGGGAAGCTGGATTGATAAGAAATCGCTTTTCAGGCGGCACGGGCACCCGCCCGCCTGCCTGTGCGTGTCCGCACGCAGACAGGCTGGAACCGGTCTGAAGTAGCGCATTCATGGAGCGAAAGGTAGCAAACTCAGC
>JAGOHE010000158.1 GCA_017996315.1 Kiritimatiellia bacterium | reverse complement strand
TGCCTGCTTGATTTCCACATGCCCGGATTCAACGGCCCCGAGTTGCTGATGCTGATGGCCGCGGAAGGCGTGGCTACGCCGGTGCTGCTCATGACGGCCGATCCTGATTTTGACGAGGAGGAGATGAAGCAGTTCCCCAACGTGCGCAAACTGCTTCGTAAACCGCTCGTGCCCGAAGAGATGCTCGACGCCGTGCGCCGGCACCTCGAAAAACCCTCGCCCCGCAATTAGCGCCCCCGCCCATCCCGCGCCATTCCACCGCCGGCCATCCTGAATGCGCCGGACCATCCGTCACGATGGGGCTTGCGTGAATACGACGAACGGTTATATTGAACGCACCGGGTTCCCATGAGCGCCGATTCCACATCCGAGACTTTTGAAGATGCCGTGCAGGCCTGCCTGCGCCGGGACGATCGCTATGCCGCCGACGCGTACGGCTTCGTCCGCGAGGCGCTGGATTTCACCCTGAAGGACCTGGGCGCCGACCGGCCGGGGCATCGCCGGCACATCAGCGGGAAGGAACTGCTGGACGGTTTCCGCCGCCTCGCTCTACGGGAGTTCGGACCGATGGCCCTGCGCGTGCTGGAAAGCTGGGGTTTGCGTCGGACCGAGGATGTGGGCGTGATCGTATTTCACCTCGTGGATGCCGGGGTATTGGGCAAGACCCCGAGCGACTCCGCCGAGGAGTTTGAGAACAGGTTTGATTTCGAGCACGCCTTTGCGAAGCCGTTCGCGCCACCGGCGATCCGCCGGCGGTCGGCACGGCGATCACCGCAAGCCCCCACCCGGAGAAATGAACCATGACGGAAAAAGCCACGGCCGAACAAATCGACGAAGCCCTCTTCTCCCACGTGGTTCTCATGCTGGCCCAAAACGCCGCGCACATGATGGGCTTGCTGGAAAATCCCGACGGCAGCACGCCCGAAGTTCAGATTGAAGGCGCGCAGATGATGATCGACATGCTCGAAATGCTGGAACGCAAGACGGAAGGGCGCCGCAGCGAGCGCGAGTCCCGGTTCCTCGCACAGACGTTGACGGATCTGCGCATGGCGTTTATCCAGGCCTCCTCCGCCCCGAAGCCGGACCAGCCCGCCGCCGCACCCGGTGGGCCGGCCGAACCCCAAGCCGCGTCGGAAACACCGGCGAACATTGTCACTCCGGGTGGCGGCCGGGCGGTCAAAACGGAAGACAAGACATCCGGCGGCAAGGACGAGGAACCTCCTCGTTTCCATAAATCGTACGGCTGATTCGGCCGGTCAGCGATCCAGTTCCATGCCGGGCGCGGGCGGGTATTCCTCCGGCGCCTCGTGTCGCAGGGCACGCCATCGGGCCCACAGTCCGATGATGAAGATCAATAGAATGCCCGCGACAAACATGTGCTCCGAGCGGGTGAGCTGAAACCACCGCCGAAACGCCGCCGTCCGCTCCGGATGCAAGGGTTGCGACACGCCGGATGCCCTTACAGAGGCAGAATCGTGAGGCCCGGCTCGCCGATGATAATGTTGGTGCGCGCCTTATCCAGCACGTCCTTGATCTCGTCGGCGCTCAATTCGGTCCGGATCATCGGCACTTCGATGGCCATGTCCCGATCGAATACGATGCGCTTGGTGAGATCGCGATATCCCGCCTTGCCCACCGTAAGCACATGATCGCCCTGGGTGACTTCCAGCCCCTCCATCGGCGTTGTTCCGACGAGCAGCCCGTCCATCTCGACCAGCGCGGGATCCGCCGTGGTGCGGATGTTCAGCCGCACCCGGGGCCGGGCAGCCTGCCGCTCCTGACGTGTGCGCAGAGCGGTTTGGAGTTGGGGTACGGCCTCCGCCACGGCTTTCTCCAGCATTTCGTAAAAATCTTCATCGCCGAGGGTCATCCGGAGATTTTCCGTCTGGCGGACTTCCATCTGTGCCTTTCCGGACACTACCGCCAGAACGGTTCCATCCAGCGTATCGAGCGCTTCCAGCCCGACCCGAAGCGTAAGCATGGAAAGATCGGCCGCATGCCCCCCCTGCTGCACCGACATTGTTCCGGAAGACAGCCCCTGGATGGTGCCTCGAATCACGGCCCCGGCGTTGAGCGCCTGCGCCGCGCGCAGAAACGACGGCCGCGCCGTTGCTTCCGGGGTGGATTGTTCTACCGCCGCGATGAATTCACGGCGGTCGATCACCGTCATCTCTTCCTGCTCCGCAAGCTTCTGCATCAGCACGAAGAGCCCTTTGTCGGCCAGCGCTTCGCGATTGAACTCCGCGCCCAAGCCCGGCGCCGCATGCGCACCTGAGGCATCATAGAAATCCAACACCGCCACCCGCACGGGAGCCGCCGAAACCGCCACACTCCACATCGCCGCCAAACCCGTCTTCCATATGATCGCGTTCATGGGTTGTCCTCCACTAAGCATACTGACGCCCAACTGAGGGGAATATTCAACCGCAGTCCCCCCCCCACAGCTTACCCCCGCCGCTCCGAGTTATTCCATCTCCAAAACCCGGCGAATGCGCAACGCCAATTCCTTCGGGGCAAACGGCCGTTCCATCCAGTGCTCATCCCCCGACAGCGCGGCGCCTCCCAGAGAGGCTTTCTCGTGCCGCTCGGCAAGGTAGATCGCCTTGACGTCCGGCCGGACTTCCCGAATGCGCTCCAGCAGGTTGACCCCATCCATTTCAGGCAGAATCGCGTCGGTAATCAACACGTCAATCGGCCCTTCGAACGACTGGGCGATCTGCAGAGCTTCCCGCGGCGTTGACGCCGTGATCACCCGGTACCCGAGGGATTCCAGCATGAGGCCGGGACTATTGCGCGCCGGGGCGTTCGGCTCCACCAGCAGCACCGTCTCCCCCCGGCTTTTCGCCGCGACATCCATGGCCTCACGCGCTTCGAGGGTTCTCGCGGGTAAATGCCGGCGAAAATGAATGGCGAAGGTGGTGCCTTTCGCGGACTCGCTCGCCACTTGGATAAACCCGCCGGTCTGGGTCACAATGCCGTACACGATGGCCAGGCCAAGCCCCGTCCCCTTCCCTGTTTCCTTGGTCGTGAAATAGGGCTCAAAGATTTTTTCCAGAACCTCGCGGTCCATGCCGCACCCGTCGTCGCTCACCGAGAGCACCACATAGTCGCCCGGATCGGCCCGCCCGTGGCTCGATTGATATGCGCGGAGGATGGTCGTGTTCCGGGTTCGAATGGCGATGCGGCCCGGCCCCTGAATGGCATCGCGCGCATTCACGCACAGGTTGATCAGCACCTGGTCGATCTGGGTGGGATCCGCCTCGATCGGCCATATCTCCGTGCCGGGCTGCCAGTCGATGTAAATTTGCTCGCCGATGATGCGATGGAGCATCTTCATCACGCGCGCTATCCGTTCGTTCACATCCAGGATCTTGGGCGCGATGGCCCGCTTGTGCGCGAACGACAACAGGTGATCCGTCAGCTCCGCCGAATGCTCCGCTGCCCGGAGGATGCCTTCCAGATCGCCCCTCACTTCCGGCGCGAGTGTCTTGTTGGACATGGCCAGGTCGGCGTGGCCCATGATGGCGGTCAGCTGGTTGTTGAAATCGTGGGCGATGCCGCCGGCCAATTTTCCGATGGCCTCCAGCTTCTGGGTCTGGACCAGGCTCTCCTGCAGCCTCCGCTGCTCCTGTTCCGCCGCGATATGTTCGGTGATGTCCCGGAAAACAACCATCAGGCAGGGAATCCCCTCGATGCTCAAGGCCACCGCGCTGATATCGGCGTAAAATACGCCGCCATCCTTGCGCCGGACAGGCGTGTGCGGGGCGGTCTTCAGCTCGCTATGCGCCTGCTGCTCAAACAGCTCCCGCACGCGAGCCCAGTCGTTCTCCGGATACAGATCGCCGAGGGTCATGCGCAAAAGTTCGTTCCGGGAATAGCCCAGCATGCTGACCAATGTGGTATTGCAGGAAACAATCCGATGGTCTTCGAGGCGGCACACCAGGAAGCCGTCGTTCATATGGTCGATGAGGGCTCGGAATTTATGCTCGGAGTCCCGGGCATGCGATTCCGACCTCCGCCGCTGGTTCGCCTCGTGTTCCGCCGTCAGGCGCGCATAGCCCATCTGCGAAATGAACTCCGCCATGTAAGACAGGAAAGCGGTGTAATTCTTCAGTCGTTCCTCATCCACCACCGGGATCTCATCCAGCGCTCCGAGATACTTCTCTTCATCCAGACCCAACCGGCGCGCCTGCTGCTTGAACCATTCGATATCGGGCTTCTGCAGAAAAAACTGGCCGGTGATCAGGCTGGCGATGTGTTTTCCTTTGATCAGCACCGGCGTCACGCAATTGATAAGCCCGTGGGCGCAGGTTTCCATGACCGGCGCGCGGGTGGCCACCACCCGGTCCAGAAGCTGACGGTCGCTTGCGGCGCATACCTCGGCGACGGTGGGATGTGTTCGACGAAACTGAGTGCAGAGCGACCGCCAACCGGTGGCGATCAGAACGTTCCGGGACGGGTGTTCAATCAACCCGAGGGTGAACCCGGTGGCTTTCGAAAATTTATCAAACAGCTCACGCAGGTGATTCAGATCCACCAGATCGCCGATCGAGAATTTGTCGTCGACCAGAAAATTTTCGGATGCGTCCGAGCTGTCCGTATCTTTCGTTCTTTTCATCAAGAAACATGCGTCTGCATGCGGGTTCAAAATGATTCGACGCCGCCACGGTGCTCGGGCACGGTTTGCGGATCGAGATCGGAGTATACGCCCATCCCCGGACCAATTGAATTGATAAGTTCAACTTTTTCCGTCCCCCGGCTGGCCGCCTCGATTGGCAAACTGAATGCGCCCCCGGCGGAGCCGGGTGGGCGCATTCAGTCTGCCAAGAGGAGGGGGTGCAGTAAGCTTGCCGTAGGAGCAAGCTTGGTTCCCATCCCCCTCCCCCCGAGGGG
>JAGOHE010000157.1 GCA_017996315.1 Kiritimatiellia bacterium | reverse complement strand
CCTCGAGGGCCGGGAAGGCCCGTTCGGTCGAAAGCCGCGCCCGCACCGCGGCGAGGTCGCGTTCGAAGCGCCCCCCCCGCTCGACGGCGAGCGCCGCGTCGAGCCTCGCCACCGCGGCGTCCACCGACCCGGACGTCGCGAGCGCGCGCGCCTCGCGCAACGCGCGGGCCGCCGGCGCCGACGCCGCCTGCGCGGCTGCGGCCACGGCGGCCGCGAGCGGCGGGTCCGTGGCGAGCGCCTTCGCGCGGTCGAGCGCGCCGTCGCGCTCGTGCGCGTCGCGCGCGATCTCGGCCTCGCGCAACGCGCGCGCCGTCGCCCGCACGGTCGCCCAGGGCACCGGCGCGAGCTCCGGCCCGGCGACCTTCGCGAGCGCGTCGCGCAGCGTCGCGACGTCGGGCGTGCCGGCGAACGTGCTCACCTCGCGACCGTCCACGCCGTAGAGGACGAACACCGGCCAACCGATCGCGTGCGACTCGAGGAGGGCCGCGCCCTCGCGGGACGCGCGCACCCGCGCCAGCACGAACGGGTCCGCCGCGCTCGTAAGGCCGGGGTCGCGGAACGTCGTCGCCTCGAGCTCCTTGCACAGCGGGCACGACGGCTCGAATAGGAACACGACGAGCGGGCGGCCGGACGCGGCCGCGAGCCGCTGCCCGTCCGCGAGGCGGTCGAGGAAGCGGAGGCCGCGCGGGCCCGCCGGCGCGTATCCGAGGGCCGCCGCGGGCAGCCCAACGCCCGCGAACGCACCGTCGGCCGCCACCGGCAGGTCCGCGGACGCCATCGCCACCGTCTCGAGACGCACCGGCCCCTGCGGGCGACCGGGCCTCGCGTCCCCGGAGAACGACCACACCCCCAGCGCGAGCAACCCGGCCGCGGCCGCCGCCAAGGGGAACCACGCGCGCCACGTCGCGCGGGGCGGCGCGTCCGTGAGCACGAGGCGCTCGAACGGCACGTCGCACGGCGGCACCGGCTCCTCGCCGGCGCGGAGCACCGCGTCGAGGTCGGCCCAGACCGCGGCGAGCTCCGGCTCGGACGCGAGGCGGGCCTCGAGGGCCGCGCGTTCGTCGTCGGCGAGCCGGCCGGCGGCAAGGTCGTAGAGGCGGTCGAGGTCGGTGCGCGCGCTCACGAGGCCTGGCCCTCCGCCAGGTTCACGCGTGCGCCGAAGCCGTCGAACGCGGCGGCGCGTGCCTGCGGCACGACGGCGCGGACGCGCTCGGCGACGGCGCGCAGGGCGCGCGCCAGCCGCAGCTCCACGGCCTTCGGCGAGAGGCCCATCATCTCGGCGACCTGCGCGCAGGTCAGGCCCTCGTAGCGGAAGAGCACGAACGGCTCGCGCCAGCCGGACGGCAACCACACGGCCCTCCCGCCGCGCCACCACCCCCGGTAACGCCCCGCGCAAAGCGGTGCGATGCCGCAACCCATGCGCCACGGACGCGGGGGCACGGCCGGCATCGGGCCACCGCCGGCGCAACGCGGAGATGATTTCGTCGAACCCGGCGATGGAAACAAAACGGCGGACCAGGGTCAGCGAAAGATCCTCCACCGCCACCCGCCACCCCGCCCGTTCCATCCAGGCGGCCAGCGCCGGAATGGCCGGATACGGGGTGTTGCAGGCCACCAGGGGCGGGGTGGCCAGCAGAATCGCAAAATCCGGCGGAGGCGGCGGAGCGGCGCAACTCATGACGGGGTCGGGTCCTCGGATTCCGGAAACGGGCCTGATTTGACGCCACGCGCCGGAGCGAACATACTATACACGTATGCAGCGCATCATGGTTAAGTCGAAGATTCACCGCGCGGTCGTCACGGGCGCGGATCTTCATTACGAAGGCAGCATGGCCATTGACTCCGCCCTGCTGGAGGCGGCGGACATCCTGCCGGGCGAGCAGATCCACGTGTACAACGTCAACACGGGGCACCGTCTGATCACCTACGCCATTCCCGCCCGGCGTAATTCGGGCACGATGATGCTGAACGGCGCGGCCGCCCGGCTCGGCGCCGTGGGCGATCATGTGATTGTGTGCTCCTACGTGGCCATGGACGACGCGGAAGCCCGCACGCACAAGCCCCGGGTGGTCCTGGTGGACCCGCGCAACAAGGCTCGAAAACCCTAGTGTAGACCCGGCATGCCGGTCATCCCGATCGACCGCAACCCAAGGAGAACGCCATGGAAAACCAAACCTACCAGCCCGTGTCCGTCGGCAGCTGGATGCTGACTTATCTGCTGATGTGCATCCCGCTGGTCAACCTCATCATGCTGTTCGTCTGGGCCTTCAGCGGCAGTACGCCGGTCAGCAAGGCCAACTGGGCGAAGGCATCGCTGATCTGGATGGTGATCGTCATTGTGTTGTGGTTCATCTTCGGCGCGGCGATGTTCGCGACGCTGGCGGCGGCCACTTCGGCGCAGTAATCCGGCGGATCATGCCCGGTTTCGGGCCCGCGCGCGGCGATGGCCGCGCGCCGCTTCAACAGTCCCGTTCCAGCGTCAGATCGAGCGGCTGGAATCCGAGTTTTTCATAGAATCGAATCGCGTTCTGGTTGCCCGCGCTGGCCACCACGTGCAAGCGCGACAGCCCGGCGGCGCGCGCCCACGCCACGAACGCTTCCACCAGCCGGCTTCCGATGCCGTGCCGGCGGGCGTCCGGCGTGACAAACATGCATTCCAGTTCGGCCAGACGCCGGACGGTTCGATACGATTCTGTGACGAGGGTGGTCGCGCACAAATATCCCGCGATGCCTTCGGGGCCCTCCGCCACGAATGCCGCGCCATCCTTGCCGGCTATGCGATCCTGAAAGAACGAAAGCCCATCCTCAGAATACGTCCAGTTCATTTCCAGCGTGGGGTCGAACTGAGCGTCTATCTCGAACAATCTCGCGTCCATGCGCAGGATCGCTTCGAGATCCTGATGAACAGCGGGGCGGATTTGATAGGCGGACGGTTCGTTCATGGCCGATTCTCCGGACGGGAGCATATCAGGCGGGCGCGGCGGGGTCGCGCTCCTTCTGGAAAAGAATCCGGGCGATCTCGCCGGCGCCGCCCGCCATGGTCAGATGCCCCAGCCCCGGCAGTTCGAACCGGCGCGCGTGGGGCCACCGTCGCTGGAACCGGGCGACCGAATCGCGCACCGCGCCAAACGTGCGCGAGCCCCAGACCAAGTCAACGGGGATGCGCAGGCCGGAAAATTTGTCGAGCGACACGGTTCGGAACATGCGCAGGTACCGCAGCACGACTTCATGGTTCAATCGGGCGAATGCGCCCGTGAAATCACCCTCCCGGCCATGTCTCCTGCGCAGCAGACCATTCACCAGCGCGCGCCCGGCATCGCGGGCAAACGCGAATTCATAGGCGCGCCGGCCGGGCGCTCCCGCGAGGAACAAACGGAAATACCACGGCACATACGCGAACGGTTCGATCAAGACCAGCCGGCGGACGGCGGACGGTTGCCGGAGCGCCCAGAGCAGCGCGATGGCCGATCCGCTGCAGTATCCGGCCAGGGTGACATCCTGCACGGGTTCCATCGCGTCGGCCATCGTACGGACCACGGCCTCCAGAGTCCATTCCGGCGGAGGCGGCGATCCGCCGTATCCGGGCAGATCCACGCAATCCATCCGCGCATCCTCCGGTCGCCGGGCCGCCACGGCGGCGAATTCCCGATGATCACCGCCCCATCCGTGAAACGCCATAAACCGGCGCGGACCCGATCCGTGCGTCACGATGCGCACGGTGCTCATCGCGCGGATTTCCGATCGAGCCAGTGTCGGAGACGAAGCACGGCCTGCTCCTTGGCTTTGGCCTCGACCTCCACGGTGAGCGAAAGATCGAGCCAGACGGACGGAATATCGCGCGGTTGGATGAAGTCGTGATGCCGCTCCGGGTGCGGCCCGCGCCAGCCGTGGATCGGGCTGGAGATATGAAAAAGCGGCTCGCGATTCCACGTCTCGCGCGCCCGCTCCGTCGCCTCCCCGACGGTCCAGCCGTCGTTCAGGCATCGGTGATGATGCGCGTCATACACCAGCGGAATTCCGTCGGCGCGGCAGACGGGATACAGGTCGGAGGGAGTGAACACCCGGTCGTCATTTTCCACGGTCACCCGCCGGCGCGCGCGCGGCGACAGCCGATCGAGATTCCGCCGGAAGCGGTCCAGCGCCGCCGGTTTGTCGCCATAGCCCCCGCCGCCGTGGATATTGATCGTGTCCGCATGGGTCCATTCCGCGATTTCCGCCTGCGACTCCAGATCCCGAATGGAGCGCTGGACAATCTCCTCATCCGGCGAATTGAGCACGACGAACTGGTCCGGATGAAATCCCGTGCGAATGCCGTGTTCCCGGGCGAACGCGCCGCACCGTCGAAATCGCGCCACCACATCCTCCGCACCCGGCAATTCCGCCGCGTCGTACCCGGCGGTCGGATGGGTTTTCACCGGCATGATCGAGCTGCCGATTCGAAATGAGCCGATGCCGTGCGCGGCGCAGTACCGGAGGGCTTCGTACAGGGCGTCGGCATTCGCCGCGCACAATTCGGCGAGTCTCCGCAACCGCTCTTTCTTGGGCCATCGGAGCAGCGCGGTGGCGGTGGCGGCGCGAAACCGAATCGGCTCATCCCGGAACTGGCAGCACAAGCCGAGGCGGATCGCGCGGTTCCCCGGAGGATTGCCCTTCCTGTTCATGACGTGGTCTTCGAGCCGTTCCCGCGCGCCGCGACTCGGGATGCGCGGGACGATCGCGGCGGCGCGGGACGCTCCAGGCGTCGGCCCCTCCAGCGGAGAGCCCCCTCGGCTTCGAGGCGGCGGACCACCCGGGAGAGCGTTTCGGGCGTCGTGCCGATGGCTCGGGCGATGTCCCGCTTGGACAGGGCCACCTGCACGACGGGAGCGTCGCCGTATTGCTCGCGCAGGAACCGGCG
>JAGOHE010000156.1 GCA_017996315.1 Kiritimatiellia bacterium | reverse complement strand
TGATGATGGTCTGGGGTGTAGCCTTCGGATCACCCGAGGACCACACCGCGGTGGTGCGCCCGGTGACGGTTCCACCATCCGTGGATATGAGATTGTCAAAATTGTGGTCCACCGCGCATTTATACGGCTGGTCCCATGGATCCACCAGTTCACCGGAGGCATTGGTGGAAAGCGCGCCCACTTCAATAAATGGCCGGCGATTCGGGTTCTTATTCCGGTCTCCGCTGACTTTCAGCCCCGTCATAATCTCCACCAGGTCTCTTTGGAAGGTCCGGACCCCGCCGCTTTGCAGACCATCGGGCCAGACCTTGTATTCGCGCTCAAACGCCTTGATCGCCATGTCGAGATTAGCCACCTCCGCCCGCGCCTTTTCGAGTTTGGCCACCACCGGCGCATTGAGTACCGTGGGCAGCACGATACCGAGGAGCAGAGCCATGATCGCGAGGACCACGAGCAGCTCGACGAGGGTAAAACCGCCAGTTCGACGCATAACCACCTCCGGGAATTCTCCGTTCTTTTCGAGTATACTCCGGTCTCCCGCAATTGCCCACGCGGTTTTTTCGTCCCCGGCGACGCCTACCGGCGGATAGCGACGCTCCGTGATCGGAGTCGGCATTTGACGCCATGGGTAGAAACAGGGAAAATGCGCGCCATGCGCGGAACGGGCATCACGACCAGATATGGAGACCGGGGCGGCACCCGGCTCTATTCCGGTGAACACGTGGGCAAGGATTCCGTCCGCATCGAAGCCTTGGGCGCGGTGGACGAAACGGTGTGCGCCCTGGGACTCGCCCTAGCCGCCGGAGTGAAACCCGAAGTCGCCGATGTCCTGAAGGATCTGCAACAGAGCCTGTTCCTCGTCGGCGCGGAACTGGCCACCCTCCCCCCCCACCTCGACCGGCTGCCCGAGCGATTGGATGCCGCGGCGGCGCTCCGGATGGACCGCCAATGCGCGGAATGGGAATCCCGGGGCCCTTACCCCCGCGATTTCATTCTTCCGGGCGCCACATCCGGCGGTGCGCATATTGACATGGCCCGCGCACTGGCGCGCCGGCTGGAACGCCTCATCGCCCGGCTGTCGCGCGAAGAAGGGCTCGACAATCCCGCCCTGCTTCAATGGTCCAACCGGATTTCAGACCTGCTCTGGCTCCTGGCGCGGGACGAAGAACGAAATTCCACAACGCGACGCCCGTCATCATGATGCTCACGTCTCCCCTGCCCGACGAGCTGGAGCGGATCGCCGGCGCCTGCCTTGCGCAGCACACTACGTTCCGTCTCGGAGGCCCCTGCCCGCTCCTGCTCCGGTGCCGCACTCCGTCACAGGTCCGCGCGGCCGTGACTGCCTGCCGCCGGGATGGCGTTCCATTCCGGTTCATGGGCGGTGGATCCAATCTGCTCGTATCCGATCGCGGTGTGGATGAAATTGTGATCCGGTTCGATGCCGGGACCGAACCCGTCCAGCTCCAGGGCATCGACGTGGAAGCTTCCGCCGGCATGGCCCTGGACGCGCTTGCGTCGGCCGCGCACCGAGCGGGTATCGCCGGTTTTGAGTTCGCCACCGGCATCCCGGGCACGCTGGGCGGCGCGGTCGCGGGTAATGCCGGCGCGTTTGGCGAGCAGATCGGCGACCGAATTGTTGAAGTCCGGGTGCTGGCGCCGGATGGGACCGAAATGTCCGTCCGTCCGGACGCAATGGCGTTTTCCTATCGCTCCTCCAACGTCGCGGACCAGGGATGGATCATCCTGAGCGTTCGGATGCGGGGTACGGTCGGCGATCCGGAACGCCTCCGCGCGGAACGAGATCGCATTCTCACGTTCCGCAGGACACATCATCCCGACTGGCGCGTGGTGCCCACGGCGGGCAGCTTTTTCCGCAATATCGAGCCCACGTCCAAAGCTGACCGCCGTCAGGCCGCCGGCGCATTTCTCGAATCCGCCGGCGCGGGAGCGATGCGTGTGGGCGCGGCACGCGCGTTCCCCGGACATGCCAATATCCTCACGACCTCGGGGCCGGAACCCCGCGCCGCCGATGTGTGGAGGCTGAGCCGGTGGATGTCCGCCGCGGTGTTCGCCCGGCACGGTCTGCGGCTGACGCCGGAAGTGCGTTGTTGGGGAACCTTCGAATGATCGACTGGCAAAACTTGTCCTCCGGCCAGGTGGGTCTGCTGCTCATGCTGACCACGCTGATCCACGAGGACGTCGCCATCGTCGCGGGCGCCGTGCTGGTACTGGAAAAGGCCTTGAATGCCGGACTCGCCGCAGCCTGTCTCTGGTCCGGCATGATGATCGGCGATGTGATCATTTATGCGCTCGGACGGGCGGCGCGGGAACATCCCTGGCTCCGCCGCCGGATCATCGGTCCCGGTGTGGAACGCGCCGGAGAATGGCTTCGACGGAACCTGATCCGGGTCGTCGCCATCTGCCGCTTGTCGCCCGGCGTGCTGTTTCCGACGTACATCGCCTGCGGATGGTTCGGCATCCCCTTCCGCCGGTTTCTCGCCGTCACCGCCGGAACCGCGACGCTGTATGTCGCGCTGGTCCTGCCGCTGACCGTGCTGTTCGGGGAAACCTTCCTGCAGCGCTTCGGATACTGGGCCTGGGCCGGGGTGCTCGTCCTGCTGCTGCTCTGGTCGCTGCGGAAAAAGAAACATCCGGCGTGGAAGATGGTCGCGCGCGCCACGTCGTTCGAATTTCATCTGCATCCGATCCTCCGTCCCCGCGGCGTCCACGCGCACCGGGGCATGCCCTCCATCGCCGGACTCAAGCGGCGGGTGTCCCGCTCCGAGCGGATACCGCCGTGGCTGTTCTACATCCCCGTCGGATTGCACTGGATCGGCCTCGCGATTCGCCATCGCGGCATGACCCTGCCGGCGGTGGCCAACCCGCGCATCGCGGGCGGCGGCTACTGGGGCGAATCCAAAGCCGATTGCCTCGGACAAATCGGACCGGAGCAGCAGCGGTGGGTCGCGCCGTATGTGCTCCTGCGCCGGGGATCCCCCGACGCGCTGGACACAGACTTCGCGCGGGCGGAAGCCGTCCGGCAGGAACGCGCGATCGAATATCCGCTGGTGGTGAAACCCGACATCGGCTGGCAGGGCTACGGAGTCCGGCTGCTGGGAGGAGCGGACGAGCTGCGCGATTATCTGGCGATCTATCCCGAAGGCGCGGATTTCATACTCCAGCAATTCGCGCCGTATGACGGCGAAGCGGGCGTCTTCTACGTCCGCCGCCCGGGGGAACCGAACGGCCGGGTGGTATCGCTGACCCTGCGATACTATCCCTGCGTGGTCGGCGATGGCTGCCAATCCGTCCGCCAGCTCATCATGCGCGACAAGCGGGCCGGCTTCAAATCCGGCCAGTATCTCGGCGACAGTCCCCTGCATTCCGGCCTGCAACCCGGGCAATTGGACCTGGTTCCGGCCGAGGGCGAACGTGTCCGGCTGGCGTTTATCGGAAGCATCCGGGTCGGCGGATTGTATCGGGACGGATGCGCGCACATCACCCCGGCGCTCAGCGAACGCTTCGACGATATCGCGCGCAGCATGCCGGACTTCCACTACGGCCGGTTCGACATCCGCTTCTCCTCGATGGAGGAACTCGAACGGGGCGAAGCGTTCCTGATTTTTGAAATCAACGGCGCCGGCTCGGAAATGATTCACATCTGGGATCCCGAATGGCCGGTCTCCCGGGTCTATCGCACGCTGTTCGACACGCAGCGCATGCTCTTCGAAATCGGAGCCGCCAACCGCGACCGGGGCCACGTCCCGCCCTCCATGATCTCCTTCCTCCGCCTCGCGCACCGCCAGGAACGTCTGATTGATCGTTATCCACCGTCCGTCTGACCGCGTCGGACCAGTCCGCCGTTGCGAATTCCGCCCTCCACAGGCATACTGCCCGGATGAAGAAGGGACGGATTGACGAGTGTTTTGAGGAACTCCGACGGGAAGGTCGCGCCGGAACCGTCGCATATATCACCGCCGGCGACCCCACCCTCGATCGCACGGCGGATTACGTGCTCGCGCTCGAACGCGCGGGCGTGGATCTCGTGGAACTCGGCGTTCCCTTTTCCGATCCGCTGGCCGACGGACCCGTGAACCAGGAGTCCGCCGAACGCGCGCTCCGCGCGGGCGCCACGCCGGGTGGCGTGATTGAGTTGGTCCGCGGCCTGCGCTCGCGCACCCGGATGCCCATCATTCTCTATAGCTATCTGAATCCCCTCCTGTCCCACGGCGGATTCGAAGACAACCTTCGCCGCATGGGCGAAGCGGGCGTGGATGGGCTCCTCGTGCTGGATCTGCCCCCCGAAGAAGCGCGTCCCTGGCACCGGGCCATGGATCGGTACGGCGTCGCGCCCATCTGCCTCGTCGCCCCCACCACCCCGCCGGAACGCATCCGCCGGATCATTCCGTGCGCGCGGGGATTTGTCTATTGCCTGTCGCGGGCCGGCGTGACCGGAGCGCGCGGAGAATGGTCGGAGGAAGCCGCCGGGGTTCTGGCGCGGACCCGCGCGGAGACACGGCTTCCGCTTGCGCTCGGCTTTGGTATTTCAACACCCGAGATCGCCGCGCAGACCGCCCGGCTGGCCGACGCGGTCGTCGTCGGAAGCGCCCTCGTCCAGCGGCTGCACGAGCGCGAGCCCCGGGGCGACGAGGGATTGGAGGACGTCATGAGGTGGATGCGCTCGATCACGGACGCCGTCCGGGAGGCCCGCCGTGGCTGACGTTCCGTTCTACGCCGTCATTCTCGCCGGAGGCCGCGGGGAGCGATTCTGGCCGCTCAGCACCCGCCGTCACCCCAAACAATTCCTGACCCTGTTCGGCGGCCGCTCACTGCTGGCCCAGTCGGTGGAACGGCTGGAGGGACTTATCCCGCCCGATCGTGTGTTCGTAATCACCAGCGAAGATCTCGTCAAAACCGC
>JAGOHE010000014.1 GCA_017996315.1 Kiritimatiellia bacterium | reverse complement strand
CTCGCCGGTGACCACCAGCGCGCGTGGGATGCTGCGCAGCGCGCGGGCGCTGTACAGGGTGATCAGCGCCGTGCAGGCCCCCGCGCCGGCCGCGTAGGCCGCGCCAAAGGTCATGACTTCGGACAGCGCCAGCAGCAGCAGGAAGAACAACACCAGCGCCGCGCCCACGAGGGTGTACTGCACCGGATGAATGCGCACCCGGGACCGGACCTCGAACAGGAAGAACACTGTAAACACCAGCACGAGGAACAGGATGCCGTATTTAATCGAGCGCTCGACCAGCCGGTAGTGATCCACCGGCGCCAGCAGGCTGACCCCGAACTGCGAGCGGTGAATGTCGCTGATGTCCACGGCGTTGTTGCGGCTGGTCCATTGCTGCGGCAATCCGCGGCCGTAGTACGACATGTTCCATACCGCTTCGAATCCCTCGGCGGTCACCGTTCGATCCGTCGGGAGAAACGCGCCTTCAAACTTGGGATCGGGCCAGGGGGAGCGCAGGCTGACGCGCGTTTGACGTCCGGCCGGCGTAAACCGGATGTTCTGGCTTCCGTTCAGCGTCACCTTCATCTGGAACGCCATATTGGCGGAAGGCGGGCCGTCCAGCGGGAGGCGGGCAAAGACACCGCCTTCATGGCCCGGAAGCCGCGAACCCGGTTCCAACGGATATTCCCGCCCATCCCAGGTCACCGACATCGCTTCGGGCGCGCCGCGCAGATCGGATACATGAAACGCCAGCACGGCCTCTTTCCACAGAATATCCCCGGCCGCGACTTTCCATTCCTCAAAATTCGGCGGAATGAACTGTCCCGTAACCTCCAGCGCGCAGCGGAACAACACCGCTTCATAAATGCCGTACCGCCGCTGCTCGGTGTCCAGCGCGCCCGAAATCGCCATCTGCTCAGGCAGAAAAAAGGCCTGGGCGTTGAAGGTTTCCTTGATCGGCCGCATTTCGGTGGCGCCGGTGACTGCGTTGACAACGAATTTCTCCTGCCGTTCGACCGTATAGGTATAGGGGACGACCAGCACGGGGCCGACGATCATCTGATCGCCTCCCCAACTGGAGGTGATGTTCCCCACCGCTTCGCGCTGCCGGATCTTGCGCTCGGCGAGAACTCCATACACCAGCATCAGCGGAATCATCAGCGCGACGGTGAGTCCGCCGATGATCAAAAGACGAACCAGCGCGCTATTGCCGCTGGCCGGTCGATTCCGGGAGGGCGGGCTTGGCGGAATGGGCGGAGGCGATCCGGCGGAAGAGAAATCGGCGGGCGTCGTCATGGGAGCACTCCTTTTCATGCATAGACCCCGGCGGGCGCGGGGTGTTCACCAAAATCCAAGTCGGTGGGTATGCTATCCGCCCGAGCCCCGCCGGGCGAGATCGAATCTTGCGCGGTGGTCGGACACGGGCGGAGGCGCCGGTGAGCGGGCGCGCTTGCCTGTGCGCAGGGAGGGGGGATAGCATCCGGGTGGTCATGCGCTCCTCCGTTCCGAACGAACTCGAACGTCCGCCCGTTCCGCGGGTGCGGCGGCCGATGATCGCCCTCACCCTGGCGTTTCTGGCGGGCGTGGTGCTCTCCGACACACTGCCGGCGGAATGGAAGACCGGCGGAGCGCTGGCGGTGGCGGGGGTTGGTGCGCTCATCGCCCTGGGCATGGCGTGGGCCCGGCGCGCGGCGACACCGCTCTTGCTGGCGGCGGTCCTGCTTGCCGGATTTGCGCGCGACCGTGTGGCCGATCCGCGCGATGCCGCGCGGGATATCGCCGCTGACGGTCGCGGCGGCCAGGAGCAGCGCGAGTTGCTCGCGCGCATTACGGACGATCCGCAGCCGGTCGGCGATTCCCTGCGCGGATGGTCGCTCTGGCAGTTCCGGGCGGACGCCGAGGCCGTGCGTTCGTCCGGCGGCTGGGATCGGGCGCGGGGAAACATACGGGCGCGCATGGCGCTGCCGCCGGGGGAAGCGCCGCCCGCGTACGGGGACCTGTGGCGTCTCCGGGGTGTGCTGGAGCCCGAGCCGGGTCGCCGGGATTACGCGCGGCGGTTTGAAGTCCGGCCCGAGGGCGCGCACCGCATCGCTCAGGGCGGCGGGTCTCCGCTGGTCCGCGCGATCTACGCGCTGCGCGCCGCCTGCCGCGCGCGGCTCGCCCGCGGCCTTTCAGGGCATGAGGAGGCCCGCGCCGTGGTGGAAGCGCTCGTGCTGGGCTACCGGTCCGAAATTCCCGACGAAGTGCGCGACATCTTTCTGCGCACCGGCACGCTGCACATTCTCGCCATCTCCGGCATGCATGTGGGCGTCATGCTGATGCTCATGCTGCCGGCCCTTCGGGTGTCCGGCTGGCCCCGTCCGCGGTGGGCGTGGGCGATCATCCCCCTGCTGGGAATCTATACCCTGGCGACGGGCGCGGCCGCCAGCGCGGTGCGCGCATGGATCATGGCCTGCGCCTATTGGATCGCCCCGGCGGTCGGACGCCGGCCGGACCCGCCGACAGCGCTGGCGCTGGCCGCATTCCTCATCGTCGCGGTTTCTCCGGCGCAGATCCGCGATCCCGGTTTTGTCTATTCGTTCATCGCGGTGGCCGGGCTGATGACGTTTGCCGAGCCCGTGGCCCGCATCCTGCGCCGGGAGCGGGCACCGGAGGAATGGGCGTCGGGAATGGAGCCGGCTGAAGGGCCTCCGCCCGGGCGTTGGATGCGGCGGGCCGGTCGCGCGGGCCGCGTGCTCTCCGGCATGCTGGCGGCGTCGCTGGTGGCCTGGCTGGTCTCCGCCCCGCTGAGCGCGCGATACGGCAATGTGATCTCGCCCGCCGCGGTGCCGGGGAATTTGCCGATGATCCCGGCGGCGTTTGTCGTGCTGATGACCGGGGTGCTGTCCCTGCTCTTCGGCGCGGTGTGGCCCTGGGCGGGGGAAGTGTTCAATCATGCCAACATGGTGTTTTCGGAGGCGCTCCTGTGGATCGTGCGCGCCCTCGCCGCGGCGCCGGGAAGTCACGTCTACGTGCGGACCCCGTCCTGGGGCTGGATCGTCGCCGCGTATGGCGCGATGGCGGGGCTCTATGTGCTGCGGGGCGCGCCGCGGCGAACGCTGGTCGGAGCGCTCGTGGCGGTGGCGACCGCCGCGGCGGCGCGCACGGCCATGGATCAGCGCGCGACCGTTGTGTTCCCGGGCGACAATCTCGCGCCGACCGTCTGGATCAATCTGCCCGGATCGGCGGATGTGCTCATTGATCCCGGACCGACCCACCGGTCCTACCGACTGATCCGGTATCTTCGCTCGCAAGGCGTGGACCGGCTGGCGGCGATCGTGCTGACGCAAGCCGACGCGGATCATGCCGGCGCGGCGCGCCGGGTGGTCGAGGCGATCCCGACCGCCGAAGCGTGGTGTGTGCCGGATACCGGAAGATCCCCCGTCTATCGCAGTACGCTCGCGGCGTGGGCCCACCGGGGCGCGCCCAGGGTCATTCCAAGGCGGGCGGGCGACCGGGGAACGCTGCCCGGCGGAGTCGAATGGGAAGTGCTGTGCCCGGGGGAGGGGGAGCGGTACGCGCGGGCATCGGACAATGCCGCTGTGTGGAGATGGGGCCGGGGCGCCGAGGCGGTGCTCCTCACGGGCGCGTGCGGCGCGCCCGCCCGCGCCGCGCTGCGCACGGCGCCCCCCGATCCCGGCGCCACGCTCTGGGTCATGGACCGCAGCGCGAATGAAGAGGACGCGGACCTCTGGCCCGCCATCGGCGCCCGCGTCATGCTGTTGCGCCCCGAACCCGGCGCATGGCGCGTGAGAGCGCATCCCGCGCTCCTTCGCGCGGCCCCGCCCGGAGCGCGTACGTTCGAACAGCCGATGGACGCCGCGGCCGATCTGTCGTATCCGCTGCCCCCGTGAACCGGGAGTTCGCTCCCGACCGCGCGGAGCCGATGGGAAGCCGGCCGGCCCCATGCGTTTTTTCTCGCCTCGCCTTGAAGCCCGCCGGGAAGCGCCGGGAAACGCCGGCCGCGGTTTACAAACAGCCCTCCGCGCACGTACAATGGCAACGGGTTCTCGTTGTCTTGAGCGCCCGCCCAGGGAGGTTTGACCCATGCATATGCGTTCCGTCGGATTGGCCGGCCTGCTCGTATTCGCCTCGAGCGCGGGGGCGATGACCCTTTCGTCGGAGAAATTTTCTGTCGAGCTCGATCCCGCGTTTCCCGGGGTGCGGTCCTGCTCGTTCGCGGGCGAAACGATGACGCTGGGCGGAAACGCCCGGCCGGTGGCCATCATCAACGGGGAGGAACGCATCCCCACCTCCAAGCTGATCGCCGTATCCGCCGATGTCGCGGACTACCAGCTCGATTTCGAGGATATTTCGGTCGGCATGACGGTTCGCTTCCAGGCCCACCCCGACGCGCTGGAAATCACCGTCCGTGAAATTCAGGAAACCGGCTCGGTCGCGGTGCGCACCCTGGAACTGCCGGGGCTCGTGCTGATCGCCGGGGCCGCCGACGACGAGGTGGCGCTGGGCAATTTCCCCGCCGCCAGTTATGCCTCCAACAAGTCCGAGGATCGCGATTTCATCACCACCGTCGCCGCGCTGGAGTTCGCGGACAATGTGGAGAACAAGACCAAGAATCGTGATCCGAACGGCCACCGGGGCGTGTCCTATGCGTTCCTCGGCACCGGCCGGCTCGCTGCCGGCGTGTACAGCAACGTATTGCAGGAAAATCTTCGGATGATCGTCCAGATGCGCGAGGGCGAAGCCGGTCGCACGCTCACAGTCGCTCCCGGCATGTGGACGTGGCGCGAGGCGCCCGGCCAGACGGAGGAACTTCCACGGGCGTTTCTGGTGCTCGCGGGCGATCGCAATGGCGACGGGAACGCGGACTGGCAGGACGCGGCCATCGCGTATCGCGCGCGCGCGCCGCGCCCCTACGGCGGGGAGATAACATGCCGGTATCCCATCACGCACATCGCCATGAACTTCGGCAGCCAGGCGACTCATCCATTTTTGCGCGTGCTCGATAATGCCAAGAAGATCTGGCTCTACACCGACGGTCTCGGCCAGCGTATTCAGTTCAAAGGCTACCAGTCCGAGGGGCACGACAGCTCGCACCCGGACTATGGCGGCAATGTCGGCCGTAAAATGGGCGGACGCGAGGAACTGAATTTCGTCATGCGGCGGGGACACGATTTCAACGTGCTCTCGGGGGTGCACATCAACGCGCATGAATATCACCTCGAAGCCAAGAACTTTCATCCCGACCTGGTGGACATGGACGCCGTGGGCTGGAGCTGGCTGGATGAGTCGTATCTGACTGATTATCGCTACGACACGATATACGGAACGCTGGAGAAACGCCTGGACTCCATGCGGGAGGACCTGCCATGGCTCGATTTTGTGTATCTGGATGTGTACTACGGACGCGGCTGGCCGGGCTGGAGGATGCACCGCAAGACCAACGCGCTGGGCCTGTATCAGTTCACCGAATTTCCCGGAGTGATGGAACGCGCCGTGATCTGGAACCATGTCGCCAATGACTGGACGCAGGCCATCGGCGGAACGGGCGATCGCAGCGCCATCGCCCGGTTCGTCCATTACTCGCAGAAAGACACGTTCCTGCACGAGCCCCTGCTGCGCGGCTCCAACTGCGACGGGTTCATGGGCTGGCACGCCGAACGGAACATGCCTCAAACCGTCCGGTCGGCGTTCACAGTCAATCTGCCGACGAAGTTTCTTCAGCACTTCGAACTGCTCCGCGCCACCGACCAGGAAGCGTTCTTCAGCCAGGGCGTGCGCACGGAGGTCATGCCGGACGCCGCGACGACCTCGCAGGTGGCGCGCATCTACGGGCGGGACGGGCAACTGATCAATTCATCCCGCTACGTGGATCCCAAGAAGCGGCCGGAGAATTGCGTCTCGTTTATTCCGTGGGATCCCTGCGCGGAAACGAAGATCTATCACTGGAACGACGATGGCGGCGATACCACCTGGGACCTGCCCAGGAGCTGGGCCGGGATCGCCGTGGCCACGCTGTACCGGTTGACGGACCTCGGGCGCGTGTACGAACGTGAGGTGGCGATCGCCGACGGCCGCGTCACGCTCACCGGCATAGAACCCAAGACGCCCTATGTGCTCTATCGCCAGCCCGCGCCCGCGCTTCCGGAGATCGTCTGGGGCGAAGGCGGCTTCGTGCGCGATCCGGGTTTCGACAGCCATTCGTTCGACGCGTGGACGCCCGCGGATCCCGCCGCGGTCGCGATCGAGAATCATGCGGATACTGGCCAGACCGAATTGGTCTTCAGCCAGGCGAAGCCGGGCGCGGTGCGCCAGACCATCCAGGGGCTGCGCCCCGGACAAACCTATGCCGCCTCGGTGTGGGCCTCCATCGCCGGAAAGCGCGAAGCTTCGCTGAGCGTCGAGCCGGCCGCGAGCTCGGCCCTGAATGAACTGGACAAGCAGGCGTGGAAAATCGTCTCCTCCACCCGCCGCAATGGCAGCGACCGGGCGCGGCAGGTGCTGGACGGCAATCCCCAAACCCTCTGGCATACGGCGAGCGGTGAGAATGCGCCGGAATTTCCCCATGAGATCACGATCCGCTTTGAACGTTCCCGGACGCTCGAGGGCTTCATCCAGACCGCCCGCGAAGGGCTCGGCAACGGCACGATCAAGGAGTATGACGCCTGGGTGAGCGTGGACGGAAAGCGCTGGCAGAAAGTCGCGCAGGGCGCGTTCTCTTACGCGAACGGACCGCGGGAAACCGTCCGATTCGCGCAGCCGGTTCCGGCGACTTATTTCCGGCTGGTGTCCAAGTCCGAGCGCAGCGGCGGAAAGTTCACCTCCATCGCCGAGTTGGACATGATCTTCACGCCCGACCCCCTCCCGGGGAAATTTGCGCCGCTGTCCCGGACCATCACCCGCACGGCGCTGACGAATTGGACCGACCAGTCGAGCAAGTACGAGCGTCCCTGGCACCGGCTCAAGCTTGTCTTCCAGGCGCCGCCGTCCGGCCGGGCGGATCTCGTGCTGCGGGCGGGTCCCGGCGTCGAGGATGCCGCGGTCCGGTTCGATGATGTCCGGCTGGTGGAAACCCAGGTCAGTCCGCCGCCGAAGGGTTCGCGTCGGGTTGTGCTGTACGAGGATTTTGAGAACGTCGACGAAGGGTGGGGCCCGTTCATGTACGGATGGAAGGGGCCGATGAACACGCACTTCTCCGAAGCCCACCCGCCGTACACGCGGGATACGATCGGCGGAACCTACTCCCTCAAGAGCCGTAAGGAAGATTCCCCCGGCATGCTCTACCGCACCGTTCCGGCGACCCTCGCGCTCAAGCCCAACACCCGGTACCGGGTCGGCTTCGACTATCTCTGCGACACCGCCGAATTCAGCCAGTTCGTCGCCGGCGTGGATGGCGAAGCGGGCGAGGAGATCGTGTTCCGCAAGAGCATTCCGAATGGCGCATGGGAGACCAATAACCTTCGGGCGGAATTCCGCACCGACGCCCGTCCGGGCTGGTTTGTCGGCATCTCCAAAGTCCAGAAGGAAACCCTGGGCACGCTGGTGATTGATCACGTTCTGATCGAAGAAATGCCATGACGCAGGCGAATCCGCCGGCCCGGAGCGCAGGCTAACCCGCCCATGCGATATCCGGAATCATGGTCCCGCGAACGGGTGGTGCTCGCGCACGACTGGCTCACAGGAATGCGCGGCGGCGAACGCGTGCTGGAATGGCTGTGTCGCGGATTTCCCGACGCCCCCATCTATACCCTGGTCTGCCGTCGCGAGGCGCTCTCCGAGGTCATTAACGCGCACCCGATCCACGCCTCCCCGCTGCGGCACCTGCCGATGGTGCACCGGTATTACCGCTGGCTGCTCCCGGTGTTCCCCGCGGCCGTGCGCGCGTTGCGGGTGCCGGAGGCTCGGCTGCTGCTGAGCACCAGTCATTGCGCCGCCAAATCGGTGACGAAACGGGCGGGCATGAAGCATCTCTGCTACTGCTTCACCCCGATGCGTTACGCGTGGACCTTCCACGATGAATACCTCGGCCGGCGCTCGCTCAAACGCGCCCTCGCCTCGCCCATCCTCGCCCGCCTGCGCGAGTGGGATCGGCGGATGTCGGACGGCGTGGACCAATTCGTCACCCTCAGCCGCCATGTCCGCGAGCGCATCCGAGCCTACTATGGGCGCGATGCCGCTGTCGTGCATCCGCCGGCGGATGTGGATTTCTTCACACCCGGCGATGCTCCGGGCGCCGGCAGTTATGACCTGATCGTCTCGGCGCTGGTGCCGTACAAGCGCGTGGACCTCGCTGTGCGCGCCTACACGCGGCTCGGCTTCCCGCTTAAAATCGTAGGCACCGGCACGGAGTTTGCCGGCCTGCGCGCGCAGGCCGGCGCGAACGTGGAATTCCTTGGCTGGCGCGATGACACGCAGGTGCGCGAACTATACCGCGGATGCCGGCTGCTGGTGTTTCCCGGCGAGGAAGATTTCGGCCTCGTGCCCGTCGAGGCGCAGGCCTGCGGACGCCCCGTCGTGGCGTACGGCCGGGGCGGCGCGCTCGAAAGCGTGCGCGAGGGCGTCGGCGGATGCTTCTTCCCCGAGCAAACCGAAGCGGCCCTGCTCGCGGCGGTCGAAGACGCGGCCGCGCGCGCGTGGGACTCCGCCGCCATCCGGCGCGACGCGGAACGCTTCCATCCGCAGCGGTTTATTGACGGCATGGACCGGGAGATCCGCCGGACGCTCGGCGAAACACCCGCGGCTGAAACGCCATGAATCCCGCCGCCGCATCCGCCGCCCCGGCCGGCGCGCTGACGGAATCCGGCTTCAGCCTCGGCTCCAATCTGGGCGATCGTCTGGGGTACCTGCGCGAGGCGGCGCGACAGCTCGCCGCCACCCCCGGCGTTGAGATCCTCGCCCGGTCGCCCGTGTATGAAACCGAACCGGTTGGCGTGCGTCCGGAACATGCGCACCGGCCGTATCTCAACGCCGTGGTGATCGCGGCCGGACCGCTCACGGCCGCCGGTTGGCTGCGACGCATCGCGGACATCGAGACCGCGCTGGGGCGGACGCGCACAGAAGACCGCAACGCCCCGCGGACGCTCGACATTGACTTGATTTATCACGGCGCGGAAATGATCGACAGCGGCGGCATCCGCGTACCCCATCCCCGTTGGGCCGAACGGGCGTTCGTGGTCCGTCCGCTGGCCGATGTGCGCCCGGAACTGGTGGTGCCCGGCGCGGGCCGCACCGTGAAAGAAATTCTCCGCGGCCTGGAATCCAGACCCGGTCCGGCCGTGCGGCGGTTGACATCGGAGTGGTAGAGTCCGCGCCGCGCCTGGCCCATCAGCCGCCGAGTCAGGCGCGCCCGGCCGCGAATCGTCCGGACCAGCGGCGGGCGTCGGTTCCCGCCCGTCCATCCAACCCTTGGATGCGCAGACGCTCATCCATCCAACCCTTGGATGAGCTCAAATTCTTGACCGGGAAGCTTCAAAATTCTATTCTTGGGGCGAGTATTCGTCCCGCATCTCCGGCAGCGAGCCGGGGACGGGCGGAGCAGGAGACGCGCAGTATGATCGTGACCACCAAGGAACTCTTCGCGCATGCGTACGGCAAGTACGCCGTGGGCGCCTACAACATCAACAACCTCGAGCAGACCATGGGCCTGTTCCGGGGCAACGTGGACAGCAAAGCCCCGTTCATCATCCAGCTTTCCAAGGGCGCCCGCTCGTACACGCACAAGCGGATGCTCGAAGGCCTGATCACCGCGGCCGACGAAATTTTTCCCGATGCCATCTTTGCCGTGCACCTGGACCATGGCGACGAAGCCACCTGCATGGATTGCATCTCCAGCGGTTTCTACAGCTCCGTGATGATTGACGCGAGCGCCGAGCCGTTCGAGAAGAACATCGAAATCACCAAACGCGTGGTGGACGCCGCGCACGCGAAGGGCATCGTTGTCGAAGCCGAGCTGGGCAAGCTGGGCGGGGTGGAGGAGCATGTCTCCGTCGCCGAAGCCGACGCGAAACTGACCGATCCCGCGCAAGCCCAGGAATTCGTGAAGAAGACCGGATGCGACAGTCTGGCATGCGCCATCGGCACCAGCCACGGCGCGTACAAGTTCAGCGGATCGCAGGGCCTCCGGTTCGACGTCCTCGAGCAGATCCAGAAACGCCTGCCCGGCTTCCCGCTGGTCATGCACGGCTCCAGCTCGGTGCCGCAGGAGGAAGTCGCCCGCATCAACGCCGCCGGCGGACAGCTCGGCGGGGCGAAGGGTGTGGATGAAAACCAGTTTGCCAAGGCCGCCACTCTCGGCGTGACCAAGGTCAACATTGATACCGACGGCCGCCTCGTGTGGTGCCGTGTGCATCGCGAAGCGTTCCGCGATGACCCGAAGAACTTCGACCTGCGCCCGCCGGGAAAGGTTTTCATGGGCGAGTACGCGAAGTTCATCGCGCACAAGAACGTCAAACTCGGCAGCGCCGGCCAGATCGACGCCGTCCGCAAGGTCGTCAAGGCCCGCTGAGCTCGCGAGCCTGAACATTCGAAACCGGAGGCTCGAAACGGCCTCCGGTTTTCATTTGGGCCCGTGGAGCGTAGAGCGGAGAGCGGAGGACGGAAGTCCGAGGTCCGAGGTCCGAAGTCCGATGTCCGAAGTCCGAGATCCGAGCAGGAACGGCATTCGCGTTATTCGCGTGATTCGTAGTTTCTTTCCAACCGATTTTTACTACGAATATCGCGAATATCGCGAATCAGTAGAGTCAATGCGGTCCATGTTTGGCGCGGAGAGCGTTGGCTCGATGAGACATGCTCTGAGCTGATCTTCGCGCGCCGGGTCGCGCGAAGAAAAGCGGCGAGAACTCGCCGCACTCCATAGTTTTGAACTGCGGTGACTTGTTACCGCCTTGTTCAGCGAGCCGGGCTCGCTGTGGTCTGAGGTCGGAGCCCAGAGCCCACATCTTCCGGGTTGGCCCGATCACTCCTGAGGTGTAGCCTTGGGCTTCAGGGAGAGATTGATCATGAACCTGAGCGTGAAGCAGGAGTTCGCGGACCGATGGTCCCGGTATTTTCCCGGCGCCGAGTTGCCCGTGGTTTTCTTTTACACGGAGGATCCGGGACCGATCACCCGGGCTCCCGCAACAAAGGCGCACGTTTGCTTCATCGGCAGTCTGGGACCTGTCCGGCGGGGGAAGCCGATGGCCTTTGAAGCCGGAGCGGTGAGCTGCGGCGGGGGCCAGCGCTATCTGGGATTCGCGCAGGAGCGGAGCCCGAACTTCAATTACTTTCTCTCGTGCGGAATCCCGGGGAAGCTGGAAGGCGAACGCTACAAGAAGACCCCCGAGCTGGTGGATGAGGTCATGAAACACCAGCTGCCATTTCATGCTCCCGGCCGCTATCTTGTCGCCAAGCGATGGGACGCGCTGGAGGCCGACGACGACCCGGAGGTGGTCATGTTCTTCGCGCCGCCGGATGTGCTGTCGGGTCTGTTCACGCTGGCGAACTTCGATGAAGTGGAACCCGACGGGGTGCGCGCGCCGTTTGGCGCCGGCTGCGCGACCATCGTCTATCATCCCTACCACGAACTGCGTTCGACCCATCCCAAGGCCATTCTGGGCATGTTCGATGTCTCCGCGCGTCCGTATGTGCGGCCGGATCTGCTGACCTTCGCGGCGCCCTGGCCGAAGTTTCTGCGCATGGTGGGCCACATGGACGAAAGCTTCCTCATCACCAAATCCTGGCAAAAGGTTCTGGCCCGTCAGACACCCAGCGGCGGGACGGCGGCCCCGATGTAGCAGGGCCAGCGAGTCCTCCTCAGCGCTCGATTCCAGCGACGTCTCGCGCGGAGGTTCGGCGTTCGACCGGCTCGTTCAGATTCCAGACACGCGGATGTCGGAACGAGCCGACGGATTGAACCGATCGGCGGATCGCGTGCCGCGGGCAATCCGGCGTCACTGCCCCCGGTTGCATTTTCCGGCAGGGTTGGCTATCCTATTCGCCCCTGACGACCCCATCGTCCAGCGGTTAGGACATCAGGTTTTCATCCTGGAAACACGGGTTCGATTCCCGTTGGGGTCGCCAATACTCCCCGAACACGCATAAACATTGACGTTTCTACACGTTCCAGCTAGTCCCAAAGGACTGATTTCTAACGTAAACTTCTACTACGCCCTCGTGCGCTGAAATTTTCCCGGCAGGGTCAGATCGACCGCTGAACGGCCCGCGGTTATTCATAAGGCGTGATAATCGCGGATTCTCCCGATGACCTCGATACGATCCAATTGGTCTCCAACGCAGAAGAGCGGGGGGCTGAGTTCAGGGGCAATTCAGAACCGCCCGCCGGATCAGGATGCTTCCGGGGTGGCGCTTCCGGCGATTTGGATGGGGATCGTCAGTTCGCTGACGGGGCGGACCGGCTCCAGTTCATGACTTGTGACCACATCGGTCAACGCTCGCGCGACCAGATTGGCCAGCGCGCCCCGGCACCCGGCAGTGTTGCCCCGCGACACATTCAACACCGGCACGGAATCGGGCAGGGCGAGCCGCTGCCGGAGCATTTCAGCCGGGGAACGGATGGGTATGGCCTGCCGGCAGTTGACACAGCGTCCCCGCATGCCGATTTCCTCTTCCGCCACCCACAACTTCTGCCCGCATTCCGCGCAGGAAATTTTGAACTGCTTCTCATCCGGGTTGCGGAAAATGAACAGGCCCAGGGGCGCGTTCCGTATAAACCGGAGCCGGTGGTACAAGCGTTGCAGCGTGTCGATCGACACCTGGTCGAGAAAATGGGCGAGCAGGACAAACGCGTCCGCCTGGGAAAATTCGGGGGGCGGAGTTTCCCGCTCCGTCCGCGCGCCGTCGAATGCTTCGACCGACACGTGGCTGTGCAGGATATGAATGGTCGTTCCGGCATTTCCACGGACGGATTCGACAAAGGCGGAGGCCAACTCCGGTTCGCCGCTGACCACCGGAACAAAGATCCGGCGGACGGGCGGAATTGCCGATAGGTTTTGCTCAGCCATACGATAGAGAATACCCCTGTGCGGAAGGAAAACAATACCCGAAAATAGGCGAGGCATGGCATTTGTCTTTTCCCGCCGACCGGGTCGGGCTATACTCGCGCATCGTGAGCGTTGGGCATGTCATCGTATACAAGCGGACTCCACCCGCAGCGCCCTTTATCTGGGCGCTGCTGATTCTGGGGCTCGGGTTCGGTTTGCGATGGTATCTGGAAAATGGGGAAGCCTACCGCGGGGATGTGGACGCGCAGAGGCATGGACTGCTCATTCTATCGCTTTGCGTGGTGGTTTCCGGGCTGATCGTCATCGCCGCCACAGCCAAATTATGGTTCCGGCATCTCTGGCACAAGCGTCAGACCCAGCGTTGAACGCGGGTCGTCCCGTGGCCGCCCGGGGGTGGACGGAGTGGGTGGATTGGATTCAGTGGAAGAAATTGTGCGCGCTGGATTTGTGCGCGCCCGAGACCCGGAGCCGCCTGGCGAGGTTCGCCGAAGTCCATTTCAACCGTTGGGTGAGCATCGGGTCCCCCGCCGTTTTCGCCCGAGGCCGGGTGGAAGGTCACGAGGCCTGGCATCGGCTGGAATGCGCATGGATCACGCGCCGCGGTCGCTCGGGAAAATGCTACAAGCAGTGGTTGTTCGCGCGGGGCGGGGAACGTCCAGAGACGCTGTCGCTGGTCGCCGCCGGCGCCCGACTGTTGCTCCGGGATGTGGCTCGGGAATATATCCGCGCTGAGGGGGGGCCGAATACCGTTTCGCTGGATGCTCCGGTGCGCGCGGGCTCCGCGCTGACATGGAATGATCTGCTGCCCTCCGCGGACTGCGCCCACCCGGCCCAGGCCGCCGGGCGCTCCGAACTGAATATCCGGGCCGCGGGGTGCGCGGAGGAGGAGTTGGCCAGGCTCGATCGTCCCATTCGAATCGCATGGCTGGCTCGGGAGCTCGGAATATCTCCCGCGGACTCCGGAGTCGTGCGCGCGGCGCGAACATCCAAGACGTCCCTCTATCGGGGCCTGAACGAGAGCGTCCGCCGCATCGCCCGGCGGGCCCGGGAATACTCCGACGGCGATCCAAGGATCGCGTTGGATCTCTCCCTGCGGGCGACCCGGGCGTTGCGCCGAAAAATATTTCTTTGGGGAAGCCGGGAAAAATCCTGCGCCCGATTCTTTATCAGGGCGGGAGGGGTTCGCGGAGCCGCGCGGAACTCCCGGGAGGACGGAAGATGAAACGGCAGGCACATCACGGCGCGCGCGATCTCCGCGTTCGATGGATGCGGCAGATCCGGGCGTGGCTGGACGAATGGGAGGCGGATCGAAGCATGGTTGAGCCCGTGGAGCCCGCGGGGAGCACGGAGCCGGTGTTGCGATACGATGCGCCCGCGCGCGCGGGCGAAATCTGGCTGCTGCATCCCACCGCGCCGCATGTTCCGCCGCGTCCGGTCTACATGGCCGTCTTGTGGGTTACCCCGGAGGGCGGGGCGGGGGCGGCGCCGTTCAGTCGGTTTCATACCCCCGCGTACGAAGGGGAATGGTCCACGGGGCGCCGCGCCGGACCGCTCCGGGTGCTGGGATTGGGATGGCTTCGGGTTGTCCCGGCCGTTGCGCTCACCCGGGGATGGCGGGCGGGACGCTTGACGGGCCCGGAATGGAATGCGGTGCGGGGCTGGCTGGAGTCCGATCCGGGCGATGAGGCCGGGCATCCCGCCCTGCGGGGCCGGTGCGGTCCGCCGCTGGTGCATCCCGAAGATCCGCGCTGGGAGTATGTGCGCGAAGAAACGGCCTGGTTGGACGCATGGGCTGCTCGGGCGGCGCCGCCGGCCGACGCCGTGCGCGAAGATCGCCCGGAGCTGTCTCGCGCGGCGGATGCCCCGCCCGACGCCGACGCCTATCGCGTCCGGCGGAAAAAGACCGATGCGTGAACGCGGGCGGCCGCCCGGTGGCCCGCGCCCTGATCTCCTGGCGGGGGGGGCCGATTGATTCCGCCGTGCAATGTGTTAGGCTGATGCCCGGGTAACCCATATCCCAAAGGAGCTCGTATGAAAGCCAATCATCGGTGTTATCTGTGCGGGGGGGCGATGGCCCTGTTGATCTCGGCGATGCCCGCCCATGCGCTATGGGGCCAGGCGAAAACAAAAACGGAATCGGCCAACGCGCCGAGCATGGGGGAGTACAAGGGCGTCAAGCATGCCATAGGCGTGAAGGGATTCAGCACGGAAGGCAGTTGGACGACCCAGTGGAAGATCGGCGACAACTTGACGGCGATGATGGAGTCGGCCCTGTTCGACACCGGACGATTTGTGGTGGTGCAGCGCGAACAGCTCCGGGATGTGCTGCTGGAGCAGGATTTGATCGCCAGCGGGCGCGCGGCACAGGCGAAGGGTGTTGCGCAAACAGGTAAAATTCGCCCGGCGCGGTATCTCGCGGGCGGCGCCATCACCGAGGTGTCGGAAAACCAGTCCGGCGGCGACGCGGGAATCAATGTCCGCGGATTTCGCATCGGCGGCAGCCGGAGCGAGGCGCAGGTGACGGTGGTGGTCACGCTGACCGACACCACGACGGGGGAAATCGTCGCAAAAGAGCGCGTGGTCGGCCGTGCCGGAAAGACGGGGCTGAAGGTGGGGTATTCCGGCGCCATCGGAGGCGAGTTGGGCGGATTTCAGAAAACGCCCCTCGGACAGGCCGCGCAGGATGTGATCAATCAGGCGGTGGAATTCATCGCGAAAAAGATGGAGGAATTTCCCGCGACCGGCAACATCGTCAAGACGCAGTCGCCCGGAAAGGTAATCGTCAACCGGGGCTCCGAATACGGGGTCGAGGAGGGGCAGACGCTGGTCATGATCACGGAAGGCGAAACCCTGGTGGATCCCGGCACGGGAGAAATCTTGGGGCGGGAAGAAGGCCAGACAATCGGAAAGATCAAGGTGACCAAGGTTGCGGAAAAGATGTCCTACGCCGATGTGCTGGAGGGCGAGCCCTCTCCCGCGGCGGGAACCATCGTTCAGCCGGAGTGATGGCCGGATCGTTCCGTCCGGGAGTTCAGCCGTTGCCGAAGGCCGGGGAATCCGTCCATTCCAAGTCGCCCGCGTAAAATGCGCATTCCTCGCCGCCGGGCAGGCGCAGGCGCAGCGCGCCGTCGTCATTGAATCCCGCCAACGCGCCCTCGATTATGGAGCGTCCGTCGCGAAGCCGCACGGGCGCGCCCACGCCGCCGGCGGCCCGGATATAGTCATCGCGCAGCGCGGGAAATCCTCCGGATTCCCATCGTTCCAGTTCAGCCCGGACGGGAGGCAGAAGACTTTTCAGAAACGGTTCCAGCTCCGGCGTACGGCCGGTTTCGATCAGAATCGAGGTGGCGGGCTGATCGATCGCCGAAGCTTCTTCCGCAGTCAGGCCGACATTGAGGCCCACGCCGATGACCACGTCGGACGGACTGGCAAATTCGCCTAAAATTCCGCATATTTTTCGTCCCCGTACGCGCACATCGTTGGGCCATTTGACGGAGAGATCCGGAAGGTCGAGCGCGATCAACCGGGACCATACGCCCAACGCCACAGCCTGGGAGACCGAGGCCGCTTCATGAAGATGCCGGCGGGTTGGCCAGCACAGCGAGAAGGCCAGATTGCGGCCCGGCGGCGAGATCCACGACCGATGGAACCGGCCGATGCCCGCGGTTTGCTTGCGCGCGGAAACCACGCGGCCCCGTCCGGCCGACGGATCCCGACGCACGCAATCTACCAGCCACCGGTTGGTCGAGTCCACTTCGTCCAACCAGAGCACATCGAATCCGGCGACAGGGGAATTCACGGGGGTGAGGGCCTTTCGTGGAGGCGGGCGAGTTGGAGGCTGACACCGATCATGGGATGGGATATACTCACACTGCTTTTCTACCGGAATTCGACTGGTTGGCGCAAGTCAAGGAGAGGTGCAACATGTCCGTATTCGCTCAAAGTCTATCCCTGCTGGTCATGGGCATGTCGGTCGTAATGGTATTTCTTGCGTTGATGGTGCTGATGGTTCAGGCCATGTCGGCTTTTTTTCGGGCCCATGCGGACCGGTTCGCGGATCCCGCGCCGGTGACCCCCGTGGCCAAGGCGATGCAGGATTTTGCCCACGTGGCAGTGGCGATCGCGGCTGTCCGAGCCCGCTGCCAGAAGTAAACGATTTAGATAGACCCCGTCCGAAAATTTGGAGAACAACACATCATGGCTAAGAAAAAAATTCACATTATGACCACGGCGTTCCGGGACGGATTTCAGTCCGTCTATGGCGCTCGGGTGTTCACCCGGGATTTTCTTCCCGCGGTCAAGGCCAGCGTTGAGGCGGGCATCCGGCATTTTGAGGCGGGGGGGGGCGCCCGGTTCCAGGCGCCGTTCTTCTACTGCAATGAGAACGCCTTCGACTCCATGGATCAGTTCCGGGCCACGGTGGGGCCGGACGTGGAATTGCAGACCCTGGCCCGGGGCGTGAATGTCGTGTGCCTCGATTCCCAGCCGCGCGAGATCATCCGGCTGCATGCCCGGCTGTTCAAGAAACACGGCATCACCACCATCCGCAATTTCGACGCGCTCAATGACGTCAACAATCTGGTGGATTCCGGCCGGTATATTCACGAAGAGGGGTTGAAGCACGAAGTCAGCGTGACGATGATGGAGTTGCCTCCGGGGTGCGAAGGCGCTCATACCGTGGAGTTCTACGAAAAGGCGCTGCGGGACATCCTCGCCGCCGGCATCCCCTTTGACTCGGTATGCTTCAAGGACGCCTCGGGGACCTCGGTGCCGTCCAAGGTGTACGAGACCATCCGCATGGCCCGCCGCGTTCTTCCGGGCGACACCAAAGTGGTCTTCCACTCGCACGAGACCGCCGGCGTGGGCACCATCGGCTACGTGGCCGCCATCGAAGCGGGGGCGGACCAGGTGGATTGCTCCATGGCGCCGTGTTCCGGCGGCACCTGCCAGCCCGACATCGCCGTCCTCTGGCACGCGCTGCGGGGGAAGGATTTCGAGCTGGATGTGGATATTGACAAGGTCATCAAGGCGGAAGAGGTGTTCAAGGAGTGCATGAAGGACTACTTCCTGCCGCCGGAAGCCACCATGGTCGAGCCGATGATTCCCTGGGCGCCGATGCCCGGCGGCGCGCTGACCGCCAACACGCAGATGTTGCGCGACAACGGCATCATGGACAAGTATGACGCCTGCATCAAGGCGATGGGCGAGTGCGTGCGTCGGGGCGGGTTCGGCACATCGGTGACTCCGGTCTCGCAGTTCTATTTCCAGCAGGCGTTCAACAACGTCATGTTCGGCCCCTGGAAGAAGATCGCCGAGGGGTATGGGAAGATGGTGCTCGGTTACTTCGGCCGCACCCCCGTGGAGCCCGATCCCGAGATCATCCGCATCTCCGCCGAGCAGCTCAAGCTCGAGCCCACGACCGAGAAACCGGTGGATATCGACGAGCGCAATCCGAACAAGGGAGTCAAGGCGGCCATGCGCATGCTGACCGCGGCGAACCTGCCCTCGACGGAGGAGAACATTTTCATTGCCGCCGCGTGCGGCGACAAGGGGATTGCCTATCTCACCGGGGACGCCAAGACCACGGTGCGCAAGAACATCAAGTCCAAGGACACTCCGAAGGCGGAGGCGGATCCGGGCGGCTACACGGTGAGCGTGAACGGCCAGACCTACAGCGTGGTGATCAAAGGCTCCGAAGCGATCGTCAACGGCAAGGCCTATCAAATCGGCGTGCGCGACGGTGTGGAGCAGGCGGTGCCGGAGAGCAAGTCGGGCGCAGCCACGGCCGACGCAACACCGGTCAAGGCGCCCATGCCCGGCGTGGTGCTTCGCCTGGTGGCGAACGAGGGAGAAGGCGTTCGAACCGGCGATGTGCTGCTGGTGCTGGAAGCCATGAAAATGGAAATTGAAATCAAGGCGCCCTCCAACGGAACCGTGTCGTCGTACGCGGTCAAGAAGGGCGATCAAGTGCAATCCGGGGCCGTGCTGGCGTATTTGAACTGAACCGGCGCAGAAAGAGATTCACGTGAAGCCATTGATCAAAACGTTTGTCATGCTCGGACTGGCCGCCGGAATGTGGGCCTGGGCCCCGCCGGCGCAGGCCGCGGAGTCCCCGGACGCCGCAGCGACCCCCGAGGTTGCCGGGGAAGTCACCCAAGTGTCCATCCGCCACGGAATCGGCAAGCTTTGGCGGGAAACCGGGCTGAACGGTTTTCTCCAGGGCAGGGATGAAAAAGCCGATGCCGCGTCCGGGAAGAAGCCGGGTCTGCTCCCCCCTGGCGCGGGCGCCGCGGTGATGATGGTCATCTCGCTGGCCCTGTTGTATCTCGCCATCGGAAAGGGATTTGAACCCCTGCTGCTGCTGCCCATCGGATTCGGAGGGTTGCTGGCGAATATTCCGTTCGCGGGAATTGCCGAGCCCGGAGGCTTCCTGTACATCATCTACGGTTTCGGCATCGAGTCGGGCCTGTTTCCCCTGCTGATTTTCATGGGCGTGGGCGCGATGACGGACTTCGGACCGCTGATCGCCAACCCGAAAACCGCGCTGCTGGGCGGCGCCGCGCAGTTCGCCATCTTCGGCACGCTGGTGGGCGCGGTCGCCTTGTCGGAGTATGTCCCCTTCATCCGATTTGGTGAGACTTCGATGGATGTATTGCGCGCCGCGGGTTCCATCGGGATCATCGGCGGCGCCGATGGTCCGACCGCCATTTTCGTCGCCCGGGCGCTGGCGCCCGACCTGCTGGGAGCCATCGCGGTCGCGGCGTATTCCTACATGGCGCTGGTGCCGATCATCCAGCCTCCCATCATGCGCGCGCTGACCACCCCGGCGGAGCGCCGTATCGAAATGAAGCAGCTCCGCCACGTCTCCCGCGTGGAAAAAATTATTTTCCCGATTCTCGTGGTGATGTTGTGCGTGCTATTGCTGCCCTCCGCGACCCCGCTGATTGGCGCGCTGATGTTCGGCAACCTCGCGCGCGAGTGTGGAGTAGCCAACCGTCTTTCGGATACGATGCAGCATGCGCTGATCAATATCGTCACTATCCTGCTGGGATTGTCGGTGGGCTCCAAACTCGCGGCGGACAAGTTCCTGACCGCGGAAACGCTCGCCATTGTATTGCTGGGACTGACGGCGTTCTGTCTCGGAACGGCGGCGGGGGTGCTCATGGCCAAAGGCATGAACCGGCTGACACCCCATTCGCCGATCAATCCCTTGATCGGATCCGCGGGGGTTTCCGCGGTGCCGATGGCGGCCCGGGTGTCCAATAAGGAAGGCATGGCGGCTAATCCCCAGAACTTCCTGCTGATGCATGCCATGGGACCGAACGTCTCCGGCGTGATCGGATCCGCGGTGGCGGCCGGTGTGTTGCTCGCGCTGTTGAAGTAATCCTTCCGCGGCGCGGAAGCCGGACTACAGGCCCAGGGACTCCGGCTTGGAAACGGCATCCTGGAATACGCCGTCGTAGAAGAGCCGCACCCGGTAGCCATGATAGGCCGCGGGCGCCCGTTTGTTTTCCCGCAAGCTGTAGCTGAAACTAAAGGGCGCCTCATCCCCCGGCCATGCGCCGGGTGAAAGGGTTATGGGCGAAGGACTCGTCTTCGCCTGCGAGGGGCGGATCGAGCCGTCGGCGAGCTGGTCAAAAAACTCCACGGAGATGCTCACGCGTTCCGGGTGAATCCAAGACGACCCCGGGGTGCGCGTCAGGCACACATCCAACATGCGTTGGTCTCCCGGCGATTCGCCCGGGGGGAACCGGCGCATCTGGACATCCCGGATCTTCACCACTGGCCGGGTGCGGGCGCGCGTGGCGGGCACAGGTTCGGTTTGAGCCGAAGCGGCACGAGGCGCTTTGGGGGTAGAGGGGACGGCCGCCGATCCGGCCGTCACGGGCGCTTCCGGAGCGGAAGGCACCGCATTCGTTGGACTGACGCCGACGACCAGCGGGGGCACCGCCGGCGGGGCCGGCATGATCAGCGAAGTTCGAAGCGCCTCGGGGGGAATGGGCGGCGCTTCGGGCAGCTCGATCATCGGCGCCGGGATCGACGGAGGGGTGAAATTCATCTGCCGATTCGTCAGCCGGGATATTTCCCGCGTCGCGTGGTCATACCAATATCCCTCATCCGTCCGGCGCAGTACTTCCAGCCACGCATCCTGCGCGGCCGGCAGGTTCCGCGAGGTTTCCTCCGCCTGCGCGAGCGCCGCCCAGACGGGCAGGGCGTTGGGATACGCCGAGGTGAGCGCGGCCGCGCGCGCCCGGGCCACATCGCCTTGTCCCTCCGCCAGCAGCCGGTTCACCTGCTCCAGCGCCGAGGACAACTCGTCATGGACCACGGATGTCCCCGGGAGTTCCGAGACCCCTCCGGGAAGCGGATCAGGACGGTCCGGATCGGGCGGCTTCAATACCGGAGTTTCCGGAACCTTCTCTTCCAGCCGCCGGCTCAGGGCTTCAATGTCGGAAATCGCGGGAACCTTGGGAATTGGCGCGGCGGACGGGGGCGATGCTTCCGGACGATCGGCGGCGCGACGGAAATATCCGAAATAGGCGGCCGCCGCAAGGGCCAGCGCGCCGGCGCCGATCCACAACGCCCACCGCATGGCCCCCGCGCCCGAAGCCCGTTCAAAGCGCACGGCGACTTCATCGCCCAGCTCAACAAGATCGCCCTCGGAAAGCGCGGCTTCCCGCACCTCCAGTCCATTGACCTTGACCCGCGCGAATTCTTCCAGCGCGCGCACGAACCATCGTTTCTCCCGGCGCTGAAATTCCGCGTGGCGAGGACGGAGCGATGCGTCCGGCAGCCAGATCCGGCACGACAGCTCCCGGCCGACTTCGACCGACGGCCGATCCAGAATATGCGAGTGCCCCCGGGTGTCCCCGCGCTCTATGACCAGGCGGGGTTTCATTCCGCGGAACATGCGGCGCGAGCGATCGGGCGCTGCATGAAGATAATTAGCAGGATCGGATAGATCATCCCGAATATACCTCCAATGACGCCGCCGATCATTCCGCCGACGGCCTCAGCCATATCCGCGCCCTGAAGGTCGGACAACTGGGGCAGGATGACATAGAAAATCACGCCCATGGATATCACACCGCTGATGATGCTGAACCATCCGTACAGCACCGAACCGGCGCGCGCCCAGTTTTTCTGGCACAGCAGCCCGATTCCCAACGCCAGCAAAATGCCGCTGGAGATGAAACCCATCAGGCTGGTGGCGATGGTGAAATACCGGAAGAACTCTCCACTTAACACCGAGGCCGTCGTCGGCGCGAAGCTGCTGATGATACTGATCGGCGAGCACAGCAGGCCGAAAAAGCCGAATACGATATTGATCACCCCAAACACGGACAGAGAGGTGGGTCGTGCGGCTCGCGCCTGAGGGTGGGGCGATGGGACGGCTGGTGTCGGCTCCAATTCCGCGGGCTGCGCCGCCGGCGTCCCCAGCGTCACCGCGCCACCCATCACGGGCGGCAGCGGCGGGGGAGCAACTGGAACCGGAATTCCGGGCAGGCATTCCGAGAGCGGCCGCCACTCGTCCATGCCTTCCTTCCATGCGAGGGTTTCCGGCGGCAGGGATTCCTTCGCAGCCCGCTGCTCGAGTTCCTGTCGCGTCATCGGTCCGAATGTTTGACCGCCAGAGGCAAAATACCACGATGATTCTTGTTCCATGAGACTATCCTGACGTGTTTTTCGACCGGCGCAAGCGCATTTACTCGATGCGGCCGCGGCCGCGCTGTGCGCTCGCCGCCCCGCGCGTGTTGCGTTAGGATGGGCGGCATGAACTGGGACATGTCGCATTTGATGCAGGTGGCCACCGGATATTGGCCCGCCGCCGCCTTGATCGCGGCGGTGGAACTCGGCGTATTCGAGGCATTGGCGGGCGGCGCGGAGCGCGCTCCTTCGGATCTCGCCGCGCAACTTCGGACCGACGAACGCGCGCTGATCGAGCTGCTGGACGCGCTGGCGGCCCTCGACGCGCTCGATCGCACCCGCGATGGCGCGTACCGGATCGCCTCCGGCGCGGCTCCGGTGCTGGATCCCGCCCGACCCGGTTCCCAAATTGAGGCGCTTCGATACAACCGGGATTTGTATCCCTTGTGGGGCAAGCTGGGCGACGCGGTGCGCGCCGGCGCGCCGGTCATTCCGCCCTCCGCCCATCTGGGCGCGGATCCCGGACGCACCCGACGGTTCGCCCTCGGCATGCACAGCCGGGCCCTGGGCCTGGCGTCCCGGCTGCTGCCCGCGCTCCGGTGTCCTCCGGCCGATGCCGGGGAGAAATTTCAACTGCTGGATATCGGCGCGGGACCGGGCACGTTCAGCCGCCTGCTCGCGGAACAGGATGCGCGGCTTCACGTGATCCAACTGGATCTCCCCCCCGTGCTCGCCGTGGCGCGCGAACTCACGGCGGATAGTCCCGCCGCCCGGCGGATCTTTTTTCATCCGGCGGATTACCGGACCGATCCGCTCACCGGGCCGATGGATGGCGCGCTCTACTGCGGCGCGCTGCACCAGGAGTCTCCGGAAACCGCCGCGGCTCTGTTTCGAAAGATTTGGGATGCCCTGCGCCCCGGCGGGCATCTCTGGGTGGCGGACCTCATGACGGCATCCGGCCGGCGCGGCCCATTGATGGCGAACTTGTTTTCACTGAACATGCTGTTGACCAGTCCGCGCGGCCGGGTATTCGCGGAGGATGAAGTCGCGGAGTTACTGAGGGCCCAGGGATTCGAACCCCCCGCGATTCGACGATGCAAAATTGAGCCCTACTGTGTGATCGAAGCGCAAAAACCCTGAACCGCGCGGCGGATTGGATGCGATATTCCGAACAGCCGCAGAGCTGATCTGCGCGGGGTACGCCTTGCATGCGGCAATCCGCCCGCCCTCCCGCAGCGCGCGTTCGATCCGCGCAACGAACAATCCATGCGGCGATCAGTCCTGCGCCAATGCCGATTGGATCGCTTTGGCGAGGCTGTCCGCCGTGGGGGGTTTCTGGATTTGCACGATCAATCCATTTTTGCGCGCCTCGCCCAGC
>JAGOHE010000155.1 GCA_017996315.1 Kiritimatiellia bacterium | reverse complement strand
ATTTTTGCCCCCCTAGGGGGGCAATGACCGAAGAACCCAAGGCATACCCATGAACGACCTGATCTCCAGTGCCCTGCGGACCCCACCGAGTGTTGCACTTCAAACTTGCATCTGCCGGATTGGATGGCGGATTCATGGCACATGGAGGGCCGCGCCCCGTCGTCTCCGTTATCCGTCGGAGGGTCCGGCGGTGCGCGGCGGCCGGGAGCCGGGGATCGGTTCAGGCCGGGTTGGGCGCGTCCGATTTCAGCCGTACGCTCAGCCGCTTTTCGCCGCGGGCGTTGGCGGGGTCATGCGAAACCGTTTCCACATCGGTCTCGTCGGCCAGCGCGCGGTGCACCGCGCGGCGGTCGCTGGGGGACAGCGGGGGAAAGGTGAACGGCCGTCCGCTCGCCCGGACTCGCGCGGCGATGTCCCGCGCCTCGCGCGCCATCACCTCCGCGCGCTGGGCGCGCCAGCCGCCGATGTCCACCACGCAGAACGCGTCCGGCCCCGCCGCGCGGCGGAGATGGCGGTTCAGCAGGTATTGGAACGCTTCGAGGCCCTCGCCGGCTTCCCCGACCAGCTCGGCCGCCTCATCCGATTCCACCCGCACCTGCGCGCCGCCCTCGGGCAGGACCGAAGCGTGTACGGTGGCGGGAAAACCCATCGCGTCCAGCAAACCTTCCGCGGCGGTTTGCGCGGCGCGGGCCATCTCTTCGGGCGATGACTGGGCGTCCATGGCGTCTCCTCAAGCCGCGCGGGCGGTCGGATGCGTCCGGCGGTATTTCTGCAGGGACAGTTGAATGATCATCAGCACCTGGTTCGTGGTCCAGTAGAGTACCAGTCCTGAGGCAAAATGGTAGAAAAAGACGAGCATGATGATCGGCATCCAGAGCATCATCTTCTGCTGGGCCGGATCGCCGGCGCTGGGCGTCATTTTCTGCTGCCAGACCTGCGTGGCGGTCATCAGCAGCGGCAGGATGTTCAGCGAGCCGACCAGCGGGATCATTCCGGCCAGCAGGTTTTCGGGTTCGCTGAGGTCCCGGACCCACAGGAACGGGGCGAATCGCAGTTCGATCGCGCTGCGCAGCATGACGAAGAGCGCGATGAAGACGGGGATCTGCACGAGAATGGGCAGGCACCCGCCCAGCGGATTGATCTTGTACTGCTTGTAGAGCGCCATCATTTCCTTCTGCTGGCGCTGCGGATCCTTGTACTTGGCCCGCATTTCCTGGATCAGCGGCTGGATTTCCGCCATCCGCTTCATGCTCTCGGTGCTCTTGTGCGTGATGGGCCAGAACAGGATGCGGACGAGGATGGTCAGCAGGATGATCGCGACGCCGTAGTTGGGAATGACCCGGTACAGGAGGTTCAGCGTCTGGAGCAGGATCTTGCTGACGCCGCCGAAGAAGCCGAACTCCATCACATCCTGCCTTCGGTGGGTGAGGGTTTTGAGTATGTCGAATTTCTTCGGTCCCGCGTAGTAGTCGAATTCCCGCACCACAGGTTCACCCTGCGCGGCGAGGTGCGCGCCGTCGAACCGCAGCCGGGCCGTCACCGCCCCGGCATCGGTCGGCGCCTTGCGGAACGTCGGGTCGCTGGCCTCCCGGGGATCCACCCGCCGCGCGACCGCGGCGCGGACGGCCTGCGCCGGGGAGGTCAGCGGCATGACGATCTGCACAAAATACTTGTTCTTGGCCGCCACCCACTCCACGGGGGCGGAGGCAATCTCGGTATCGAGGTCCGCCGGCGGCCGTCCCGAGGCGCTGGGAGGCGCGTTCTTGAACATGCCCGGGAACTCCTTGCCCCAATACCGCACTTTTTCGCCGCCGGGCGGGAGCGTGTCGATGCCGAGGTAATGAATCCCCCTCACCTGGCTCTCGCCGGGCATGGTGCGCATCGTGCCGGTGACCAGCTCGGCGGACGGCAGTTCGACTCCGGCGCCGCCGCCGGCGCGGAACTCGTCGCGGATATGCAGTTGGTGGGCATCGCGGATTTCGATGACGCGGACCAGCTCGAGGCCGGACACCGCGCGGCGGACGAACCGGAGCGTGCGGCCGTCGTCGCTTTTTTCAACCGTGAAGGGATGACCCGCGCCCAGGCCGGGCAGGCCGGACCAGGCCAGCGCAGGGGCGTCGCCGAACTCCAGCACCACATCCGGACTGTCCTTCTCCTGCGTGGCGCGGTAGCCCTTGAGACGGACGCGCGAGAGCGCCGCGCCGTGGGTCTGGAAGGTCCAGTCGGCGGCATCGGTGGGTATGACCAGCTCCTCTCCGGGACCCGACTGGGCGGGATCTTCCTCCGCCGCGGGCGCGGCCGGGGATACCGCGGGTGTTTCCGGCGCGGCTACCATGGCCGGCGTTTCCGGCGCGGGCGCGGCCGGATCGGGCATCTGCGGCGCTTCCACGGCCGGCGGAGCGGGCGGGGTGGGGAAAAGCGGTTTGATCAGCGCGCGATCAATCGTCGGCCACAGGAACACGAGCGCGATGAGCATCACAAACAGCGGAAGGTCTTTCTTATTCATGGGAGTGCCTCAGTTACGATGGGGGCGGAAGGTTGCGGGAGGGCGCCCGGCCCGATGGGAAAACGCGAACCTGTAAGCCGGAGAAATGCGGTGCAGGCGGAGCGGACGGGAATGCTCATGACGGCACCTCATCCACTCCGCCGGGATGCCAGGGATGGCAGCGCAGGATGCGGCGCAGGGCCAGCCAGGAGCCCCGCAGCGGGCCGTGACGGTGCAGCGCTTCGAGAGCGTACTGGGAACAGGAAGGGTAAAATCGGCAACAGGAGGGAATCCACGGGGACACGAAAAAACGATAGAACCGGATGGGCGTGGAAATCAGCGCGACGAGGGCCCGGGCGGGGAGAGCGCGAGGCCGGCGCGCCGGCACAGGGCCCGAAAATCCTCCAGCAGCTCGGTCCAGGGGGCCTGCGCGCATGACGCGCGCGCCACGAGGACAAGATCGGCCCGTCCCGACAGGCGCTCCCGTTCCTGTCGGAACAGGGCACGCAACCGACGCCGCGCCCGATTGCGCTGCACCGCGCCACCCACGCGGCGGCTTGAAACCACCCCGAGCCGACGGTCCGCGTCCTCTGCGATTCTCAGCCACAGCACCATGTGCCGGCCCGCGAATTTGCGCCCGTGCTCATACGCCTCCACAAACTGGGAAGGCCGGACCAGGCGCTGTCGCCGCGACAGGCCCCGATCCGGGGCGGAACCGCCGCCGAAAGAGGCCGGGCCGGGCATCGCGGGATCCGGTTCAGATACTCACGCGCTTGCGGCCCTGCGCGCGGCGACGCGCGACGACCTTCCGACCATTGGCCGTTGCCATGCGCGCACGAAATCCGTGTTTCCGCTGCCGCTTCTTCTTGTGCGGCTGATAGGTTCTTTTCATAGCCTGTTCTCCGGTAAAATAGCCGCCTACTATAGCCGCCGGACCGTCCCAGGGTCAATGTTTGAATGCTGAAAAATGTTTTGATTATAGTGTTGATCCCCGCCCCCGGATTCTTCAATATGCGGGGATACGATGTTCGGACATTGTGGCTTGCGGCCGAGTAGGGTTGTGCCCCCTGTAATTGCGCTTGAACAGTGAAATGACTCCCAGGAGATCGTAAAATGAAAAGAATCAGCATCCCCATCATCCTCGCAGCAGTATGCGGTTTGGCCGTAGGCGCGCAAGCCGCGGATATCACCAAAGCGGATAACAACACCAACCTGATTACCGGAAGCAGTTGGGTCGGAGGCACGGCGCCCACCGGAGCCGACACGGCGGTGTTCGATGCCACGTTCACGCAAGCCGGAACTCTGAGTACGGGCGGACCGTTGGCATGGCTCGGCGTGCGCCTGGATTCAGGCACGGCGGCGATCAATATCAACAACACAGTGACGGCCAACCATGTGGGTCTGGGATCTGGAGGAATTGATATGTCCGCCGCCCAGCGCGACTTTACCATCGCCAGCATACAGGCGCAGGCGGATCAAACATGGACGGTGGGGGAGGGCCGGACGCTGACCCTGGGCGGAACCAAGCTGGATTTACAAACCTATACCGTCACGCTGGCCGGCGCGGGAACCTTTGTCAAGACCGGGGGAACCACGATGAACTTCATCGGCGCCGGGAACAGCATCGGCGCGGTCACCATCAACGGAGGCACGTTGGCCGTCGGCGCTGCCGGCGATCTGGCCATTGCGGGGCGATTCAACACGTCTGGCAGCGCCAAGGGTACGTTGAACATTGCGGCCGGCGGGACGATTTCGGCCGACAATCTCTGGAGCGCGTGGGGCACCACGATGGCGATTAACGGTACGCTCGATGTCGCCGGCCAATTCGTATTTTCCGGGCAACCCAGTGCGGTGTCCGGCACGGGCACGATCAACGCCAATGAACTTAGGACTCAAAATTATAGCACGAGCAACGTAGGCGGAGTCCGATTCAACATTGGCGCGGGCGGCATCACCATGGGCCCGAATCCGGGCACCCTGAATTTTGGCGATGCCACGATCGGCGCAACCGCCGATTGGACGGGAGCTGCTCTGCTGGGATTGACGAGCACGACGACGGGAACGACGTTTGACACGGCGGGCTTCACAGTAACCCAGAGCGCTGTGCTCTCCGGCACGGGCGGGCTGAACAAGGCCGGCGCGGGCACGCTGATCTTGCAGGCCTCCAATACGTTTTCGGGCAACATGGCCATCACCGGCGGTGAGTTGCGCCTGACCGGCACGGGTCGTCTGGGCAATGGGAATTACGCGGGCACGATCGCCAACAACGGCACATTGACGCTGGCCGGCACCGCCAATCAGACGCTGTCCGGCGCGATCAGTGGAACCGGCGCGATCGTGAAAACCGCCGAGAGCACGGGGCTCCTGACACTCTCGGGCGCGAGTTCCTACGCCGGCCCGATAACGATTGACGGGGGCACGGTGAACCTCACAGGATCCCTCGCGGCCGGTTCGACCGTGGCGGTGAACA
>JAGOHE010000013.1 GCA_017996315.1 Kiritimatiellia bacterium | reverse complement strand
TCAATGAACCCACCGCGTCGTCGCTCGCGTACGGGCTCGACAAGAAGAAGGACGAGAAGATTGCGGTCTACGATCTCGGCGGCGGCACGTTCGACATCAGCGCGCTGGATATCGGCGAAGGGGTGTTTGAAGTCAAGGCGACCAATGGCGACACGCACCTGGGCGGCGACGATTTCGACCAGGTGGTGATTGACTGGCTGGTGGGCGAGTTCAAGCGCGAGCAGGGCATTGATCTTTCGCGCGATCCGATGGCGCTGCAGCGGCTGAAGGAAGCCGCGGAGAAGGCCAAGTGCGAGCTGTCGAGCGCGCAGAGTTCGGAAATCAATCTCCCGTTCATTACGGCCGACGCGCAGGGGCCCAAGCATCTGAATGTGACCCTGTCGCGCGCGAAGCTGGAACAGCTCACGGATGCGCTGGTGGAACGGTCGGTCCGGCCGGTGGAGAACTGCCTGCGGGACGCGGGGATGTCCGCGGCGAAGATTGACGAAGTCGTGCTGGTCGGCGGCATGACCCGCATGCCCAAGGTGCAGGAGCGGGTGAAACAGATGTTCGGCAAGGAGCCGCACAAGGGCGTGAATCCCGATGAGGTGGTGGCGGTGGGCGCGGCGATCCAGGGCGGTGTGCTGAAGGGCGAGGTGAAGGATGTGCTGCTGCTGGACGTGACCCCGCTGACGCTGGGCATCGAAACGCTGGGCGGGGTGTTCACCCCGCTGATCGAGCGCAATACGACGATTCCGACGAAGAAGAGCGAGATTTTCAGCACGGCCTCCGACAACCAGCCGGGGGTGGAAATCCACGTGCTGCAGGGCGAGCGGAAAATGTCGGCCGACAACAAGACCATCGGCAAATTCCATCTCGACGGCATCCCGCCCGCGCCGCGCGGCGTCCCGCAGATCGAGGTCACCTTTGACATTGACGCCAACGGCATCCTGCACGTGGGCGCGAAGGATCTCGGCACCGGCAAGGAACAGAAGATCACCATCACCGCGTCCAGCGGCCTCGACAAGGGCGAGGTGGAGCGGATGGTTGAGGAAGCGAAGCAGCACGCGACCGAGGACGCCACCCGGCGCGAATCGGTGGAAACGCGCAATCAGGGCGATTCGATGGCGTACCAGATGGAGAAATTCCTGAAGGACAACGCCGACAAGATCCAGCCCGCGCAGAAGGAAGCGGTGGAGAAGAAGATCGCCGCGCTGCGCGACGAGGTGAAGTCCGGCGACGCGAAGAAAATCCGGTCCGCGATGGACGAGCTCAACGGCGAAGTGCAGAAGATTTCGCAGGAGCTCTATGCCCATGCGCGCAAGACCGGCGAGACCCCTCCCCCCGGACCGGAAGCCGGCGCGGCGGGCGGCGGCGAGGGCCCGAAACCCGGTCCCGGCGAGAAGGGCCCGGACGCGGGCGATGTGATCGACGCGGATTTCAAGATGAAGGATTGAGCTCGCCCGCGGGGCGAATCATGGAACAAGAATCCGGCACGCGCCGGATGCAACCACAACAAACAGGAGACCAGAACGCATGAAGATACAACCCCTGTCCGACCGGGTCCTCGTGGAACCCGCGAAGGAAGAAGAGGTCAAGAAGGGCGGGATCATTATTCCCGACTCCGCGAAAGAAAAACCGACGACCGGTAAGGTTATCGCCGTCGGCACCGGTAAGATTGACGAGAAGGGCAACAAAGTGGCCTTCAACGTCAAGCCGGGCGACAAGGTGCTCATGCCGAAGTACGGCGGCACGGAAGTGAAGCTGGACGGCAAGGAATACCAGATCATGCGCGAGGAAGACATCCTCGGCGTGATCAAGGACTGAGCCCCCCAACCGTTCTAAAGGAGAACAACCCCTATGGCAGCCAAACAGTTGAAGTATGATTCCGAAGCCCGGCAGTTGGTTTTGAGCGGCGTTGAGCAGCTCAGCCGCGCCGTGAAGGCCACGCTCGGCCCCCGCGGGCGCAACGTGATCCTCGATAAGAAGTTCGGGTCCCCCACCGTGACCAAGGACGGCGTGACCGTCGCGAAGGAAATCGAGCTGAAGGATCCGTTCGAAAACATGGGCGCGCAGATGGTGCGCGAAGTCGCGAGCAAGACGAGCGATGTCGCCGGCGACGGGACCACCACCGCCACCGTGCTGGCCGAAGCGATTTATCGCGAAGGTCTGAAGAACGTCACCGCCGGCGCCAACCCGATGAGCCTGAAGCGCGGTATTGACGCCGCCGTGGATGCCTGCACCGAAGAGCTCAAGAAGATGAGCAAGAAGATCAAGGATCCCGCGGAAATCGCCCAAGTGGCCACGATTTCGGCCAACGGCGACCGCGCGATCGGCCAGATCATTGCCGACGCGATGGACAAGGTCGGCAAGGACGGCACGATCACGGTCGAGGAAGCCAAGTCCATCGATACCACGCTGGACGTGGTCGAGGGCATGCAGTTCGACAAGGGCTATCTCTCGCCCTACTTCGTGACGAATCCCGACACGATGGAGTGCTCGCTCGAAGACGCCTATGTGCTGATCTACGAGAAGAAGATCTCCAGCCTGCAGGATCTGCTGCCGCTGCTCCAGAACGTGGCGAAGGCCGGACGCCCGCTGCTGATCATCGCCGAGGACATTGAAGGCGAAGCGCTGGCGACCCTCGTCGTCAACCGCATCCGCGGCACGCTGCAGACCTGCGCCGTGAAGGCTCCGGGCTTCGGCGACCGCCGCAAGGCGATGTGCGAGGATATCGCCATCCTGACCGGCGGACGGTTCATCAGCGAAGATCTCGGCATCAAGCTGGAGAACATCCAGGTCAGCGACCTCGGCAAAGCCAAACGCATCTCGGTGGACAAGGACAACACGACCATCGTGGAAGGCGCGGGCTCGACCAAGGATATCAAGGCGCGCATCGAGCAGATCCGCCGCCAGATCACCGAGACGACCTCCGACTACGACCGGGAGAAACTCCAGGAACGCCTGGCGAAGCTCGCCGGCGGCGTGGCCGTGGTCAACGTCGGCGCGGCGACCGAGAGCGAGATGAAGGAGAAGAAGGCCCGCGTGGAAGACGCGCTGCACGCGACGCGCGCGGCGGTCGAGGAAGGCATCGTGCCCGGAGGCGGCGTGGCGCTGCTGCGGTGCATGGGCGCCCTGGACGCGATGAAACTCTCCGGCGACGAAGCCATCGGCGCGCAGATCGTCCGCAAGTCCTGCGAGGCTCCGCTTCGCCAGCTCGTGGATAACGCGGCGCTGGAAGGCGCCGTGGTCGTGGAAGAGGTCAAGAAGGCCAAGGGCAGCAACGGCTACGACGTCGCCAACGGCGTCTACACCGATATGTTCAAGGCCGGCATCATCGATCCGACCAAGGTCACCCGCTCGGCCCTGCAGAACGCGGCGTCCATCGCCGGTCTGCTGCTGACCACCGAGTGCATGATCACGGAAATCCCGGAGAAGAAGGAACCCGCACCGGCGGCGCCGGGCGGCATGGACTACTAAGTCCGGGTTGACGTTTGCGAACGGGGGGCGTATACTCGCCCCCCGTTTTGCTTTATTCCGACGCGGGAGAGAACGACGCATGAACACAACGTATTTGGACAAGGCCCGGCAGCGCGTAACGGACGTTCCGTTGCTGATTAATATGGTCTCCCGGCGCGTCAAACAACTCGCCCTGCCCGACCAGCGTCCCATGGTCAAGCCGGACTCGCCCAACATGGATCGCATGGATCTCGCCCTGAAGGAAATCGCCGAAGGCAAGATCACCGCCGAAATGCTCCTGACCCCGGAGGATTTGCAGGCGCTGGCGCGGCCCACCGGGGTTTCGTTCGACTCGATTTGAGCCCGTTCCGCGAACATCGAATCCGCCGGTCATGTTCGATCCGGCGGAGGGTTCTTCCCCTGCCCCTCTTCCGTCCGGCGTGATATGCTCCGCGTGTGAGTTCTGAATCCACAGCGCCTCCGCCGGTGGCCCAAAATCGAAGGGCCCGGCATGAGTTTCATATTCTGGAAACCTTCGAGGCCGGTCTTGAGCTGCGCGGCACGGAGGTCAAGTCGCTCCGCGGCGGGGATGCCAGTCTCGCGGAATCCTTCGCGCAGGTGGAAAACGGCGAGGCGTGGCTTCGGGACCTGCATATCGCGCCGTACCGGTGCGGAAACCAATTCAATCACGACCCCAAGCGACCCCGCCGCCTGCTGCTCCACCGGCGGGAAATCGAGAAGCTCGCCGCTTCGCTGGCCACGCAGGGCTTCACCCTGATTCCCCTGAAAATCTATTTCAAACGCGGCCGGGCCAAGGTGGAAATCGGGCTGTGCCGCGGGAAGCATTTTGAAGACAAGCGCGAAACCCTGCGCCGGCGCGAAGCGGATCGCGAAGCGCAGCGGGCAATGTCGCGGCGGCGCTGACGGCCGGCGCTTACCCGGACAGCCCCTCAATTTCCCGTGGAGTGAGCCGGCGGAATTTTCCGGGACGCAGCCGGTCATCCTCGACCGGCCCGATTCGAATTCGAATCAGCCGTTCCACCGGATACCCCACCGCATCCAGCATGCGGCGCACTTCCCGATTGCGGCCTTCGTGAAGAGTCAGCTCGATCCATGAACGCCCGCCGGAGGCGTCGCCGGTCACATGCGCCGCGTCCGCCCGGGCGGGGCCATCGTCCAATTCCACCCCGGAGCACAGCCGCGCCAGCGCGCCGCGATCCGGACGGCCGCGGACGAGGGCGAGGTAGGTCTTGGCGACTTCATGGCGCGGATGCATCACCCGGTGGGCAAAGTCGCCATCGTTGGTGATCAGCACCAGCCCCTCGGAACTCACATCCAGTCGCCCGACCGTGTACACGCGGCCGATCTGAGGCGGGATCAAATCCACCGCTCGGGGGCGACCCTGCGGATCCGCGCTGGTGCAGACATAGCCGACGGGCTTGTAGAGCAGTCCGTAAAACTTCGATTCGGACCGCACCGGCCGGCCGTCGCATCGGATATCGTCCTTCGCCGCATCGGCGCGCACGCCCAGTTCGCGCATCACGACGCCATTGACCGTCACGCGCCCGTCCGAAATCAGGCCTTCGCATGCGCGCCTCGAACCGAGGCCCGCGGCGGCGAGGATTTTCTGGAGTCGCTCCATGGGTGAATCATAGCAGATAACTCTCTGTCGTCCGACGCATGACGCGCAGAGGACGTTCAGGGCGGAGCCGCGCGCTAGTCGTTCCGCAGGGCTTCGGCGGCCGAAATGCGCGCGGCCATTCGGGCGGGCGCCGTCGCGCACAGCGCGCCGAACGCGAACGATGCCGCCGCCACCGCGAGCGCCGTCAGGGGATCCAGCACCAGCGGAATGGCGGCGTATCGCGCGATCCGGGCCAACACGGGTGCGGCCAGCGCGATCGCGCACAGGGCCGCCGCGGCGCTGAGCGCCGCCACCTCATGGAAAAAGATCAGCGCGATGTCGCGGGGCGTCGCGCCCAACGCCAGGCGGAGCCCGATTTCCGGGACGCGGTTGCGAACATCGGACATTAACAATCCCAGCAGCGATGTCGCGGCCAGGACCAGCGACAACACGGCGAGCGCGCCCATGCCGCCCACGAGCCCGGTCCTCCACCGGCGAAGCCCGGCCACGAGGGATTCCGGCGTGATCCAGGACGATCCCGGGATCCGAAGATCCGGCGCGCTCAGCACTCGATCGGCCGCGGCGCGCGCTTCGGCCAGCGTCTTCGCGTCCGGCGCCCGCAGGTACACCGCGCGCAGTCCATCCGCCCGACTCGCGGAGCGAGGATCCGCCGGACACGATGTCCACGGCACAAGCAGCGCAGGGGCGCCGGCGCCCAGCACGCCCTCGACCACCGCTCCGCCGCTGGAGGGATCGAGGATGCCGACGATCACGAACGCCCGGTCCTCCACGCCCACCGTATCGCCCAGCCGCCAGCCCCATCGGCGCGCGGCCGCGTCGGTGACCACCGCATGGCGGCTGCCGTCGCGCACGTCGGCCGCGTCGAGAAAACGCCCCAATCGGATCGTCCAGCCGCGGGCGGCGGCCAGTCGTTCGTCCGTGCGAATCCGGATCAGCCCTCCCGCGCCATCGGAAGGCGCCAGAATGCGCTGGTGCACTCCGCTCCATTCGACGGCGGGTGACGCCGCGCGCAGGACCGGCAATACCGCGCGGGTCAGCGGCGCGCCGGCGTCGCTTTCGGCCGACAGCACGGCGGCATGCGCGCCCAGTTCGGCCGTCAGGGCGTCGGCCCGCTCGCCTACGCCGCGCAGTACGCCGAACATCAGCGCCAGCGCCAGCATCCCGGTGGCCATGGCGGCAAACGCGACCCCCGCCCGGCCCGGACGCGAGCGCAGACTGTCCCACACATCCCGCGCGGCATAGGCGGTCCCGCTCATGCCGCGCCGCCTCCGCGCGGAGTCAGCCGGCCGCCGACCACGTCATAGACCTCATCGGCGATGTCGATCCATTCAGGATTGTGCGTGGCCACCAGAACGGCGATTCCCCGGTCGCGCGCTTCCCGGAACAGACGGAGCACGATGGACGCGGAAGCGGCGTCGAGATTGCCGGTCGGCTCATCCGCGAGCAGCAGCCGGGGCGGATACGCCAGCGCGCGCGCGATGGCGACGCGTTGCATCTCGCCGCCCGAGAGCAATCGCGCGGGCGTGCGCGCCACGCGTCCGAGTCCGACCGATTCGAGCGCCGCATCCGCCCGCGCGGCGACCTCCGACGCGGGAACGCCGGGCAGATACCGAAACCGGAACATCACGTTCTGCCGCGCGGTCCGATGCGGCAGCAAATGAAAGCGCTGGAACACCATCCCCACTCGGAATCGCAACGGGGCCAGCAGATGAAGCGCCGTATCGGGCGTCACCCGCTCGTTTCCCAGACACACCGCGCCCCGCGTGGGTGTATCCAGCGCGCCGGCCAGATGGAGCAGCGTGCTCTTGCCGGAACCCGAGGGGCCCATAAACACGACCATGCGGCCCGGCCCGGCCGAAAACGATACCTCGTCCAGCGCGATGACCGGCGCGCCGTGACCGGCGAAACGCTTGCCCGCCCGCTCAAAGCGGATGACGTCATCGGAACTCACGGCACGACCTGTTCCCCGGCGCTGAGACCCGAACGAACCTCAAACACCCGGTCGTTGGCCATGCCGAGGACAAGCGCGCGTTCTTCGATTCCGCGCCCGGTCCGTACGCGGCAGAACGGGCGGCCTTCCCGCCATTCCACGGCGGCGCGCGGCAGGAGCAGCGCCTTCTCCGCGTCCGCGGAAAGCACGGCGACATCCACGGTCAATCCGCTCTTGAGCTCCGGCGGCGATGCTTCGAGCCGGATGGTTCCGGCGAACACCCGTTCCGCCGAGGAGCCGCGGGAGTTGGAGATGGCGGCGACGTGTTCGACCACACCCGGCAGATCCAGATCGGGCCACGCGCGGGGCATCACCCGCGCGGCCAGCCCCGGGCGTACCCGCGCCAGTTCGCGCTCGGGCACGAACATCCGCACGACCCATGCGCCGGGCTCGGGAATGCTGAGAAACTCCTGGTTCTTGTACACGGTGTCGCCCACTTGCGCGGGCCGCAGCTCCGTGCCGAACAACAGCGGCAGATGCACCACCTCCCCGTCGCAGGGCGCGGCCACGGCGCATTGCGCCACTTGTTCGCGCATCAGATCCCGCTGGCGAACGGCGGCGGCCCGTTTGGCGCGCGATTCCTCCAACCGCGCGGGATGGATGTGCGCCTGGACCAGACGAATCCGCTCCTCCAATTGCTCCACCTTGGATTCCGCGGTCCCGGACTGAAGCCGGTCGCGTTCGACTTCCTGCGCGGATACCAAACCCTCCTTCTCCAGTTCCAGACTGTCGGCCAGCGACTGCCGCGCCGCGCCCCGCGCATACTTCGCCTCGTCCAGCGCGATCTCCAGTTCCCGCAATTCCAGCGGCAGCACGGCGCGCTCCAGACTCTCGCCCTCGGCTTCGGCCACCGCGACTTCGCGTTCGAGACGAGCCAGCTCGTTCTCCGCCTGAAAACTGTCGAACCGGACAATGATATCGCCCGCGTTGACCTTCGAGCCCTCGGGCGCCACATAGGTCAGCACCGCGGGCCCGTTGAACTGCGACGAGATATTCACCACCCGCCGGGCGGCGAGCTCTCCTTCGTAGGACGTCCATACGCGGAACGGCCCCTCTTCCACCGCATAGGCCGGGGCGGAATTGTTCGCCGCGGACCCGCGGCCGCATCCGCACAGCGCGGCCATGCCACCCATCGCTGCGAGGGCGCACACCCAACGGCGGAGGGGTCGCATCATGCCTCCGGCTCCGGCGAAGGACACAGCGCGGGCGGGTGCTGGACGAGCAGGCCCAGCGTATGCATCAGTTTATACCGGGCCAGCAGAGCCTCCGAGCCGGCTTCGAAGCCGCGGTTTTCCGCCGCAGCGAGACTCTGTTCCGCATCGGCCAGCGCGAAGTCGTCCATCCGTCCGGTTTCATACAGCCGGCGGCTGACGCGCGCGCTGTCGGCGGCCAGGCGCCGGTTGCGCTCGGCGATAACCCGCTCCGCGTCCGCCCGCCGGATTTCGGCGAGCGCCTGCAGTACTTCGCGGGCGATGGACTGACGCCGGATATCCACCGACGCTTCCGCGGAAGCATCCTGCAATTCCGCGGTGAGCTGGGCGATCCGGTCGGCGCGTCGCCACGGGAATCCGCCGGTCCGGGCGTCAAGGGAGGTGTAGGTGTCGCCTTCCTCCAGCATGCGTCCGAACTGGTCCGCGGCATCGCGGCGGACGGAGAGCGCGAGATTCACATCGGGCATGCGATTCCGGCGGGCGAGATCCGCCTGGCGTCGGGCGGTCGCGGCGTCGTCCCTCGCCTGCGCGTAATCCATCCGGTTCGCCAGCGCCGTGGCCATCGCGTCTTCCGCGCCGGGCAATTCCATCTCCAGCCCGGGCGGGGGCTCGATCCGAAACTCGGTGGCCTCGGCAGCGCCCAGCAGCTCCGCCAACCGGCGGGCGTTCATGGACCGGCGTTCAAGCACATTGGTCAGGCGGGTCTCCGTTTCACCCCGCTGGAGTTCCAGGCGCAGCACATCGGCGCGCGTGGCGCGCCCCTGCCTCTCGCGGGCGCGGACCAGGGCCGCCAGCCGGTCCAGACGCTGCCGGTGCGCTTCTTCGAATCCGGCCTGTGCGTCGCATCGCGCCATGGTTTCAAACACCGTCACCAGCTCCAACACCAGATCGGATTTCTGCTGCTCCCATCGCCGCTGCTCCGCGCGCAGGAGATCGCCCGCGAGTCGGATGGGCTCCTCGGCCACGGCCCGGCCGAAACGGCGGAACAGCGGCTGGTTGACCGACACGGAAATGGAACTGTGAGACCGGCCGTCGTTGCCCCCCGCCGCGCCTTCGAGACCTTCCTCCCGGTCGCTTTGAGTGGCCGACACCCCCACGCTCGCGCCGGTCAGGCGGAGGGGCTTGGAGGCTTCGGCGCCATAGGTCACCAGCCGGTCGCCCGCCAGGGAGTCAACCCTCAGCAACGGACCTCCGGTGATATCGAACGCCGATTGGGCTCGTTCGATTTCCAGCTCGGATCGCCGGACCTCCATGCTGCCGCGCGCCAGCGCCAGATTGCGGGCGAACGCCTCGGCAATCGCTTCATCGAGGGTCCATGCGCGGGGCTCGGACGCCGATCCCAGCGAGGCGCCCCACAGGCACACCGCCGCCACCGAACAAACGGCCGCGGCGCGGCCCGGCATTCGAACGCGAACCATGCGGCCATATAGCGGACCCAACGCCCGTTTTTCAAGGTAAATCTGGACAGCGCGCCAAATCTCCCGCGTTCGAATGGTAACGAAAGACGCGGATGCGCGCCGCCGCCGATCCCACACACCGGAATGCCATGTGCCGCCCGGATTCCGCTTACCGCGCACCGCGATGCCCATGGAGAGCGCCGCGGTCGCAACTGATACCGGCCGTTTTGAATAGCCTCCCCGGGATCGCGTCAGATACGATGGGTCCCGTGAAGACTCGGCTGGAACAAGCCCGGCAGGGCGACATGCAGGCGTTTGCGGAACTGTTCGAACCGCTGCGCCCCAAGGTCCATGCCGTCGCCGCCCGGCTGGTCGGATCGCAGGACGCGGAAGATATCGTCATGGATGCGTTCATCAAGGCATGGCAGGCGCTGCCGGGGTTTCGCGGCGAGGCTTCGCTGCAAACCTGGCTGTTGCGGATCGCGCGCAACCGCTGTCTGGATGTGCTGCGGTCGCGCCGCGCGGAGCCGTTGCGGTTGGAACTGGACGCCCCGATGACCGGGCGGGAGGATCCTCCGCAGGTGTTCGATCCGGGTCAGCCCAACCCCGCCGAGCAGGCGGCGGATCGCCTGGACGCGCGCGCCGCCCGCGACGCGCTCACCGCGCTGGATCCACGCCACCGGGAAGCCCTGCTGTTGAGATATGAAGATGGCCTGAGCTACGCGGAAATCGCCGCCGCGCAGGGGGTGCGGATCGGCACTGTCATGTCGCGCCTGTTTCATGCGCGACGCAAACTTTCCCGCGCATTGGGCGAGGAACCGTCCGAAGGAGCCACCGTATGAATCCGTCATGGCCAATCTCGTCCGCGCGGCCGCCGATGCGCGACGGGGAGGATTTCTGGGCTGACTTTCGCCAGCGAGCCTCCGGGCTCGAACGCGAGACCCGGGCCCGGCCCTCGCACCGACGGGAGGGGCTTGCGGCGGCAGCGGCTCTGCTCATCGGGCTCGCCGGATGGGCGCTGTGGATGCAGCCGACCCCGGCCGACGCCCGCAACACCGAAGTCATCTCGCTGGACGTCACCGCGCCCCACGATTCGCTTTTTATGATGCCGATGGAGGGCGGAGGCGTTATGGTTTGGATCGGCATGGAGGAACCGAAGGCATGAAGCGTATGACGAACCGTTGCGCGCGCGTGATCCGCACCTGCGCCGCGGCGCTGGCCGTACTGGGGCTGGCGCGCGCCGATGCCCAGGTCCGCGAAGACGCCGCGATGCTCGACGTGCGGATGGTCGAGGCGCGCACGGAGCCCGGCCCGAACGATCCCCGGCTGAATGACATCCGCGGCGAACTCCAGCGCAACCTCCCCTACGGCGCGTTCGAGATGATGGATCGCGCGGCCGTGTCCGCCGTGGACGGCGTCGCGCATATGGGCGCATATACCCTCCGCGCCAGCGGCGGCGCGCAGGACTGCCAGATCACCATTGCGCGCCAGGGCAGGGTTCTGGTGAACACCCGGCTTCGCCTGCAACGCGGCAAACCGGCGGTCCTGGGCGGCTTCGCCAACGAACGCGGCCACCGGATTCTCTTTGTTATCCTCGCGCGGTAGCCCCGTCGCGCGTGTCGGCGTTGGAATTCATCGCCTCCCGCATCGCGGATTCAAACGCCGGAGCCAGACGGCCGTTGGCCGCGCCATAGCTCATGCATAGGGCGTTTTTACGGGCGAACACGGCGCCCCGGCCCCCCGCGCGCTCGACCAGCAGCGCGCCGGCCGCCAGGTCCCACAGGTGGATCGTCGTTTCGATGTACGCATCGCCCCGGCCGCAGGCGACGTAGCAGAGTTCCACCGCCGCGGACCCGAGGATGCGCACTTTGCGAAACTCTTCCGCCAACCGGCGAAATACCCGGTGCGAAATCCCGCCGTCCTGCCCGTGCTCGAGCACGCCGGTGTACACCATCCCCTCGGCCATCTCCGGGGTGTCCGATACACGAATCACCTCGCCGTTGCGGCGCGCTTCACCGTCGGCCGTCGCCGTATAGAGCTCGTCCAGCATCGGCAGGCGGACCGCCCCGGCCCGCGTGCGTCCCTGGTGTTCCACCGCGATCGAACAGCACCACACCGGCAGCCCGTGGGTGAAATTCACCGTGCCGTCAATGGGATCAATGATCCAGCGGAAGCCCGCGGCCGACGCATCATGCCCGCCTTCCTCGCCCAGAATCGCGTGATCGGGAAACGCCGAACGAATGACGCGCGTCGCCACCTGCTGGCATTCGACATCCAGTTCCAGTTTGACATCGTGCTCCAGCGATCGAAGCACGCGGGCGCGCCGGCTGTAGTGACGGAGGGCGTGCGCCCCGGCCGTTTCGGCCGCTGCCGCGGCCACTTCAAGCAATCGGTTGGAATCGGGGTCGGACATACGGGCTCCTGAAGTAAAAAGGGAATCGGGGGGCGGAGGCGCCTATTCGTCCGGAATCGGCCCGCCCGGCCGGTCGCTCAGGATGGTATCGCGGCCCGCCCGCGCGGGATCGGCATCCGGATAATCCAGCATGTAATGCAACCCCCGGCTTTCCAGCCGGGACTGGGCGGATCGGATGATCAACTCGGCGACGGCCGAGATGTTGCGCAGCTCGATCACATCGGGTGTGACGAGATAACTCAGGTAATAGTCCCGAATTTCGCGCCGCAGATTGCGGATGCGCCGGAGGGCCCGGTCCAGTCGCTTGCGGGTGCGCACGATGCCGACATAGTCCCACATCGCCGTGCGCACCTCGTTCCAGTTGTGCTCCACCACCACCGCCTCGTCGCTGGGCACGGCCGATCCGGTGGTCCACGGCGGGATCTCAATCCGATCCTTCGGCGTTCCCCGTTCGCCCCGTTCGATGGCGATGGCCCGCGCGGCGTTCCAGGAACAGACGATGGCTTCCAGCAGGGAATTGCTGGCAAGGCGGTTCGCCCCATGCAATCCGGTGCAAGCCACCTCGCCCACCGCGAACAATCCCTGCATCCCCGTCCGCCCGTGCACGTCGGTTTCCACCCCGCCCGAGCAGTAGTGCGCGGCGGGCACGACGGGAATCCGGTCACGGGCGAGGTCGATGCCGAGCTTCAGGCAGCGCGCGTAGATGTTGGGGAACCGAGTCATGAGGAAATCCGCGCTCTGGTGGGTGATGTCGAGATACACGCACCGGTCGCCGCGGGTCTTCATCTGATGATCAATCGCCCGGGCGACCACATCGCGCGGGGCCAGCTCAAGGCGATAGTCATAGCGTTCCATGAACCGCTCGCCGCTGGCGTTCATCAGCCGCGCGCCCTCCCCGCGCAACGCCTCGCTGATGAGGAACGATTTGGCTTCGGGATGATACAGGCAAGTCGGATGAAACTGGATGAACTCCATGTTCCGGATCGGCAGGCCGGTATGCCAGGCCATCGCGACCCCGTCGCCGGTGGCGACATCGGGATTGGTCGTATAGAGATACACTTTGCCGGCACCGCCCGTGGCCAGCACCGTCCAGCCCGCCCGGATGGCGAGAATCTCGTTCGAGCGCTGGTCGATGAAGTACGCTCCAATACAGCGGCTCGGTCCGGGGATTTTCAGCCAGCCGGTGGTGACGAGGTCCAGCGCCTGCAGCCGCTCCAGGATGTGAATATGGGGCTGTTTCCGGACAATTTCCAAAAGCACCCGGATCAACTCGCGCCCCGTGATGTCGCCCGCATGCAACACCCTGCGCCGGGAATGCCCGCCCTCAAAACCGAGATCGTACTCCGCTTCGACGCCCTGGCGCCGCTCAAAATCAATCCCCATCGCTTCCAGCTCGCGAATCCGGGCGGGGCCGGCGGCGAGGATGTCATGAACCGCCCGCTCATCGCTCAGACCGCAGCCGGTGGCCAGCGTATCCGCCACGTGGGACTCGATCGTATCTTCCGGATCAATCGCGCACGCGACGCCGCCCTGGGCATACTGCGTGTTGCTTTCCGCCGCGTCGCGCTTGGTCGCCAGCACCACCCGCCCGTGGGCGCTCAAATGATAAGCCGACAACAGGCCCGCCAGGCCGCTGCCGATCACCAGAAAATCGCAATCCAACGTCCGCATGCGTTCAGTCTATGCCAGCCCCCTCCCCGCGCCAAGCCGATCCGGCGCTCCTGTGCCCGCGTACGGTCCCGGATCGCGCCGAACATTTGACAGGAACGGCGGTAGCCTCCAATATATCTGGTTTACTGAACGCCCCATAGCGCAGAAATATACCGGACGTGGAACGGAACGATCAATCAGAGTGGACAGTCCTCGCGGCGAATCATTCGCCGGGATACGGGGATTTTTGACGTGTCGTTTTCTCTCCAAAATATCGAACTCACCCTGCTGGTCGCCGCGGTCATCTTGCTGCTGCTGACCATCGCATTCAGCCTGGTGAAGTATGAGCGCATGCTCCAAGGGCATGGCATAGATCCCCAGGACCACGTCCGGCTATCCATTGCCCGGAGGCTGCAGGTCGGAGGCGCCAGGGGCGAGTTTTTCCTGCTCTGGATCCGATTCCAACCGACGTCCACCGCCGCTCCGGAACCCGGCGCGGATCAAGGGTATAAGCAGGCGATCCTGTCGAAACTGCGCGCCGGCGACGAATATTTTTACATAGGCGACGGGGACGCGGCGGTGCTGGTGGACGCGCCCGCGGAGCACGCACCCCGCGTCGCGGCCCGAATCCGCACGGAATGGGCCGCTCGGGGATGGCCCGCGCTGGCCATGGCGTCAGCGTCAATTCCAGCGGATGGGCTCCATAGCGACGCGCTGCTCGCGGCCGCCCGGAGCAAAGTGGACCATCGCACCGGAGACCCCGCGCACGCCTCCCCGGCTCCGTCCGGCCGAAAGAGCGAGGAGGAGAATCTAAGGCCCGCCGAACTGAGACTGCTTGATCCGGCCACCGGAGTTTTGCAGCCCGCCTATGCCGTGCCCATGGCCCGGAAGTATGTCGCCCGGGCCCGGCGGCGCGACCGCAGCGTGGTGCTGGTGCTCGTCGGAATCGAGCGTTGGCCCGAACTGGTGGAAACACACGGAACCGCTGTGGCCGCTCAGGCGCTCAAAGAAGCGGCCCAATGCATCGAACACCTGACTCGGGAAAGCGACTTGATCGGCCGCGCGGATGAGCGGTCCTTCTTTGCCCTGTGCGAATGTCCGATCGAAAGCTCGGAAGTGATCGCCCGGCGTTTATGCGAAGCGTTGGGAAATCTTTCGATCGGCGTGGGCTCCGCGCGCATCCACCTCGTGGTCAATGCCGGCTTGTCGCTTCTTCCCGACCATACCTCCCGGGCGGGAGACCTGTTCTGGATGGCGGACGAAGCGCGGCAATCGGCCGCGGAATTGGGTCCCAACCGATGGGCCGTCTACAAACCCGGCCCGCGGCGCACCGTGCGTGATCGCGTGGATGACGCTGAGACGGAAGAATCCGAGACGGAAGAACGGGATATTTTCTAGTTCCCCATGCGCCCCTCCACCAAAGCGGTACTGCGACTGGGCGTCAACGTCGACCATGTCGCCACCGTGCGTCAGGCTCGCGGCACACGGTATCCCGATCCGGTGGAGGCGGCGGCGGTCTGTCTGGCCGCCGGCGCCGCCGGCATTACCATGCACCTGCGCGAAGACCGTCGGCATATCCAGGACCATGACATTCACCGCGTAATGGAACTGCCCGGTTGCGCGCTGAATCTCGAAATGGCCGCCCATCCGGACATGGTGCGGATCGCTCTAGAACGGCGCCCCGCGGAAGTCTGCCTGGTCCCGGAACACCGTGAGGAACTTACAACAGAAGGCGGGCTCGACGCGGCCGGACTCCCCGACGTGCTGCGGCCGGCTATTGAAGCGATGACCGCCGCGGGAATTGCCGTGAGCCTATTCGTCGAACCCGACCCCCGCCAGCTCGACGCCGCGCGCGCGCTGGGCACGCCGTATGTCGAACTCCACACCGGGCGCTTCTGCGATCTCGAAGGCGCGGAAGCCGCGCGTGAACTGGACCGTCTCATCCGCGGCGCCCGCCACGCCCATGCCCTCGGCCTCCGCGTCAACGCCGGGCATGGCATCCATCTCGGCAATATCGGAGGCATTCTTGAAATTCCCCACCTCGACACATTGAATATCGGGCACAGCATCGTCGCCCGCGCGATATTCACGGGCTTGGATGGAGCCGTGCGCGAAATGCTTTCCGCCATGGGCGCCTACACCGGAGGCCGCGCGTGACGCCCGCCTCCGACACCGTGCTGGGCGTGGGTGTGGATCTGGTGGATCTCAGCCGCATACGCACCGCGTTCGTGCGCTGGGGAGAGAAATTCTGCGATCGCGTGTTTCTGGACACCGAACGGGAATACTGTGACGCGCAGGCCTCTCCGCACCGTCATTACGCCGGGCGCTTCGCCGTCAAGGAAGCCGTGGCCAAGGCGTTTGGCACCGGGATTGGCGACCCGATCGGCTGGCACGACATCCAGATCATCCGCGACACCAACACCGGAGCGCCCTCCGTGAAGCTGCTCGGCCGCGCGCGCGAGCTTGCCCGGCGCCGCGGTGTCACCCGCATCCTCGTCAGCCTCAGCCATACCCACGGGCAGGCCGTCGCTCAGGCCGTGGTGCTGGGCATTCCATCCGCGCCGGCCCGCAAACGCCGCCGAACCAATTCCCCAAACCGACAAAGGAAATCCCATGACTGATCATTCCCGAAAAATATACCTGTGCGGACCGATTATGGATGAACATGAGGGCCAGGCCCGCGCCTGGCGGGAACTGGCCCGGGAGCGCCTGCGCATCGCGTTCACCCTGCTCGACCCCATGCGACGCAACTTCAAGGACCGCGAGGTGGACAGCGCGAACGAGATCGTGGAGTTCGATCTTCAGGACGTCCGCGACGCCGACATCATCCTCGTCAATTACAACAAGCCCTCCATCGGCACGGCCATGGAAGTCTTCTATGCCTCGCACGTGCTGCACAAGTTCGTCATCGCCTTCTCCCCCTTCAGCTTCCAGGAGTCGAATCCATGGATGGTGAAGTACTGCACCAAGATCCTGCCCTCCCTCGAGTCGGCCACAGACTACATCCTCGAGCACTTCGTCACCCAGTTGGTCTGACGATTTGTGCAGATTGCGTCGGACGCAACGAGCGGCGGAAATAGCGGTGGATAGGGGCAGAACAAGGGGCCGGTCCGATGGGCCCCGGCTTTTCCATCGCTCGCGCCATGGTCGCACGTGCGGATAGGCCTTTACCCCCTCTTCTGTATATTTAACTTTTAAGGGCTGACCCCAGAGCTCGACCCCAGAGCTCCCGGTGCAAAGGGCGCGGGCGAAACGTTACACCCGGCGAAAGACGATGTCGTCCGGGGCTTTGGCGTCCACATCGCCGATGACCTTGGCCCCCTCGCCTAATTCGCCGGCCAGCAGCATGCGCGACAGGCGGTCCTGAATGAGGCGCTGAATGACCCGCTTGAGCGGGCGGGCGCCAAAGACGGGGTCGTAGCCTTCTTGTGCAATCAGCTCGCGCGCGGCCACCGTGATTTCGAGCGATATCCCGCGCTCGGAAAGGAATCCGCTTACGCGGGCGATCTGCAGGTCCACAATGGCGCGGATATCCCCGGGCCGCAGGCTGTGGAAGATGATTGTGTCGTCCACGCGGTTCAAAAATTCCGGCCGGAAATGCTCCCGCATCAACTCCTTCACCCGCGCAGCCATGCGGTCATAGTTCGGATCGCCCGGAACGGCGTCCGGATGCCGGGCCAGCAGGTCATGAATCACCTCGCCCCCGATGTTCGAGGTCATGATCATCACCACGTTTCGGAAATCCACCGTGCGACCATGCCCATCCGTCAGCCGGCCTTCATCGAGAATCTGCAACAGCACATTGAAGACGTCTGCGTGGGCCTTTTCAATTTCATCCAGCAGCAGCACCGCATACGGTTTGCGGCGAATCTGCTCCGTGAGGTGTCCGCCCTCTTCGTATCCCACATACCCGGGGGGCGCTCCGATCAGCCGGCTGACGTTGTGCTTTTCCATGTATTCCGACATGTCCAGCCGCACCATCGCGGCCGGATCGTCGAACAGAAATTCAGCGACCGCGCGCGCCAGCTCGGTTTTACCCACCCCGGTCGGGCCCATGAACAGGAAGGATCCGATCGGCCGACGCGGATCCTGCAGACCCGCCCGCGCGCGGCGGACCGCATTCGATACCGCCTCCACCGCGTCGTCCTGCCCGATCACCCGCGCGCGCAGATGCTCTTCCATGCGCAGCAGTTTTTCCCGCTCCGCTTCGAGGAGTTTCGATACCGGAATACGCGTCCACGCCGAGACAACGGCGGCGATGTCCTCCGCGTCCACTTCCTCCCTGAGCATGCGACGGACGCCCTGCGCCTCTGCAAATCGCGCCTGCGTGGCCGAAATCTGCTTTTCCAGCGCGGGAATTTTTCCGTAGATCAGTTCCGCCGCGCGTTCGAGCTGATTGGTGCGCTTCGCCGTTTCCGCTTCGGCGCGCAGCATTTCCAGTCCCTGCGCCAGCCCGCGCAGTTCCTCAACACACGCCCGCTCGCGTTCCCAGTGGCTCCGAAGCTCCTCGAGGTCCGCTTTCAACCGGGTCAGCTCTTCGTCCAGTTTGCCGGTGCGCTTGCGGGAATCGGCATCCTTCTCGCGCGACAGCGCCTGACGCTCGATCTCCAACTGCATGATCCGCCGTTCCACTTGGTCAATCTCCGTCGGACGGCTGTCCAACTCCATCCGCAGCCGGCTCGCCGCCTCGTCCACCAGATCAATCGCCTTATCGGGCAGAAATCGGTCGCTGATATAGCGGTGCGACAGCGTCGCCGCCTGCACCAGCGCGGCATCCTGAATGCGTACGCCATGATGGACTTCATAGCGTTCTTTCAATCCGCGCAGGATGGCGATGGTGCTTTCGACCGTCGGCTCTTCCACCGGCACCGGCTGAAACCGGCGTTCCAGCGCGGGATCCTTTTCGATGTGCTGGCGATACTCGTCCAGCGTCGTCGCGCCCACACAGCGCAACTCGCCCCGCGCGAGGGCGGGTTTGATCATGTTGGACGCATCCACCGCGCCTTCCGCTTTGCCGGCGCCCACAAGCGTGTGCAGCTCATCAATGAAAAGGATAATCGCCCCCCCGGCGGCGATAACTTCCTTGATGAACGCCTTGAAGCGTTCCTCGAACTCGCCGCGGTACTTCGCCCCCGCGAGCATGGCTCCGAGATCCATGGAAATGACGCGTTTGTTCTTCAGGCTTTCCGGCACATCGCCCTTGACGATGCGCTGCGCGAGCCCTTCCACGATGGCCGTCTTGCCCACGCCGGGTTCGCCAATGAGCACGGGATTGTTTTTCGTCCGGCGGGACAGCACCTGTACAACCCGGCGGATTTCCTCATCGCGGCCAATCACCGGATCGAGCTGATTGCGACGGGCGGATTCGGTCAGGTCCCGGCCATACTTCTCCAGCGCCGCATATTTATCCTCCGGATTCGGATCCGTGGCGCGCTGGCTTCCCCGCACTTGGGCGAGCGCTGAAAAGACCGCGTCGCGGCGCAGCCCGGCTCCTTTGAATACATCCGCCAATGCGCCCCGGGCGCTATCCAATATCCCCAGCATCAGGTGCTCCACGCTGAGGACTTCGTCTTTCATCTCCCGGGCGACGGATTGAGCGCGTTCCATGGCGTCCCGAAGCTCCCGGGACATCTGCGGCTGTGCCCCCCCATGAACCCGAGCGCGATTTCCCAGCCGATGGGTCAATCCTTCCTTCAGCTTCGCCTCATCTGCCCCGGATCGCTCCACCAAATTCCGCGCGAGACCATCTGCCGGCTCCAGCAGCGCCAGCATCAGATGCTCCACATCCACCTCGGCATGACCCCGCTCCACCGCGAGAGCCACCGCACGCTCCAGGGCTTCCGCTGATTTCAAACTGAAATTGTTCTGCTCCATAACTCAAACTCCTGTATTAGCATCAATAGCATTCTCGATGCCAATATCTTATTTATCTTTTAAACAATATGTTAAGCATATTGAAAGTGCTATTTTGTCTCTAACTTTGAGTCAATAATGAGTCACGGTTGATTCATTCGATGGCGACTCAGGCCAGATTCGAGGATGGCGTTGGTTCCATTGTTCTGGAGCCAAAGGCTGGCTCTCGCCCAGAACGAGGTGTCGCTCCAAGCGGCCGTGTGTGGGCTGGGCCAGCGCTGCTGAAGCCGGGCGGCGGGAACTTGCTGCCCTGTGCGGACTGTTGGCTCGCAAAGATTTTCTAATCGGGCTCTTCCAGCAGCGTTCGCCATCCATCGAGATACCGCCGGGTTTGGGGCAGCTCTCCCAGAGTGGATTCGATGCGCAGAAGCAGGGGGCTGGCGATAGTTCGGATTTCCCGGGCACGGTCACGCCACGCATCGGTACGCCCGGCATCGATCAGCTTCTGGCGCTCACGCTGAAGCTCCGCGAGGGAAAAAAGATCGTCCGGAAAATCGAGTTCGATCATTCGCGATGCGGCCTTCAGCGATCGCCGCATCGGGATCAGATAGAGCGAGCGAAGCCGATCCGAATCCATGGCGGTTTCGGCGGGTGCGCGCGTTTCCAGCGTCTTCAAGTCTTGATCCAGCCGTTCGAGAAGCCGACGGGCCTCGGGACGCAGGCCGGGATCCGAAAGTCGGATAATCCAGGTGTTCCAATCGCCCGGGCCATCCCGGGCGAACAGGTTGATCAGCTCCTGCATCCGGGCGTCGAATTGCCGGGCCTCATCCACCTGTTCCGGACCGAACACATGGCCATAGACGGCCCGCTCGGTGGCGGCCCAATCGTGGCCGGCGGGATTCCAGGCCCAGATTCCAAACACGCGGTTCAGATATTCGTCCGGAGCGCGCACCCACACCATGGCGCGGTCAATATGCTGCGCGGCGTCGCGCAATTGATCGTATGTCGGCCGGCCCCATCCGCGGGCGAGCGGCGGGAGCGGCAGATATCCGGTTCCGAAGGAAAGCGCGCCGTCGTGCGCTATCGGCCAGTTGATCCACCAGCCGGTCTTCCGGGTCAAACCGATCCGCCGCGCCGCCCGTGCGGCGCGCTCGCCCGGCACCGCGGTGAAAAACCAGACGGCGTCGCCCGCGCCGGGAATCCGGGCCAGCCGTCGGTTGAGCGGCGTATCCGCGCGTTGATAATTCCCATTCGAGGTGAGGATCGCAACCCGCTCACCGGTGTAGCCGAGCGCGCGGGCCCGCTCGAGCGCACGCGCAACCATGGCGTCGGGATCGCCGCCCATGCCCGGATCGTCGAAGGAAAGGTAGAGCGCATCCACCCCCGCTTCCGCAAACCGGTCGAATTGGCGCAAGGCGCCATCTTGTTGTTCCGTCGTCACGCCGCAGAAAACGACGCCATAGATCATGAACGCGCGCCGCCGCGCTTCGCGCAGGAGTTGCGAGAGCTTCTCGCGATCCGGTTCGAATTCCGGAGGCACGCCGAAATGCCCGCGCATGGGCGGAGGACCGTCGCGGAGCTCGATGAAGTTCAACCGGGCATCCACGTAGCGGTCGAGGCGGCCCGGATCGAGGTAGGCGTCGAGCGTGTTCCAGGCGAACGCCCGCCATGGAATATCCGGCCAGTCGCGGAGGGATACCCGTGAAAACGAACCCGCAACGGGCGACTGCGCAAGCCACGCCGCAAACGCGGATGCGCCATAGATGACCCCGCGCGGACCGTTGCCGGTAATCAGGACAATCTGCCGTCCTTCGGATTCGACCATTTCGATCAGATGCCCGTCCGATCCGGGCGCTTCCTTCGACACATCCCACCCACCAACCGTGCAGGCGTGCGCAACCAGGGCATGTGTTTCCGGGCGGCCGAGCAGGATGAGCTGGCGCGCCCCGGCGGGAATCCCGGATTCAACACATATCGGATATTCCGCTCCGGCCCACGATCGCAACGCACCCTGCAGCCGTTCCGCGGCATACCGCTCGGGCTCATCGGCCCGGTCGCCCAGGACGAGCACCGTTTTGCCAGGCTCGGATAGCACCCAGCGCTCGCTCGCCACCGTGATCCGCTTGGGCGGCGGCGTGAACCCCGGCGGATCAAGCGCGAGCGTGTTCAGGGTGAGCCCGAGCGTCACCATGGCGGAAAGGAGACGTACCATGCTTCGCATAACATACCTCGTACGAGTATGGAACATACCCCAGGGGCGGCGCATCAGCGAATTCGCGGTTTCGGTTCTTCCCTTTCCGCCTTGATGGATGATGAGCCGGAAGTCACAATACCGGCCTATGCCCGACGCCACTATTGAGAATGTCCTTGCGGAACGTTACGCCTCCCGGCCCATGCGCGAGATCTGGTCTCCTCGCGGCCGGATTGTTCTGGAACGCGAGTTGTGGATCGCCGTGCTGAAGGCCCAGCGGGATCTCGGTCTCGCCGTGCCCGCGCGAGCCATCACCGCGTACGAGCGTGTCAAGGACCGCGTGAATCTTGATGCCATCCGCAAACGGGAAGCCGTCACGCGCCATGACGTCAAAGCGCGCATTGATGAATTCTGCGCGCTGGCCGGACACGAGCACATCCACAAAGGCATGACCAGCCGCGACCTGACCGAGAACGTGGAACAGCTCCAGACCGTACGCTCCCTGGCGCTGATCGAATGCAAGGCCGCCGCGCTGGTGGGCGCCTTCGCCCGCCGCGCGATGGAGTGGCGGGATTGCGTGATTACCGCGCGCACCCACAATGTCCCCGCCCAGCCAGTCACCCTCGGCAAGCGCATGGCGATGTTCGGAGAAGAAACCCTGCGCGCCGCGCGTCATCTTTCCTCGTTCCGCGCCTCGTACCCCTTCCGGGGTTTGAAAGGCGCGGTGGGCACGCAGCTCGATCCCCTCACCCTGATGAACGGCCGCGCCGCAAAGGTGGCCGATCTCGAACGACGGGTGATGAAGCATCTGGGCGCGTCAGCGCAATGGACCTGCACGGGACAGGTGTATCCGCGCAGTTTGGATTTCGAAACCATTTCCGTGCTCTTCCAGCTCGGGTGCGGCCCCGCCAATTTCGCGTGCACACTCCGGTTGATGGCCGGACATGAGTTGGCGTCTGAAGGATTCGCCCCGGGCCAGACCGGTTCTTCCGCGATGCCCCACAAGGTCAACAGCCGGAGCTGCGAACGGATCGGCGGTTTCCATACCATCCTCCGCGGCCATGTCACCATGGCCGCCGGATTGGCGGGCGCGCAATGGAATGAAGGCGATGTATCCTGCTCCGTCGTCCGCCGGGTGGTCCTTCCGGATGCGTTCTACGCGATGGATGGCCTGATGGATACCGCGCTGACCGTGCTGAATCAGATGGAAATCCATCGCGGCGTGATTGCCCGGGAACTCGAACGGCTGACCCCGTGGCTCTCCACCACCACCCTGCTCATGGAAGCCGTCCGCGCGGGCGCGGGCCGCGAAGAAGCGCACGAGGCCATCAAAGAGCACGCCCTTGCCGCCGCTCGCGCCTCGTACGCGGGATCCGGCTTTGCGGAAGGGTTGCCGGAGCGCTTGGCCCGCGATCCGCGGGTTCGGTTGAGTCGCGCGGAGATTGATCTCGTCCTAGCGCGGGCGGCGCGCCTGACCGGGATGGCCGATCCGCAGACCCGCGCATTCGCCCGGGCCGCGCAGTCCTGGGTGCGGCGCGTACCCGGCGCCGCCGAATATCGTCCCGCGCCCATCCTGTAGTCCAAGGAGCGTTTCCCATGACCGCGCCGACATCCGCGACCTTCGCCGATACCCTGTCCGTCCGCGGGCGGACTTTTCGCTACTGGAGCTTGAGCCGATTGGCGAAGCTGGGCTATGGCGATCCCGCCCGGCTTCCGTGCAGCATCAAAGTGCTGCTTGAATCCGTGCTGCGCCGGCTGGGCGAACCGGGGTATACGGACGCGGCGGTTCGCGCGCTCGCAGCCTGGAACCCGGAGTCGCCCGGAACGGAGGACATCCCGTTTCTGCCCACACGGGTGCTCCTGCAGGATTTTACCGGCGTTCCGTGCGTCGTTGACCTGGCGGCGATGCGCTCCGCCATGACTCGCGCGGGCCGGGATCCCAGCCGGGTCGAGCCGATGCTACCGGTGGATCTGATCATTGATCACTCGGTTCAGTTGGACGAGGCGGGCCATGCCGGGGCGTTCGACGCCAACGTGGAGCGCGAGTTCGAGCGCAACTCGGAACGCTATAGTTTTCTGCGCTGGGGCGCCGGGGCGTTCCGGAATCTGCGGGTGCTCCCTCCGGGACTCGGCATCTGCCATCAGGTGAACATGGAACATCTCGCCACGGTCGCGACGACCGCGCGCGAAGCCGATGGCGTCGAGTCGGTCTTCTGCGACACCCTCGTCGGAACCGATTCGCACACGGTGATGGTCAATAGCATGGGAGTGCTCGGGTGGGGCGTGGGCGGGATCGAAGCCGAAGCGGCGATGCTGGGACAGGCGCTGCCCATGCCCGTGCCCCGGGTGGTCGGCGTCCGGCTGACGGGATCGTTGACGGGCATGACCACGGCCACTGACGTCGCGCTGGCGGTGACCGAACGGCTGCGCCAGATCGGCGTTGTGGGCGCATTCGTCGAATTCTTCGGACCCGGTGTGGATTCGTTG
>JAGOHE010000154.1 GCA_017996315.1 Kiritimatiellia bacterium | reverse complement strand
GGTTGCGGATCAGCGATCGCGATGAGGGGCCATAGAACGGCCCAGCTCAAACGAACGGCGGTCTTCCAACGGCATGCACACCATCGAATCATGCCCTCAAAACGCCGGCAAGGTCCTTCTATTGTGGCCTTCCGCGGGGTCCGCGGATTCCGGAACCCTTGTTATGGAACTTCTACGCGGGAATTCAGTATACGCGATGCGAAGGTTGCCAGAAAAGTTCCATTGGATATGACGTCCACATGAGACAGGGGGACTGAGCGCCCGGCGGATATGTGCATGTACCGAAACCGCCGATACAAGAAGCTATTACATAGCCAAGGTCAAGAACGCAGGGCATGCGAGCATTCACCTTGACAATCAAAGCGGAAATGGCTACATTCGCGGGCTGCTTTTTTAATGCATGTGTGGCAAGTCCGCGTTCCGAAAATAGCGTGAGAGGTCCAAGAAATGGGTAATAATACAAAAAAGAAGGCGCCTTCCCGGCGTGCTCCCAAACGAACCGCACCCGCTAAGAAAGCTTCATCCCGGCCATCGGCCCAACGGCCCAAGGCGGGGAAGAAACGCGCGGCAACTCCTTCGAAGAGCGCCTCTTCCGCAGCACGCAAGGCGGCCGGTCGCGTGACGAAGCGTGAATCCGCGACCCAAGCCCGGGTATCGGCGTCTGCGTCGCGCAATATGGTGCGCTCGACTAAGAAACCTGCCGCATCGGCAAGGAAAGCTGCGGTTGTATCCAAGGTCCGGCGTCCCGCGGCCATCGTGAAACCCGTGAAGTCGGCTCGCTCGCTTCGCGTGAAATTGACCAAAAAAGACCTCGAGTTTTTCCGCAAGCAGTTGTTGAACCTGCGCGACCGGCTGGTGGACGGTATTTCCTTTCTCGCCGGCGACAATCTGGGGCATGCGCAGCGGGAAGCTTCCGGCGATCTCTCCAACTACGGCATGCACATGGCGGATCAGGGCACCGACAATTTCGACCGCGAGTTTGCGCTTTCGCTGGTGAGCAACGAGCAGGAAGTGCTTTACGAGATTGACGAGGCGCTCCAGCGTATCGAACAGGGGGAGTTCGGCATTTGCGAAATGACCGGCGTCCCGATCGAGTACGAGCGCCTGAAGGTGCTGCCGTACGCCCGGTACTGCATCGCCGCGCAGCAGGAGATGGAGCGCAACCGACGCCGGTTCCGATCCTTCGCCCCGCACGCGCCCATACCTTCGGGCGGAGATCTGTAATCCGCGCGGGCCGCCGCCCGCAGGCTTCGCCATGCTCGCGCTGTGGATCGCTGTGTTGACCGTGGTCGCCGATCAGGCGTCCAAAGAGTATGTCCGCGAGGTCTTCGATCTGCACGAGTCGCTTCCCTTCATTCCCGGATTCATCCACTGGGTCTATATCCGCAATCCTGGAGCGGCGTGGGGGATGATGGGGGGCATGAACGGAATTCTGGTGATCTTTTCCCTGGTGATGCTGGGGCTCATGCTGGCATTCCGGAAATCCTTCTTGAGCGACACGACCGCGCATCGTGTCGCGCTCGGTCTGATGTGCGGCGGGATCGTGGGAAATCTGATGGACCGGGTGCGCATGGGGTACGTCACCGATTTCATTGATGTGTTCGTCGGCACGCATCATTGGCCGGCGTTCAATATCGCCGACAGCGCGATTTGCATCGGCGTGGGCATATATCTGTTCACCACCGCCCGGGCGGAAAAGCGCTCCGGACGGGAGCCGGAGGCCTCCGCTCCTCAGCCGGGGCGGCCGGCGGAATGACCGGCGGTCCCGGAACAGGAAGATCTTCCATGGTCGCACCGGGATTGTATGTGCTCGCCGGGCCCACCGCGGCCGGCAAGACGGGTGTGGCGCACCAACTGGCCGCGGAATTGAACGCGCGCATTCTTTCCGTGGATGCCTTGCATGCCTATCGGGGCATGAATATCGGCACGGCCAAGCCGACTCCGGAAGAATTGCGGGCGTTCGAGTACGCGGGAGTTGATTTTCTCGATCCGTGGGAAATCAATACGGCGGGCGCGTTTCGGTCGCAGGCGCTCGCGGCCCTGCGGAGCGAACCCGGACGCATCTGGATCGCCGCGGGCGGATCGGGTCTGTATTTTCACGCGCTGTTGTGCGGGTTGCCGGAGGATTCGTGCGCGTCCCATCCCGAGCATCGCCAGCACGTGCAGCAGGTCTTCGATCGGGATGGGTTGCCCGGATTACAGGAATGGCTGCGCGCGGCGGCCCCGGACCGCTGGGCTGCGCTGGCCGATCCTCGAAATCCCCGCCGGGTGATGCGCGCTCTGGAACTCGCTCTTTCCGGGGCGGCCGCGCCCGCATCCGCACCGCGCGCAATCCCGGACATGGTGGCGCTGGACCGGGATGCCGCCGAGCTTCGGGAGCGCATCCGGGAACGCGCCGGGAAAATGTTTCGCGAAGGGCTGGTGGAAGAGACCCGCGCGTTGATGGCTGTCCGTCCGGAATGGTCGGTGACCGCCCGGCGGGCCATCGGATACGCCGAGGCGGCGGCGGTCGCGCTTGGCGAACTCGAGATCCACGAGGCCGTTACCCGGACGGCTGCGCGGACGCATGCGTATGCGCGCCGCCAGCGTACATGGCTGCGAACCCAGTGCCGAACGGAATGGATTCCGTCGGGCGGGGGGCGTACCATGGCGGAGATCGCCCGCGATGTGCGCGAGGCGTGGAGCAGGCATGGACCTTTCCATTTCGCATCGTAAGCGGCTGGGCGAACGCGCCTATCTCATCGGGATTCAGGACGCCCGGCAGCCCGCATGGCAGGCGCAGGATTCCCTCGCTGAGCTGGCCGAACTGGCCGATACGGCGGGGGTGGAAGAGGTCGGGCGCATGCTGGTCCGGCTGCGCTCGCCTCATCCGGCCACTTGGATCGGTTCCGGGAAAGTCGAAGAAATCGCCGGACACCTTCGCGCGTGCAACGCGGAAGTCGTTCTGTTCGACGAGGATCTTTCCCCTGTGCAGGGTCGAAATCTGGAACAGGCGTTTGGCGTGAGGGTGGTGGATCGCACCCAGGTGATTCTCGACATCTTCGCGCAGCGAGCGCACACGGCCGAGGGCCGCCTGCAAATCGAGTTGGCGCAACTGGAATATCTGCTGCCGAGACTGCGTCATCTGTGGACCCATCTGGAGCGGCAGAAGGGCGGCATCGGGCTCAAAGGCCCGGGAGAGCAGCAGATCGAACTCGACCGGCGGCGGGTGGAAGCGCGCATCGTCAGCATCCAGAAGCAAATGGAAGGGGTGCGGGCGCGGCGGCGCGAGCTTCGCCGCGGCCGGCAGCGGCACGGCTGGGCGCTGATCTGTCTGGTGGGCTATACCAACGCGGGCAAGACCACGCTGCTCAATGCGCTCACCGGTTCCGCCGCGTATGCGGATGACCGGCTGTTTGCCACGCTGGATCCCACGACGCGAAAACTGGAGCTGCCCAACCACCAATCGGCCCTGATGACCGACACGGTGGGATTCATTCGCAAACTCCCGCACCGGCTGGTGGACGCGTTCCAGTCCACGCTCGAGGAAGCGACGATGGCGGACCTGCTCGTGCATGTGGTGGATGCTTCGCATCCCTTGGCGGTCGAACAGATCGAGGCGGTGCGCGGGGTTTTGATGGAGCTGGGGGCGAAGGATCCCCCGATGGTGACCGTCCTCAACAAGTGCGATCAAGCCGCGGCACAGGGCGCGGCCCGCCGTCTGGCGGCGGGAATTCCCGGATCGGTCATCATATCCGCGCGCAGCGGTGAAGGGTTGGACGAACTGCGGACGGCGATTGCCGACCGGCTCAAGAACCGCAGTGTGCCCTTCAGCGTTTGGGTTCCGTTTGCGGACGGCCGGTCCGTGGCGGCCCTCCGGCATGGGGCGCGGATCGAAGTGGAACGGGAAGAGGGGGAGGGGCTGCGTATTCGCGGCCGCGCTCCGCCGAGAATTCTAGGAGCGCTTGGGGAAGGAGTGACGCATGAACCCCTCGAACCTTGAACGGACCGGCGCGGCGAGCGAGCCCGCGGTGGTCTATCCGGAGCCGACCTCCACGCGGATCAAGGATCTGCCGCGAAGCATGCAACCGAGGGAATTGGTGGAGCGTTACGGCGCGGGCCGCGCGGAAGATGAGGTGCTGCTGGCGGTGCTGCTGCGCAGCGGATTTCGCGGGAAGAACGTTCGCGACGTCGCACGGGAACTGCTGGTGCGCCACGGTGATTTGAGGACGGTGGCCCGGTTGAGCCTTCAGGAGCTGACGCAAATTAAAGGCATCGGCAAGGTCAAGGCGCTTACGTTGCAGGCAGCCTTTGAGCTCGGATGCCGGCTGCGCGACCAGGGGCTGGATGATTCTCCCGCGCTGCGATCGCCCGAAGAGGTGTTTGCCTTCATGAAACCGTATGCGTCGCAGACCGCGGAACATTTCTGGGTGTTGCCCCTGAACAAGAAGAACCGATTGATTCCCCGCGAACCGGTGGCGGTCACGCGGGGAATCGTGGACGCCAGCCTCGTGCACCAGCGGGAGGTGTTTGCCGTCGCTTGCAAAGCCCTGAGCAACGCGGTCATCCTGGCGCATAATCATCCCTCCGGCGATCCCACCCCGTCAGCGGAAGATGTGCGCATTACCCGCTCCATGATTGCGGCGGGGCGGGTGATGGATATTGACGTGCTCGACCACGTTGTGCTGGGTGCGCCGGGGCATCCCGCGCACCCCTCCGGATATTTCAGTTTCCGGGAATCCGGGCTGGTTAGCTTTGAAAATCCGGCATGACGGCGCGCTCCATCCCGGTGATTTGATTTGGAGAGAGGCGAATTCGGGTTCCCTCCGTGCTCGACATCGCAGGCGGGAGGGACTACAGTCAGGCCGAACCGTACAGTTTGCATTAAGGAGAACAAACATGCGCATCGTAGTACGTATTGTGGTCCTGTGGGCGGTGGGGTTGTTGGCTGCTCGTGCCCAAACGCATATTCTCGACCAGACGATTGCTTCGGAGCTGTT
>JAGOHE010000153.1 GCA_017996315.1 Kiritimatiellia bacterium | reverse complement strand
ATCGCGTTCGCGCAAACCGCACCGACGGGCGGGGCCGCGGCTCGGCAGGTATTTGAACCTTCCCGCGCGCGCGAGGCTTCGACTAGGGTGGACGGCGATATCGCGCAACTCCAGCGTGAGATGCAAGAACTCCGGAAAGAATACGAGAGTATGAGCCGGCGGCTGGGACGCGCCCAACAAGCGCCCACCACGTTCAATACGTTCGAGCGACGGATGGAGGAGTTGCAGCGCCAGGTGGATCGTCTGGAGAAGGCGCTGAATGCGCGCATCAGGAAGTTGGAAGATCAGGTTCAGCGATTGGAGCGCCAATCGAAAGGCAGGCCATGAATCGGTTATTAATGGTGGGAATTGCGGGAGGGTGCGTCGCGTGGCTGACCTCGTCCGGATGTTGCTCGGCGGGCGGCGGCGGATCATCGGACGGCGCTGTGGCGATCTCCAGCGGCCGGGCCTCCCGGCCGCAGGTATATTACAATCCGCGCGCCCGCGCGATCAAACGCGTGGCGGTGATGCCGTTCAAGGCGCCCACGGAACTGATCGGCTCTTCCGTCTCGGACATGTTCGTCTCGGAGCTGCTGCACAACGGACGCTATGAGCTGGTGGAACGCAGCCAGATGTCGAATGTGCTCGGGGAGGCCGAAGTTTCCCTGTCCGGATTGACGTCGGGCCAGGCCGTGGAGCTTGGAACCATGACCGGCGCCGAGGGGGTGATCATCGGTACGGTGGGCGAGTATGAAATGGCCGCCCGGCGCGGTCGCACCGTTCCGGTTGTGGCAATCACCAGCCGCTTGATTGATTGCACGTCCGGGCAGGTGGTCTGGAGTGTGGACTATGCGGCGCAGGCGTCTACGAGCTCCACACTGTCCGAGCATGCCCGCCATGCCGTGCGCCAGATGGTGTCGGCCATTCGAAAATAGTCGGCCGTGTGGACGAATCAAACATCAGGTGAACCTATGAAATGGAACAGAGGATCGGGGATGCGCGCGATTGCGGTGATCGTCGCGGTCTGCGCCGCCGCCGCGGGGTGGGTGGGTTGCGCCACCGTGCCCGCCGGCAGCGGTTCTGGAGTTTCGCCATCCCGACCGGCCCGGTCCCAGCCGCGGGCCCGGCCCGCCGCAGCGGCGCCGGCGGCGCTGCCCCGCGTGATGGTGCTGATTGACGAGAAGAATCTGGGGACGATCGCGACGTCCGAGGTGGAGTCGCTGCTGACGGCCCGGCTGCTCGAATGTCAGGTGCCGGTGGTGGACCAGGATATGCTTCGGGCGAACACCGCGCGTCGGCAGCAGTTGCTCAAGAGCGTGGGAGATAACCGCGGCGCCGCGGCCATCGCCACGCAGTTCGGCGCGGATGTGGTGATTGTCGGCGAAGCGGTGGCGAAACCGTCTGCCCGGCGGATCGGAGACACCAACTTGCGCGCTTATCAGGCGGTGGCCACCCTGCGCGCCGTGCGGGCGGACAGTTCAGCCACGATGGCCACGGCGTCGGAGGATTGCACGGTGGCCGCGCTGGAGGATATCGCCGGAAGCGCCAAGGCGCTGCGCGCCGCGGCCGCAAAGACCGCGGATAGAATCGTACCCGCCCTGGTGAACGGATGGTCGCCCTCCACCGCGGTTCAGAACGCGTATCCGCACCGGATCGAGGCCACTTTCGGCGGGGTGGATCAACTGTGGAAACTCCAGGGCATTCGCGAAACCCTGCGCGGAATGGACGGTGTGCTCCGGTCCGTTACGCAGCGGGGCTATACGACGGGCGTGGCGATGTTCTCCATGGAATCCGCGTCGCCGCCCGAGGAGCTGGTCGAGGCGCTGGTGATGAATCCGCCGGACGGGCTTAAGCTTCAGGCGCTCGATGTTCAGGCGCAGTCGGTGCAGTTCAAGGTGGTCGAGGCGCCATGAAGCGAAGTCGAAAGGAGACGAAGGTGAGAACCTTTCATGCCTTCATCAGTGCGGCGATGATGCTTGCGGTCACGACGCGGGGGTGGGCGGCGGGTAATTCGGACGAGGCGGCGCTGCTATCCGCGTATTATCACTATGGATTTGCGCAGACCATCGGGGAACAGTGCGCGGCGATGGGGGCGGACCTGCCCGCGGGGAAGGCGGAGGAAATCAAAGCCGTCGCAGCGGATTGGGTGTCGTTTAACATGGACGGAATTCGGCAGACGCTGGAAACCCGGTTCCCGAATGAAGCGCGAGACCGTTTTGAGCGGTTTGTGACGATGTTTTCCGCGGCATTGAGAGATCAGGACACGGAAACCTTGGAGGCCGTCGCGCAGGCGATTTCGCCCGGAGGTCGCGCCGATGAGACGCTGATGCAATTCAAACAAGAAGCGCTCGCCGGGGCGCAGGAACAGGCCGCGCAACTGTTGGGCGAGGTGCAGACCTGGGCGGATCTGGCCCGGCAGGGGACGGAGTTACCTCCGCTGGAGAGTTGGCTGATGCGATCCGAGCCGCCGGACGGTCCAGCGTCTCCGACTCCTCCGCCCCCGCCGCCACCTTCGCCTTCACGCAAACGGAACCCTCTGGCGGAGGCCGAAGCAGCGCCGACCGAATTTGTGAACGATCCCGACGCGGGAGATGAGGGTAATGCGCTGGAATCCTTCGCGGCGATGCGCAAGGCCCGCCGGGAGCAGGTGCTGGCGGATGCGCAGGCGGGTATGCAGCAGGTTGCCCAGGAACGTCAGGCCGCGGAAACCGAATATGCGGCGAAGAAGACGGCCGCCGCGCAAGCGGAGGCCGAGGCGATGAAAGCCCATGCCCAAAAATTGGCCGCGGCGGAAACCGAAGCGCTCGAACAGCGCAAAAATAGTTGGAGCAGCCGGCTGAAGAATATCGTCAGCAGCACCGTCGGTGCGGCGGTCGGGGCGTTTACCGGCGGAATCGGGGCGGAAGCAGGCCAGCGGGCCGTGCAGGAAATATTCCGCTAAGCGCGGCGGTCGGGGTCTATTTCGCTCCGCGGGCGGCCGCCGCTTCGCGCAGATAATCCACGATGCCGTCGCTGATCCCCTGGGCGAGCCGGTCCCGATACGCGCTGGACCGGAGTTGAGCTTCGGTGGCGGCATGGCTCAGGAAACCGCATTCCATCAACACGGCCGGGCAGGGGGCGCTGCGGAGGACCGCGAAACGCGCGTGCCGAACCCCGCGATCCGTCGCGTCCACAGCTTGTCGGGTCCGACGCTGCACGCAGTACCCGAGAAAATGGTTGGCGGCGTCATATTGGTGTCCGGAGTAGTAGGTCTTGGACACGCTCCGGGATCCGGTGGACGCATGGTTGCGCGGGGTCAGCGCAAACGTTTCAATCCCGGAAGCCGAAGCGTTTCCCGCGTTGAAGTGCAGGGAGACAAAAATATCCGCTTTGAGGGATTTTGCCCGGGCGGGCCTCGCATCCAGCGCAAGAAGCCGGTCGTTGTCGCGGGTCAGCAGCGTCCGATATCCCCGGTTCACGAGTTTGGACCGAACGCGCTTGGCCAGATCGAGGGTCAGGTCTTTTTCGCGAAGTTTGAACTTCTTTCCGATGGCGCCGACGTCGCCGTCGCCATGGCCCGCGTCCAGCACGATCACCCGGCTGCCGACCGTTTTCAGAAAGTTGCGCGGGCGGAGGATGGGATCAATCACTCGTTCGACATCCGTCCGATGCACCCCCCAGCTGCCCCGATACGAAACGACGGGGGAGCAGAGCCATACAGCCGTGGAATTCACTTGGGACTGATGGGATTTGTGGACGAACGAGAGCGATCCCGCCCGACCGGACAGTATGGAACTTTTTTCGCTGAGGCGGGTGATCCGGAAGCCGTACCGCGCTGCCAGCTCCTGCAGCGTGAAATGGGTGGATGAAGCGGCCGCCCGGGCGGGCAGGGCGAAGCCGACCGCCGTAAGAAATCCGCTCCGGGTCAGCCAAGCTATAAAGGTTCTTCGATGGAGATCGGTGGAACTCATGGGATAGGCGGCAACGGTACTATACTCGGGAAGTCTGGTCGAGCGAATGCGACGCGGGGCGGCATTTCGAGCTCCGCGCGCCCCCGCGCGTCTCACAATCAGGATTTCGCGGCGGTACGGGGTCGGATAGAATAGCGCGGTGATTCTGCCCATTGACCAGATGCCCGGGTCCGGCCCGTTGGATGAGTTATCCGCGGTGACCCGGGCATTCTTCCAGCCCGGGGGCGGGTTGGAGCGCGGAAGCGCCGGCGAGGAATTCCCCTACGAAGCCCGTCCGCCGCAGCTCGCCATGGCCGAAGCGGTCGCGCGCGCGCTGGCCGACCATACGCATCTGGCCGTCGAGGCGGGGACGGGTGTGGGGAAGAGCTTTGCGTATCTCGTGCCCCTGATTCTCGCTGCCCGGGCGACGGAACAGAAAGTGGTGGTCGCGACACACACGATCGCGTTACAGGAGCAGTTGATCCGAAAAGACATTCCATTCCTGCGCGCGCATCTTGGCGTCCCGTTCAACGCTGTGCTCGTCAAGGGGAAGTCGAACTATCTATGCCTTCGGCGGCTGGCCCGCGCACGGAAGCATGCGGGCGACCTGTTCCGTACTGAGGAGGCCGAACACCTCGACCGCATCCAGGCTTGGGTGGCTGTGACCGAGGAAGGCTCGGTGCAGGATCTTCATCCCGAGCCGCCTTCCGAGGTTTGGTCGGAAGTGTGCGTGGAAGATGGCAATTGCCTGCAGCGAAAATGCCCTGACCACGCCCATTGTTTTTTCTTCAAGGCCCGCGCCCGCGCCCGCCATGCCGATGTGCTCGTGGCGAATCATCATCTGCTCTTTGTGGATCTGGCGCTGCGCCGCCAGAAGACCGCGCTGTTGCCGGAGTACGGCGCCGTAGCGCTCGATGAGGCCCATGCGATTGAAGAAGTCGCCAGCGAACATTTCGGGCTGCGCCTGTCGCCCTACATGATCGAGCACTGGTGCCGCCGGCTCTACCATCCGGAACGCGCGCGGGGGCTGCTGGGCAGTCTGCGCGACGGCCCCGGGTGCACGCTGATCGGGCGGGTATGGGA
>JAGOHE010000152.1 GCA_017996315.1 Kiritimatiellia bacterium | reverse complement strand
CTCGCCTTGAATCTGCTCAAGCGAGAGACCACCAAAAAGCGGGGAATCCGCGGTAAACAGAAAAATGCAGGCTGGAACCATGCCTATCTACTCAAACTTCTCGGAATTTAGATGCGTCGGCCCTGACGGCGTGCCGTTGACAAATCACTTTTTTTCACAAAATGTGATCTGCGCACGGTGGCATTTATTCGCGGGGCGGGCAGGACGATGGATCGAGCGGGCAAAGCAGGCAGGACGTCGGATACCCCATCCGGCGGGCAAGGCGGTCGAGCATCTCCGGAGCGGGATATCGGAGACCGGATTCCCATTGCGACCAGGTGCTTGGAGCGATGCCCAGATCGGTGGCGATGGCCTTCGGCGGGGTGCCGGTCAACCGCCGCCAGTTTCGCAATTTCTCACTGAACGAGGCGCGGCAGGAAGACACCGCGCGTTGCATTCCGTCTTTCGTGCCCCGGCGCCGGAGCTTCGCGTTTCTTTTCTCCGGGACGCAATCGCGGGGGCTGTCGCATTCATCCAGCCAGGCCCGGAGCGCTCGATTCAACAGCCGGTTGAAACTGAGGCCCCGCTGCTTCGCGCAGCGCCCCGCCCGCGCGTGCAAGGCCTCCGCCATGTTTATTTGCAGTTTCATCTCGCGCTATCGCTCCCGTTTTCCCTCCACCGCGTTGGTGGAAGCCTTCCGAGAGGTATGGACCCGAGAGGACTTGTTCTTACACGGGAATAGATGGACCGGGTGACGGATGGCGACAATGCTCCAACATCAAATACCCTCCTTTGCTGCTCCTCCAAGACCCTGCGGAGGGTGCATTACCCCATCGCCGCATGGGAACACAATGCTTCGAATTTCACATTTCGTGAATTGTCGTCGGCAGAGCCATGCCCGGCCTCCGCCGTCTTTCTACCCGCTTCTTGTGCGTCCGTTCCCTGTTTCACTGAGGAGCGGGGGGGGATCGCGTTTCATGGTCCGCTGATTTCGCCTCGTCCGTGTTCGATACTTCGTGTTCATGGGCACGCTGTGAAAGAGCACTATTCACCCTTCTTCGCGCTTGTCTGTCAGGGGCGCGAGTTTTAGGATGGCGCTGCTGAAAAGCTGTGGGAGGCGGCGTGGTACTGGAGAGCATACCTCAGACGGTGTTGGACTCCTGGCGGGCTTCGCTGCCGCCCGGCGCAAGACCCGATGCGTCCATCCGTGTCCTCCGCGCCGCAACCGGCGCCGCGCGGGCGACAACGTCCCGCCGAAAAGTCCGGTCCGCACCGGAATCCGCCGGGACGGACGTGGATTTCGCGATTGAACGGCTGATCGGTTCCGGCGGCATGGGTATGGTCTATCTGGCCGCGCAAACCTCCCTCAACCGCGATGTCGCGCTGAAGACGATCGCCGAAGCCCATGCGGAAGACGCCTCCCGCCAGGCCTCGCTCCGCGAAGAAGCGCTGATCGCCGGGCAACTCGACCACCCGAATATCATTCCGGTCTACGACCTGGCCACCGACGAGCGCGGGCGATTGTTCTACACGATGAAGCGCATCCGCGGAAAGCCATGGTCTGCGGCGCTGCCGACCCAGTCGCTCAGCGAACGGCTGGAGGTTTTCCTGCGGGTCTGCGACGCCCTCGCGTTCGCCCATTCCCGCGGGGTGATCCATCGGGATTTGAAGCCCTCGAATGTCATGCTCGGCGCGTTCGGCGAGGTGACGGTGATGGACTGGGGCGTGGCCTGCACCGTTCGCGGCGTCAGCGATCCAAACGCACTGGGCGACCGGGCGGCATTGTGCGGCACACCCGCCTATATGCCTCCGGAGATGGCGCGCGGCGATGCCGCGTCTGTGGGATGCGCCAGCGACGTCTACCTGCTGGGCGCGATGTTGTACGAACTGTTGGAGGATCGCCCTCCCCGAGGCGGGCCGGATGCGCTGGCCTGTGTCGAGCAGGCCGCGAAGAATTTCATCGAAACCCCGCGGCGGGATGATGAGTTGACGCGCGTGGCGATGCGGGCCATGGCGACGCGGCCCGGCGATCGGTGCGCGTCCGTGACGGACCTGCAGTCAGCGGTGCGCGACTGCACGGCGCATCTGGAAAGCATCCGCCTGGCGAGGTCGGCCGAGGATGCTTCGAGCGAAGGCGCGATGACCGGAACCTATGCGGCGCACGCCCGGGCGATCTTCGGCTTCGAGCAGGCGCTGGCGTACTGGCCGGAAAACGCGGCGGCGCGCCTGGGCCTTGCCCGGGCCCGGATGGCCTATGCCCGCAGCGCGCTGACCAAGGAGGATTACGAGCTCGCTCTTTCGCAATTGGATCCCGGCGAACCCTCGCATGCGAACCTGCGCGACGAAATCGAGACCGAGCTGGCGGCGCACCGCCTGCGCCGGCGCCGACTGCGGCTGTTCGCGCGAGCGACCGCGGGCCTGGCCGCCCTGCTGGCGCTCGGCGCTGCGGCTTTTGGCTGGGTTGTGCGGGGGAAGAATCTGGTGTTGCGCGCGCAACAGACGGAAATCGCGCAGAGGCTGGAGGAGGTCCGGCACAGCGATCGCGCGGGGTTGATCACCCTGCTGCGTTCCCAGCATGCGGCGGGCGAGTATGAAGCTGCCGTCGCAACCGCGCTGCGATTACGCGAAGCCTATGGGTTCGAGTGGTCTGAAGACCCCGCGCTCCGGCAGCTCGCGCGCGAAGCGGCCTGGATGAATCCGTGGCGGGCAACCCTGCACACCCAGGTGAACCGCCCACGCCGGCTGATTTTAACGAAGGACGGGGCGGATCTGTTTGTCGTCGGGGAGTCGGACATTGAGCGCGTGGATCCGGAGCGCATGGAAGTCCGGGAGCTCATCCCTCTGCCCTCGCCGTCCCGCAACAGCGAGTTGGTGCAGGTGGGCAAGGACGGCGGTTTGTGGTGCGCTCGGGGCATGGATATTTTCCGGAGGGACGGAACGAATTGGTCGCATGTGGCGACGGTCCCGCGTCCACCCGGGCACGACCATGCCGAATCCGCCATCACCGGTTTGCTGGTGAGCCGGGATGATCGCCGGCTGGCGGCCGGTGTGGATGGCGTCTGGCTGGCCTGCCGGGATTCCGATATCTCCGACCACTGGCGGATTGCGCGCGTTGCTGACCAGAGCCCGGCAGGATCGCGGGACCCGGCCGGCGCTGAAATAGCCTGCATCATCCGGGATTCTCCAACGGGCCAATGGCTGGCCTGGCGGCCGGCGAACAACACCTCGGTTGCGTTTATCGTAGAAGCGGATCCCCTACGGGTTCGAGCGTGGTTCTATAATCGAAACAGTCAAATTTTCGATGTCGCCGTCCGGACGGAACCCCTTCAGCTTGTGGCGGCCACCTTTCACGGCACTATTTTCCGGCCCGACATTGACGTGGCGATTCAAGTGCCCCAACACTATGCCTTCCATGGGTGGACTCCAGAAGGACATGGCGAGTGGCAGACGCCGCTGATGGATTGCGCTGCCGCCGCGTGGAGACCCGATGGCCGCGACGTCGTCACCGCCAACGCGCGCGGGTGGATCTGGGTCAGCTCCTCCGATCCGGCGTCCGGACGCCGGATGCTGTTGCGAACGAGCTCCGGCGCACCCCTCGGCGTGGCGCTGGACGCCGGGGGACAGGCGTATGTCCTGACGACCGCGGGCGAGATTCGCAAGTACGATGCCCGATTGTTTTCCCGGCGCGTGATCTCGGCGCACGAACAAAACCCCGATCAGGCGCCGGGGGAACGGCTAAGCGCTTTTGTGGAACATCAGGACGGACGCTGGTTCGCCCGCGAACCGGACGCCGAGGGGCGCATGATGTCGCGCGAGCTGAAAATGCCCGGGGATTATCGAATCCGTGGCGTGGCGCTGGACCCGCTCGGCGAATACACCATCCATGCCACCGCCACGGATTTGTGGATCCAGGATCGCGCCGGGGCCATCCAGCGGGTTCCGATCTCGTTTACGGACGATGGGCCCATCGATCTGCGGTTCACTCCGGACGGACAGCATCTCATCGCGCGTCAATTGTGGCTGTCACATTTTCTGCTGTTGCGGCGCGGCACATGGGAATCGCTGAATCCCTCCGATGACATCTACTCCGTGGGTTTGTACATGACGCCGCGGGCCGGCCGCATGAAAGTGTTGATCGGCGGGGAAAATCGGGTGGCCTGCATGGACGCCGCCACAGGCGCCTTCGAGTGGACGACCCCGTGCGAAGGTCCGGTCCGCAACCTGATTCCCGTCCCGGACGGGGTCTATGCCGATGGCCCTTCGCTCTGGGCCGGCAGCTATATGGGATCCTTCGTCCGCATGTCCATGAACGATGGACGCGCGCATGAGCGCACCGCGTACTGGTTTAAGAAGCTGTCCAAGATCAACATCCGGATGTCGGATCCGAGCCTTCCGTTGACCGCCATTCTTCTGCCCATGCGGGACGGACTGGTTGTGGCGTGGAACGGGGACATGCTCCCGATCACACCGGATTTATTGCCCGGCGAGTATTGCTCCGCGTTGTCCTTTTCCCCCGGAGGCTCCATCCTGTTGGCCCATCAGCACGGACGGAGCGTGCAGTTCCCGATGCCCCGAGCGGCGGATTATCCCCGGATGTCGGCTCTGCTGGGGCGGTTGTTCGGCCCGGATGCGGCGGATACCCGACTGACCGCCTCGGAGGTCGAGCCCTGATGCGAACCACGCGCCAGACGCTGTTGCGAGACGCCCGCGATCCGGAGAACGCGCGGGCGTGGGAGGAGTTTTTCGACCAATACTCCGGCCCGGTGCAGCGCTATGCCCAGAAGCTGGGCCTGAGCGCGGCCGACGCATCCGACGTGCTGCAGGAGACGATGATGGAGCTGATCCGCATCCTGCCGGAATTCCACTATGACCGGCGCCGCGGATTGTTCCGGAATTTTGTGCTCACCATCGCCCACCACCGTGTGCAGGCCGCATGGCGACGGCGCAGGAGGCTGCGGGAGATCTCATGGGAGGAGGCGTCCGGCGCCGAGCTGGAGGAATGGTCGGCTGTGGG
>JAGOHE010000151.1 GCA_017996315.1 Kiritimatiellia bacterium | reverse complement strand
GGGTCGGCATCGCCACGTATGTCATTTCTTCAATCACGGCGCTCGCGGCCGACCACCGCCTGCGCGAGGCATGGAGGGCGCGCAAAATGGAACGAGCGATCGATCAACTCAAGGGCCACTATCTGATCTGCGGATGGGGCAATGCCGCGCCGCACATTGCCGCGGAGCTGACCGCGACCGGGCGCGCCTATGTCGCTCTGGCGGCGGACAGCGTGTCCATGGCGCTGCCCGACGGCGCTCCCCCGCCCTTCCACATCAAGGGGGATCCGACCGACGACGCCCTGTTGGAACGCGCGGGCATCCGCCGCGCCGCGGGCGTGTTCGCCGCCGCCCCGGAAGACCCGATCAACATCGTCATCACCGTGGCCGCGCGCCGGTTGAATCCCGGCCTGCGCATCATCGCCTGCGTCACTGATCCCGCTCACGCGCCGAAAATGCGGGTCGCGGGCGCGGATGCGACCGTCTCGCCCACCGCCATCGGGGGCCTGCGCATGGCTTCGGAAATGGTCCGCCCCGCGGTCGTATCGTTTCTCGACACGATGCTCCGCGAACCCGCGCGCCATCTTCGCGTGGAGGAAGTGGTCGCCGGCGCCGCGATCCGCGGGCGATCGCTGGGCGATCTCCGCTTGAATCAGCCCGATGAAGCGCTCCTGGTCGCGGTTCGGCGCGGCGACGAATGGCGGTTTCATCCCCCGGACACTTATGATGTCTCCGCCGGCGATGTGCTCGTGTTCCTGGCGACTCCGGACGCCCGCGTGGCGCTCGCGCGCCGCTGCGGCAATACGGAGGCCGGAGCGTGAGTCAGCGCCGCGATCTTTGGAACAGCCGGATGGGCGTCATCCTCGCGATGGCTGGAAACGCGATCGGGTTGGGAAATTTCCTGCGGTTCCCCACGCAGGCCGCGCAGAACGGCGGCGGCGCGTTTCTCATCCCCTACTTTGTCGCGCTGCTCCTGATCGGAATGCCGTTGATGTGGTGCGAATGGGCCATGGGCCGATACGGCGGGGTTCGGGGACGCGGGAGCGCTCCGGGGGTGCTCCACCTGCTGGCCGGACAACGGTGGGCCCGATATCTTGGAGTGCTGGGCGTGGTTCTCCCGCTGTCCGTTCTCTGCTACTACCTGTACATCATGTCCTGGACCCTCGCCTATGCGGTGGCCTTCCTGCTGCGTCAGGCTCCCCTGGAAGCCACGCTGGACGCCATGAGCCGGCATTTGACGGAATTCCAGGGCGTAAATCTGGCCGCCGGCGTCAGCATTACCGCATATGCTTTTTTCCTCGTGGCGACGGTGTTCACCTATCTGGTGCTCAGCGGCGGCATTTCGCGCGGCATCGAACGGCTGGCCACCTGGGGTATGCCGCTGTTGTTTGTATTGGGCATTGCGCTGGCGATTCGGGTGCTGACGTTGCCGAACGCCTCCGCCGGCCTCGGGTTTCTCTGGAACCCGGACCTGAGTCTGCTTCGGAGCGGGCGGGTCTGGCTCTCGGCGGCAGGACAGGTATTCTTCACGCTGAGTCTCGGCTTCGGATGCGTCATCAGTTACGCCAGTTATCTTCGGAAGAACAATGATGTGGTGATCACCGGTCTCTCGACCATCGCCACCAACGAGTTCGCGGAAGTGATCCTCGGCGCGTCCATCGCCATCCCGGCGGCAGTGGTGTTCTTCGGCATCGCGGGCACCCGGGAAATTGCCGCCAGCGGAACGTTCAATCTCGGATTCGTCGCCATGCCGGCGGTTTTTGTGCAAATGCCGTGGGGCTCGTTTTTCGCCGTGCTGTGGTTTGTCCTGCTCTTCATCGCGGGCATCACCTCCGCGGTCGCACTCTGTCAACCCGCCGTCACCTTCCTCGAGGACGAGATGGGCTGGACGCATTCGCGCGCGGTCCGCACGGTGGCCGGCGTCATGGCCGTGCTCGCGCACGTGCCGGTGATGGGGCTGAAATACGGCGCCTTGGACGAGCTTGATTTCTGGGCCGGAAAGGTGGGCATCGCGTTCTTCGCCCTGATTGAACTGATCGTATTTGTCTGGATCTTCGGTCCCCGCAAGGCCTGGAACGAAATCCATCAAGGGGCCGAAGTGCGCATTCCCCGCTTCTTTTTCCCGATCATCTGCTATGTCGCCCGGGTGCTGCTGCTGATCATCCTCGGCGTTTGGATCGCGCAGGAAGATCCCGCCTTCTGGCGGCTCAGCAATGTGGAGGGAGCGGCGAAGGCATGGAGATGGGGAGTCCGGGCCATGATCGTCGGACTGATCGTTGCGGTCGGCGGGATGGTCCGCCACAGCCGGAAGCGCGACCGTCTCATCCAACGCAGGGAGCAGCCATGACCACCTCGGGATGGATATTCATGATCGTCAGTTGGTCGCTGGTGTTCGTCATGCTCGCGTATTGCTTCTTCCGGGTGCTGAAATCCAAGCAACACTGGACCGATCCGGGCGAGGATATCCGCGAGCTGCACCACGGCGAATTCAACGATACCCCGCCTCCGAACGCCTGATACCGCGCGCTCCTCAGAGTTCCAACGCAGCGCTGCGACTCCGGAACGACGGTCCAGGGCTTGGATGAAAAAGTTCGGTTTCATCCAGAGATTGGATGCATTCGTGAATCCCGCGCGCAAAAACCGCCCGTTTTGAGGTGATTTTCGCGCCGGTATTGTTCCCATGTGATGATTGTGACAAAATCCACGCATGAAGATTCTGGTCACCGGCACCGCCGGATTCATAGGCAACCACGTCGCCATCCGTCTGCTGGAGATGGGGCACGATGTGGTGGGTGTGGATAATTTCAACGACTACTACTCCGTCGCCCTGAAGGAAGCCCGCCACGCGAGACTGGAAGGACATGCGCGATATACCGGCATGCGCGCGGACCTTTCCGAACGCTCCGCCGTCGAATCCTTGTTTTCCGCCCACCGCTTCGACGCCGTATGCCACCTTGCCGCCCAGGCCGGGGTGCGCTATTCGCTCACGCATCCGCATGTGTATGCCACGTCGAATCTCGATGCCTTCCTGAATATTCTCGAAGGCTGCCGCCATGCCCGGACGCCCCGGCTGGTGTATGCGTCCAGCTCCAGCGTATACGGAGGCAACCACAAGCTGCCGTTCAGCGAATCGGACCCGGTGAATCATCCGATCAGCCTCTATGCCGCCACCAAGCGCGCGAATGAGCTGATGGCGCACACCTACACGCACCTGTACGGGTTCCAGACAATCGGGCTGCGGTTCTTCACCGTGTACGGCCCCTGGGGGCGCCCCGACATGGCCCTGTGGCTGTTTACCGAAGCGCTGCGCGCGGGCCGGTCCATCGCCGTATTCAACCACGGCCGCATGCGGCGCGATTTTACCTACATTGACGACATCGTATCGGGCGTGTGCGCGTCGCTCCTGCGGGATGGCCTCGACCCCTGCGAACTGTTCAATCTGGGCAATCACCGGGCGGAAAATCTGATGGAGATGATTTCCATTCTGGCCCGCGAACTCGGAGTCACTCCCCGGATGGATATGCAACCGATGCAACCCGGCGATGTGGAGGCGACGTATGCGGATATTGACCGGGCCCGCGCGAAACTGGGGTTCGAGCCCACCGTGTCCATCGCCGAGGGCATACCGCGGTTTGTGCAATGGTACCGGGACTATCACGGATAACGCCGGCGCGCGCCCGACATGATTCCAACGCTCCGGTGGAATGAACTGGGAAGGAGGACGCCTTGAACTTTTCCGAACTGGCCCGCGCCCGCATCAGTGTGCGCGGCTATCGCCCGGATCCCGTGCCGGAGGAGTCGCTGCGTTCGGTGCTCGACACTGCCCGCATGGCGCCTTCGGCCGCGAACCGTCAACCGTGGACGCTGGTGGTGGTGCGCGAGGCCGCCCGGCGTTCCGCGCTCGCTGCCGCGTACCCCCGCGACTGGTTTGCCCAAGCCCCGGTCCTCATCGCCGTGTGCGTCGAACCCGCAGCGGCGTGGAACCGGGCGCAGGATGGATGGAACGCCGCAGCGCTCGATGGCGCGATTCTCATGGATCATCTCACCCTCGCCGCGGCGGATGCGGGTCTCGGCACCTGCTGGATATGCGCGTTCGATCCCGTGTGTGCGCGCGCGGCGTTGAATCTCCCGGAGGGCGTGATTCCCGTCGCGCTCACCCCGCTGGGATATCCCGCCGATGCCGGTCGCCCGAAATCGCGCAAGCCGCTGGAGGAGATCGTTCGCTATGACCGATGGTAAGTCCCCCCGCGCGAAAGCACGCCGGGAAACCGCCGAAAGCATGGCCAGCCGGCAGCGTGAAATATCCGTTTCCGAATTTTTCCTGAAGAACCGGCACCTGCTCGGCTTTGACAGCCCGCGCCGCGCCCTGCTGACCGCGGTCAAGGAAGCCGTGGACAACGCGCTCGACGCCTGCGAGGAGTCTGGAATCCTCCCGGAAATTCTGGTCGAGCTTGAACAAACCGCCCCCTCGCGATTTCGGGTCACGGTGACGGACAACGGACCGGGCATCGTACGCGCGCAAATTCCCAAGATTTTCGCCAAGCTGCTCTACGGATCCAAATTCCACCGGCTGCGCATGTCGCGCGGACAGCAAGGCATCGGCATCAGCGCCGCCGGCATGTACGGGCAACTGACCACCGGCGGCGCCACCCGCATCCTGTCCCGCACCGCGCCCCAAAAACCAGCGCACCATTTGGAAGTCCATATCGACACCCGGTCGAACAAGCCCGCCATCCTCAAGGACGTGGAATCCGATTGGCACCCGGCGTTCCCCTCCTCCGAGGGCGGCGAGGCAACCGCCGCGCCGCAGGGGACCTGCGTGTCCATTGAAATGGAAGCCGCGTACGTTCGCGGCCGATTGTCGGTGGACGAGTTCCTGCAGCAATGCGCGATTGTGAATCCGCATCTGCGGTTGCATTACCGGGTAACCCTCCTGCCGAAAAAATCCGACCCGTCCGCCGCGACCGACCGTCCGGACGCTTCCGCGGCCGAGGCGGCGGAGGCGCCCGCGGAGATCCGGCTGTTCGATCGGGCAATTTCCGATCTGCCCCCGC
>JAGOHE010000150.1 GCA_017996315.1 Kiritimatiellia bacterium | reverse complement strand
CGTCGGCGGAGAACAACGCGGCGCGCGCGGCGCGGTTCCAGTCCGGATCGAGGAGCACATCATTGTTGATCAGCGCCACCGCATCCACCGCGTCGTTCATCAGGGCCGCTCGGATTCCGGCGTTGGCCCCCGCGGCGAAACCGAGATTACGGGGCAGGCGGACGGATTCGACGGCGCTGTGGGCCTCCAGCCAGTCTTTCGTGCCGTCCGTGCTATGGTTGTCAACGACGATGATCCGGGCAAAGGCCTCCCGCTGCGCCTGCCAGCCGGACGCATGCCGTTGCAACCAGGGCAGGCCGTTCCATGATACGATCACCGCCGCGGTGCCGCTCATGGCGCGGGGTTTCCATCCGCCGTATTCCACCGGATCCGGGGAACCAGCCGGGCGGGTGCCAAACGGCAGCGAGTCGGGAGCAGGAGCATATGCTTCGGAAATTTATTCGATTCCGGCCCTCGCGGAAAGCCGAAAGGCGGGAGGAGCCGGCGGTCAAACGCGCGTTCATCCCCGGATGGGCGCGTCGCGGATGGCTGCCGCTGGCGCTGGTTCTTCACATCGCCGCCGCGCTGGGCTACCGATGGGCGGTGCCGTTGTTTGACTGGCCGGATGAAGTGGCTCACTTCAACAACATCCGATATCTTGCGGAGCAGGGTCGGCTGGATGTCATGAGCGACGCCGCTTGGGACCCCGCCCGGCTGGAAGAATTGAAGAGCCGTCATTTTCTTACGCTGAGGGGACCGGAAGACCCCGCCGCCGCCGGATTACGGTACCAGGCCTGGCAGCCTCCGCTCTACTACACGGCCGGCGCTGGCGTATACCGGCTCACCCGGTCCGTGGATGCATTGCGCGGGATGAACCTCCTGTTTTCCTGCCTCGCCCTCGGGCTCGCCCATGCGATACTCCGCGCCGTATTTCCCGGCCGCGATGACATTGCGGACGCGGGCGTCCTGTTTATGGCGTTGCATCCGATGCGCGCCTTTCTGGCGGTGTCGCTCGGAAACGATCCCGCCTCGGAAGCGCTCTGGGCGCTGGGGCTCTGGTTGATTGTGACGCGCCGTCCGGCCTGGTGGGTCGGCCTGGCGGCGGGCGCGGGGCTGCTGACCAAGGTGCATCTGGGCGCGCTGCTGCCGGGCTACGCGGTCTGGCGGATTCTCGATCCGGCGCGCGGATCAACCCTGCGCGAACGAGGGCGGGGCGCCGCGCGCGATGCGCTCCACGCCGCGGGACTATGCCTGCTCGTGGCGACGCCCTGGCTGATCCGCAACATGCGAATCTACGGCGCAACAGATCCGCTGGCGCTGGGCGCCGGTGCGCTCGGATCCGCCTCGGCGGAGATCGCGGCCTATGGGCGGACGCGGTCCACATTGACATGGACCGGATCGCACGGGTTGATCGAGTTCTTTCGAATTCTCTCGGTCTCGTGGTGGGGGGTGTACGGCTGGATGAACCTGTGGCCCCCGCGCTTGGTGCAGGGGCTCTACGCCGCGCTCACCGCCGTGCCGCTGGTGGGCGCGGGCTTCGCCGTGATGCGCCGCGCGCGCCATGGACCCGAGCGCCATGAACCTCCCGCGGTCGCCGCGATCCCGCCGTCGGCATGGATGATCGCCCTGACCCCGCTGGTCTTTCTCACGGCGCTGTTGGCCTATTCGCGGTCGGACTTCCAGCCGCAGGGCCGGTACCTGTGGGTGGCCGGTCCCGCCTGGGGAATGTTGTTTGCGCTGGGATGGAATGCGTGGCCCCGGCCGGTGCGTCCATTCGTCATCGGGGGATCGCTCCTGCTTATGATCCTGATCAATGCGCATGCGGTTGGAGCCATGATTCCGTGGTATCTCAACCAGGTGAACCCGTGACCGGTCCGGGACCCGCGCGCGGGTCGTTCCGGCGGGGCATGTGCGTCATTCTCGCGGGGTACGCGGGGTTGTCCATCCTCTACACGCGCGCCACGCCGCCCATGGAAGCTTCGGACGAAAACGGGCACATGGCGTACATTTTTTATCTCAAGCAACATCGCGCCCTGCCGGTGTCGCGCCACGAAGGTCCGCTTGCCCTTCGGACGCAGGAGTACACGCAGCCTCCGCTGTACTACCTGATGGGCGCGCTGCTGGCCGCTCCGATCGACACAACCGGGTATGAGCGCCATTACCGGTACCGGCCCGGCGCTCCGGTCGGCCGGGCGGACATGCCGGGTTCGAAGCGCATCTTCATTCCCCATGGCCGGACCACCTATCCCTATGCGCGGCCCATGAGGGCGATCATGCTGGTGCGGTTGTTGTCGCTGCTCTGGGGCGCCGGAACCGTACTGCTGATCGGCGTGAGTGTGCGGGCGCTCACGCCGGAACATCCGGAAAACGGCTGGTGGGCCGCGGCCCTGACGGCGGTGAATCCGATGTTTTTGTTCATCTCCAACTCCGTCAACAACGATACCCTGGCGACATTTCTGGTCACGGCCGCGATGAGTTGGATGGTGTTGCGACACGATCGCCTCGCCCAACCGCGGGGGGCGCTGGGGTTGGGGGTTCTGGCCGGGCTGGCTGTTTCGGCCAAAGGATCGGCGTTGATCCTGGCGCCCGTGATCGCCTGGACGATATTCCGCGCCCCCGGTTCCCGGGCGCATCGCGCGCGCGCGTTCGCGATCGCCATGGGACTGACGATGTTGATATCCGGGCCATGGATGATTCGGAATATGTTCCTGTATGGCGATCCCCTGGCCACGCAGATGCACATGGAGCTGGCCGGGAACGGGCGCGCGAGTTGGCAGCCGCTGGCTCTGCTGAGGGAATGGGACGGATTCATCAAATCGTACTGGGGTGTATTCGGAGCCTTTAACGTCATCTACAGCGATGGTGTGTATACCGCCTTCTACGCCGTGACCGTGCTCGGACTCGCCGCCGGGCTGGCGGGGCTTCTTCGCCGCCGGGGGCGGGATCCCCGGGTGGAAAGTCTGTGGGTGCTGGCCGTGATCAATCTGCTGGCCGTGGCCGTGTGGACCAGCCGGTTGCTGGGGTCCCAGGGGCGGTTGTTGTTTCCCTCTCTGCTGGCCTGGAACGGACTGTTTGTGCTGGGTCTTTCCTGCCGGCGTCCGGTGTGGGAACGGGCCGTGAAGCTGGGCGTCCTGCTGTTTCTGTTGTGGACGGCGCTTTGGGGAGCGCTGTTCGTCATCCCGTCGCAGTATTCCTGATGCCAACACGTCAACGCATGCGCAACCGCCATTCGACGCGGTGGGCGCCGGCGGGCAGGCGGACGGCTCGGAACACCCCAAGCAGCGGATCGGAAGGCACGGGGTGGCCATCCACCATGGGTTCCCAAAAATCGAGATCCGCGTCGGAGGACACCAGCCACGCGGCCGCGGGCGCGAATACGTCCACCACCACCCGATCGGAGGCGTAGGCCGTGATCTCCGCCGTGCCCTCCCCCCAGCGGGGCGGGGGGCCGTCTTCGAACGCATCGGGCCGCGTCAACGACACATAATATCTGGGCAGAACATCCCTGTTCCGATAGATCCGCGCGCCCTCCCCGAAGAAGAGGTCCCATCCGTGAGCCGACAGCTCCGTTTCGCTCAGGATGAATTCCACGTTCAGAAAATCCATCCACGGCGATTCGAGCGTCTCCCCGCGGCGCAGCCGGCCGGCCTGGTTGTAGATCTGGTCTGTCTGCGGTTCCAGGCGCGAGAGAAACGCGAGCATGCGGCGGTCCATGACGCTTTCGTACCCGCGCAGGTCCTCAAGTCCGAACAACTGGGCGGTGTTGGGCGGGAGGATGCCGCCTCCGCCGAAGGCGGCGATGCGGAACCGGCCGGCTTGTGCCTGAAGTACGCGGAGGGCGGGGGGCGGGGACCGGACCGGGTCGTCGGTCGCATGCGTAAAAAACGAGCCGTGATGAGCCGTCAGATCCACCGCCGCCAGTGCGGGGGCGAGCCAGGCCCATGCGCGGATTCGTTTCGATCGCGACAGCCACAGGGCCGCGCCGGCGGAAAGAGCCATCCATCCGGCCGCTTTCAGCAGCCGTCCGGCGGAAAAGGCGAGAAACTCCGTCGGCCCGGAGAACGAGAGCTGGACCCGGCCGGCGCCGTCATACAGGGAGGATGCGACCCGGAGCGCCATGGGACGGAACACGATGGCCGCCAGCGCGAGCCCCGCCGTTCCCGCCGCCAGCCACAGACCCGCCACGCTCATCCGGCGCAGCCGCTCCCGCCTCTCGCCGGTTCGAGCCCGTTCCAGGCCGATGCCGGCCAGGACGGACAGGCTGAGCGCCGCGGGAATCATCCACCGCACCGGGGTGCGCAGTTGTCGCGCGAAGGGCACTGCGACATGAACCGCCGAATACAGCGGCGAGCCGAAAGCCAGCAGGACGCCGGCGGCCAGCGCGAGCCAGAGAAAACGGGTGGAAGGCCGCGTCCATCCGGCGCACGCCAGAAGCAGCAGCGGAAAAACACCCATATAAACCGCGCCCTCGACCGCGTTCCGATCGCCCCAGTCCACCGGCCCGTTCTCCGCGTAACGGTCGGGCGCGCGGATGCGCAGCTCGAACGGATCGAAAAACCGGTGATGCACCGGGGAGCCGCAGTAATCCGGGATGAGGAATCCGGCCGCGTGATACGCCGGCAGGCCATGGGATCGCACTGCCCCGGCGGAGAGAGCGTCGGTGCGGAAATTATTTCGCAGCGCATGGAGTTCCGGTTGCACAATGCCCGCGGCGATCGCCGCCGCCAGCAGGAGAGCCGGGAGGGACCAGCCGGCTGTGGAGCGGAAACCGGAAGACCCTCGCGAAGCCAGGGTCCATGCGACAAGGGCGCCGGAATACAGAAATGAGTAGAGCGTGATCTCGGGATGACCGGAAAGCATGGACATGGCATGCGCCGTCACCACCCCAAGCGTCCATCCCAGCTTGGGAAGGATCGCCGGGCGTTCCGTAGCATCGAGAAGTCCCTTCACCGCCAGCGCGCACCCCGGCAACCAGGCCAGGGTGCCTTGCATCGTGTGAAAGGTCATATTGAAGAGCGACGGCGCGGAAAATGCGTACACACATCCCGACAGCGCGC
>JAGOHE010000149.1 GCA_017996315.1 Kiritimatiellia bacterium | reverse complement strand
AAAGGCCCTCGCGGGCTACGCCCGCTTCCTCCGCCTCACTCAGGCCTACGCCGACGCGGTGATCAAAACCTCACGAAAAAGCCGACATCACCAGCCCACTACAAACAATTAAGATGCGTCGGCCCTGATCCTGGGAGCTGCATCACTTGATTTTTGCCCTTTTTTGCGGTAGGTTGGAGCAAATATTTTAGTTGTGTGGGCGATGCCATGAATCTGGTGTCGCCTTTTGTTATATGTGGGTGGTCCTTTCTTTGTATGTATTTCAGTGAATTTCTGGAGAAAATGTGCATAAGCATAAGAATGTTACCGTGCTATCCCTGTCGCTCGCGTTCGGCGCGCATGCGGCGGACATTTATAAAATCAACAACACCACCAGCCTTAATACGCGCACCAGTTGGTCCACCACCTCCGGATCGCAGACGCCGAATCCAGGTGCGTTGGGGACCGACAATTGGTACTTCAACGAAGTCACCATGCGGGGCAGCAAGACCGTTTTGCTGGGCGCCAATAGAACCATCGGGGGCATGGCGCTGGACTACGTCACCAGCAACACAGCGAACAATCTGGTCATCAGCAGCGGCAACACGCTCACGATTAATGGCGGTACGCTGGGAGGCAACGGTGTGGCGGGCAGCGCCTACACCCAAACCGGCATTTTGCTCAATCGCGCCACCGGCGGTACGCTGACGATCAACGCGTCCGTCGCATTGGGCGCTGCACAAAGCTGGGTAAGCAATCGCTCCTCCGGCGGGTTCACTGTGGCTGGAGCCGTCAACCTGGGATCCTATGCCCTGACGACCGGAATCACCGCCGGTACGACAACCATTTCCGGCGTTATCAGCGGAACGGGTTCCCTGACCAAGACCGGCTCCGGTACGCTGGTGCTCTCCGGTGCGAATACATACTCGGGCGGCACGAGCATGACCGGGGGGATCCTCCAACTCGGCGCCAACGATGCTCTCCCGGGATCCGCGTCGGTCTCCTCCGGCGCCACGCTGGATATCAATGGATTTTACACCAACACCGCGCTGACCATTGCCGGCACGGGCGCGAGCGGGCAGGGGGCGCTGATCAACAGCAGCGGCACCCTGCCCTCGGTAACACAAGATCAAATCCTCGATATTCTTCTAAGCGACGATGCCAGTCTCGGCGGTTCCGGCAGCTTCTCCATGGTTGATATATGGCGATTTTTGATCTGGACCTTCTATCTGGAAACCACGCTTGATTTGGATGGCCACACGCTCACAAAGGTCGGATCAGGAACCTTCTATCTCGCCAACACGACCATTACGGCCGGCACGGTGCATATTTCAGCAGGAACCCTTTCGCAACATAGCGGATCAGACGGGAGCGCGGCGGCGTTCACGTTGGACAACGCATCCGGGGCCACGTTGGCGCTGAACGGCCATAACCTTTCTGTCGGATCGCTGGCCGGCGGCGGGGCTGCAGGCGGTACTGTGGCGCTGGGATCCGACACGCTGACCGTGGGCGCGCTGAACAGCGACACCACCTATGCGGGAGTGATTAGCGGCGCCTCCGGCCGCCTGACCAAGACCGGTTCTGGAACGCTGACGCTGACCGGCGCGTCCACATATTCGGGCGCGACGACGGTTTCCGCCGGAATGCTTCGAGTGAACGGCTCTGTGGCGAGCGCGACGTCCGTGGCGTCGGGGGCTACGCTGAGCGGCAGCGGAACGATTGGCAATAATGTAGCGGTCGCAAGCGGCGGGACGCTCTCGCCCGGCGACGGCGTGGGGACGCTGACGGTGAATGGAACCTTGTCGTTGCCGGCCTCATCCACCAATGCGGTGCAAGTAGCCAGCTCGGCCGCCGACAGGACGTCGGTTTCCGGAACCGCCACGCTGGGAGGCGTTCTGTCCCTGGATTGGACTTCTCCCACGCAAGACTCCTATGTCCTTCTTACCGCGGACGAAATTATCGGAACATTCAGCAACTATACGGATGATCAGGAAGTCGCCACCGTGAACGGGAGGACATACTTCATTCATTATGTGACCAATCCCGATTCCGGAGATGACTACGTGGTGCTGAACGTTAATCCCACCCTGGCGACGATCACGGCGGTGCGGGCGTACTCGCAGGGCGGGCACCGGTGGCTGGAATGGGAAGTGGCGTTGGAGTTGGACACCAAGGGCTACGATCTCGAGCGCAAAGAAGACGGTGAGTGGGTGCGAATCACTGGATCGCTGGTTCCTGCGCAGGCGCCGGGAGAGGGTGTCAAGATCTACCGACAGATGGACGACGGTGTGCAAGACGGCGAAACGCACACGTGGCGGATCATTGAGGAGGAGTTCTCCGGAACGCGAACGGCGAGCCGGGGATACCGGTTGACGGTGAATGGCGCGGAGGAGAGCTATGATGACTGGGCTTCAGGAATTACCTGGCAGGAAGCGGATGGCGGGCGGGATGGCGATCCGGATGAAGATGGCCTGACGAACTGGGAAGAATACCTGGCTGGGACGGACCCGCTGGATCCGAACTCGTTGCTGCGGGTCACGAGCATCACCCCCATGCCGACGGGCTTCCATTTGACGTGGACGAGCGAGGATGGGCGGTGGTATGTGGTGCAGATGGCCACGGAGTTGGACGGCGTATTCTATCCGGTTCCGGTGGAAGGCGCGGAAGATGGGATGCTGCCGGTGGAAGCGACGCCTCCAGAGAACGCCGTGGTGGTGAAGATCAATCCATCCACGGTCTCGTGTGCTTTTTTCCGGGTTGTGGTGAAGCCTCAGGATTGGCCGGAGGAGACGACGGAGGAGTAGGGGTGAAGCGTAGGGCGGGAGGCCGGGGAGGAGGTCCGCTGGCCTGGCGCGGATACGGTCTTCCTGGCAAAGGGAAATGCTGAAGGGTGACTTGGCGGGCCGAGGAACAGGTGCCTGAGCACGATCAAAAATCCTGACGGGCTACGGGCCCTTGTTCCATAAAATCGTCCAGAGCATCCAGCGCGGGACTGAGAGCGGGGGCCACTTTAGAGCGGAATTCCTGGGGGGTCATCTCTCCCCTGGCTAATGCTTCATGCCGTTCCAGACAGGCGAGGATGGGAACATGTCCGCGCCGCTCCATGAACTCGAGATTGTCCTGCTCCAGAGCGGTCATCGGCCCGGTAACCTGTCGAACCGCAACGAGCCCCAGCAGGGGAATCTCCGCCGCGCGAAGCACATCCAGCGACATCAAGGTGTGGTTCAAGGTGCCCAATCCGGTGCGAACCACCAACAACACGGGCAGACGCAACGCGGCCATGAGATCCAACATGGTGTCCTGAATATTGAGGGGTACCCGGACTCCCCCGATGCCTTCCACCGCCACGAGTTCGTGCGCCGCGCAGAGGCGGCGGTGGCGATACGCGATGCTGGCGAGAGACACCCGCCGGCCGGCCATGGACGCCGCCAGATGCGGGGCACACGCAGGCATGAACGGGAAGGGGCATGCCAGCCCGAGTTCCGCCTGTGGGGGGCGATATCCCGACATTTCGTAGCAGAACTCCAGATCCGGCGCGACCCACCGACCGTCCGCCCAGACACAGCCGGTCTGGGAAGGTTTCATGGGCACCGCGTCCCGGCCGCGCTTTCGCGCCTCGGCCACCATCGCCGCGGTGACCACAGTCTTTCCTACACCCGTATCCGTGGCAGTAATCAACAGGCTGAACATAGGGTTGTCCCTCGCGCGTCCGGGGAGAAGTCCAGCGCAATATACTACGTCGGCGGTGTGCCGGCCGAATATAACCGGGGTTCTTTCCGATCCTACGGCGCCGCTGCGGAAAGTTATGAGTTCTGGCGCTGGAAATCGGACATGAATTCCACCAGCGCATCCACGCCCGCATCCGGGAACGCGTTATAGATCGAGGCGCGAATGCCGCCGACCGATCGATGCCCCTTAAGCTGGGTCATTCCCCGGGCGGTCGCTTCCTTGCAGAACTGCGCCTCCAGCGCTTCGCTGGGCAGACGGAAGGTGATGTTCATGTCGGACCGATATTCGGGCGCGGCGGTACCGCGGTAGAATCCGCCCGACCCATCGATCGCCGCGTAGATCTTCCCGGATTGGGCGCGATTGCGGCGGGCGATGCCTTCCACGCCTCCCTGCGCGATCATCCATCGGGTGGTCAGCGAAAGGATGTATATGGCGAAACAGGGCGGCGTGTTGTACAGCGAGTTTTGCTCCGCATGCGTCGAATAACGGAAGAACTTGGGAAGGCCGGGGGGCGACTTCCGCTCGATCAAATCCTTGCGGATGATCACCACGGCCAATCCGGCGGGGCCGAGATTTTTCTGGGCGCCGGCATAGATCAGCCCGAACGCATTGGCGTCGATCGGCCGTGAAAGGATGTCGCTGGACATATCGCAGACCAGCGGCGCCTGGGTGCGGGGCAGCGTGTGATACTGCGCGCCGGAAATGGTCTCGTTGGACGTGATATGTACATACGCGGCGCCATCGGTCAGTTTCCATGTCCGCGGATCGGGCAGATGCGTGGGAATGTCCTTGGCGGTGTCCGCGGCGATATTCACCTGGCCTATCCGGGCCGCTTCCTGTGCCGCCTTCTCGCCCCAGGCGCCTCCGACCACGTAATCGGCGGTCAACCCGGGCCCCAGAAGGTTCATGGGAACCATGGCGAACTGGCCGCTGGCGCCGCCCTGAAGCAACAGCACCTGATGATCATCATCCAGAGCCAGCAATTGTTTGAGGTTCGCGATGGCTTCGGCATGCACCGCGTCATACTCCTTGCCGCGGTGGCTCATTTCCATGATGGACATGCCGGAGCCCTTGTAATCGAACAAATGCGTCTGCGCTTCCCGCAGGACATCCTCGGGCAGAACAGCGGGACCGGCGCAAAAGTTAAACACGCGAGACATAACCAACCTCCAGGGTATGAAGCCAACGAATGTCCGGGGACTCTAGCATATGCCCAATCGGCGGAAAAGCCCGCGATGCGGACGGAAGGGACAGGCGCCGACGCTGAAGATTGTGCCCATAGACGCCCGGATATCATGCGGCCTCCCGACAGCGGGATTCACGGGGGCGAGGCGGCA
>JAGOHE010000148.1 GCA_017996315.1 Kiritimatiellia bacterium | reverse complement strand
ACCAGCAGATCGCCGCGCTGGAGAAAGCCTTTATCGAAGGCGGCGGCTACAGCGAACAACTCGCCGCCGCCCGGCTGGCCGAACGCGCGAAAAGAAAGCACGATCCGTCAAATCCGCCTGATCGGTCAGATCGGTCAGATCAAATTCCCCCGTGCCCGCAGTGCGGCAAGGCCATGGTCCTGCGCACCGCCCAGAAGGGCAAGAACGCCGGCCGGCAGTTCTGGGGCTGCTCAGCCTACCCGGACTGCAAGGGCGTGGTGGAGAACTGACCCATGCTCGACGCCACCACCAAAGCCCGCATTGATTCCGCCCGCGACATTCTCGTCGGAAAAGGGTCGGTGATAGGAAAACGGCACTGTGGACAGAGCGGCCACAGGGACAGAGAAATAGCGCCGACGGGTAGGACTTGAAAACCGCTGCTGTGTCCTTCTGGATTTGTGTGATTCGTCATACTGCTTCCGTGTCCCCATCGTTCCGCGCAACGCGATGGATGCCATCGGTCAAGGCTTAGCGGCTGCAGCTGTGTCCCTCTTGATCCGTTCGATTCCCCGTTGAAACTGCGAGGGTGGAAACCACGAATCACGCGAATGACGCGAATGTGGTTTCTGTTGTTGGCTGTTTCAGTGTCCCCATCGCTACCCCGTAGCTCGCCGCGCTTATCGCAGTTCCAGCCCTACTTCGCCCGGCGCACTGCGCATGCCCACAGGTGGCTTGCCATACGTAGCTCGCCGCGCTTATCGCCCGCCTTCGTCGCTGCGCGACTGCGGCGCGGCAGCCTTCGCTCGCTGGCGCGCCGAGCCGTAGCTCGCCGCTTCGGCGAGCGAAGGCTGGTCGGGGCGGCGGGATTTGAACCCGCGACTTCCAGCTCCCAAAGCTGGCGCTCTAGCCAAGCTGAGCTACACCCCGATGCGGAAAGGACGCCCAGTATCCCGCATTCGCGGCTCATGAGCAATTCGGAAGCGCGGGACCGCGCCGATTGACACCCGGTTGGCGGGCTGGATACTCTCATCGAATTATGGATTCCCAGTCTGCTTCGCCCCCGCAACCGCCGCGTCCCCTCCCATCGGCGGTTCGACGTCGCGCACGGCGCGGATGCCTCACGGCGCTTCTGGTATTCGCCATCCTCATCACACTGCCATTCGCGTTCGCGGCCTATTTCCGCGCCTTTCATTCTCCATGGCCCAAGCCGCCGGAGGGGGTCCGCCTCGATCCCCGTACTCCCCTGATCCCACGCTCCGAGCTGACGGAGTCCGATGCGCAGTATCATCTGCTCGCTTGCACCAGCAAATTCCACCGAGTGGACGGATGGAATGAGGACTACGAGCGCTGGGTGTACCTCGGTCGGCATGGCGCGCCCTACCCCGCCCTGGCGGAATTCACGCGGACCAATGCCGATTGGCTGGCGCACATCGCCCGCGCCGCACACGCGCCTTCGAACCGGTGGCACTTCACCCTGGCTTTTGATGAACCCCTGCCATGGTTATCTCCCTGCATATCCTGCTTTCGTCAATCCGGCTGGCAGGCGTGGACCGCGGAACAGGAGGCGGGTCCCGATGCCGCGGACGCACACCTCCGCGACACACTTCAACTCGCGACACATATGTTCGGATCGGGACCTCTGATCCAGCATCTGGTCGGCCTCGATGGCATTCGCGCTGCGTGCGATCATATCGCCCGCGCGGCCGTGGATGAACCGGCCCCCTCTCCCGCCCGGCTGAATCAATGGATCCGGATGCTGCACGAATTCGAACCCACGACGGATTCCCTCCTCGAGACCCTGCGCTACGAGTATCTCCTCTTGTCCAACATGACGCACCAGGTCTACTCCTCCGCCGATATGGAGAGCGAACTCTACTCCATCGGGCTTGCCACGAAGAAGCACTCCCGCCTGCTCCGCCTGGTCGGATCAACGCTTCCGCGCACCCAGCGTCATGTCGCGGATACCTACAAATGCTTATTGGCCCAGACCGAGCACCCATCGCGTTCGGGGGGGTTTGATGCCTGGTTCGAATCGCGCTTCGCCCAACATCGCCGAAAGTTCATTCTGGACGATCCCATCGGCATGGTCATGCTGTCTATCATGATGCCGGCCCATGAACGTATGCTCGAGCGGCACAGGGAACTCGTGGCCGCGACGCGCGCCGCCCGCCTGGTCTGCGCCCTGCAACTCCATCGGCTCGAGCACGAAGGCCGTTGGCCCGATCATCTGACCGATCTGGTTCCCAACATCCTGTCCGAGCTGCCCTCCGATCCGTTCCGATCCGACAACGCCACGTTCGGCTATCGCCTCTGCGAGAGGGATGGATTCGTGCTCTGGAGCGTCTACCGCAACGGCCACGATGACGGGGGCGCGTCGACTTTGAATCAACCTCAAGATGCGGAGGATTTGGTCTTTGGCCCCGCCATGGATCGGCTCTGGCGCGAATTCTATGAGGCGGAACTCACCCCGGCGGGTTCCTCCGACTAACCTTACGGCGCATCATGGTTCCGCCCTTTCCCCCGCCGCTCGTCCGGTCCGCCCTTCGGCGGTTCCGCGCGCGGCCGAGCGTCTTCTCCGCGATGGCCGCGCTGCTGTTGTCCATGCCGGCCGTCGCCTCGGAAGACAGCGCGGAATCAACCGAACCGGAATCGCCCCCGCGCTCGAATCACATCCTCGTGCGCGCGCGCGATTCCATGTCCGCAACCCTGGTTCAGACGGCCGAGCGCGTGGACCGTTTCTTCGGCGACGAGCGCCTGGAAGATGACAACCAGGGCACGCGGCTGACCGTCCGCTTCGGCCTGCGGGAGCAACGCCGCGAAGGCCTGTCGTTCGAGCATAAAATCAGCCTGCGGCTCGACCTGCCCCAACTCGATAACCGATGGCAGTTGGTCGTGGATAATTTCGTCGAGGGCGACGATCCCGGCGATCCGGCGGAAGTGCGCGCCGCGCTGGCCGATTCCAGGCCCGATACGGGATTGCGCTGGATCCTGCGCGAGTTGGACGATTTCCGCTTCACGGCGGATGCCGGCGCGCGATGGAGCGACGATCCCCAACTGTTCCTTCGCCTTCGCGCGCGCAAGACCTGGATGTTCAACGACTGGGAGCTGCGGGCTTCGCAGATCCTGTTCGCGTACACGGCCGATGGCGTGGGCGAAAGGTCGGAACTGCGGTGGCAGCGCCGCTGGGGTTCCCACTGGATCTTCCGATCCACGTCCCGGGCGACCTGGCGCGACCAGGAGAGCGGTATCGAGCCGCAGCAAAGTTTCGAGGTGTTCAGCACTCCGAAACATTGCTGGGCTCAGGCCTTCCGCATCAGCGGCGAATGGCCCAACTCGCCCCGCACGCGCCGGGCCCGGTACGCCGGCGAGTGGGTGGTGCGGCGGCGGATGTACTCGGACTGGCTCTTTGTCGAAGTCCGGCCGGGCGTCGAGTTTTCCCAGCTCTATTCCTTCCACGACAATCCCTACATCATGGCGCTCCTCGAAGTGATGTTCGGCGACTCGCCCTAGACCGGCCAAGCCCCGCAGCCGGACGATCCCGCGCGCGCGCCGCGCCGCGCAAAAATGGCATTCTTCGTCCGCGCCGATGTCATCCAATCCTAGGATGTAACAGGGAGCTTCTCATCCCAGGCTTGGATGGCTCGGCTCCCCTGCCGCCACGGACGTCAGATCGAATCGGCGGGTGTGGAAAGCGCAGCTTGCGCCTGGGCGCGCACGAGCGGATGCGGGTGGCCGGCGGCGACGCGTTCGAGGAGCGTTCGTTCCTCGGCCAGACCGCGCGCGGCGATGGCGGCGACGGCGTTGCGGATGAACCCGGACCATTTTGCGCGCCAGACCGGTGTGTCGCGATACCGGTTCCGAAACTCGCTTTCGGTCAGGCGCAGGACGTCTTCCAAAACCGGCGCGTGCCGTTCCGGATCAAACGCGATCCACGACGCCCCGCCCCGGCGCGTGTCCGGACCGTTCCACGGGCAGTTCTCCTGACAGGCATCGCAGCCGAAGATCCAGCGATGCATGCGCCCCGCGAAGACCGCGGGAATCACGCCGCGGTGTTCGATGGTGTAGTACGACAGACAACGGCGCGCGTCGAGGCGATAGGGCTCGCACAACGCGCCGGTCGGGCAGGAACGCAGACACTGTCCGCACTCCGGCGGACACGTCCATTCGCGCTGCGCGGCGGCGGCCGGTTCCGGTTGCCCGGACCGCGCTGCGGGCCATTCGATGGGCAGCTCGACGGGCAACGCGATGCCGCCCAGCCAGGTGCAGGTTCCAAACTCCGGTTGGATGAACATCGCGCTGCGGCCCTGGAAGCCCAGGCCGGCGGCCGCGGCCCAATCGCGTTCCAGCACCGGCGCGGTATCGAGAAAGATCGGCGGCGGATCGGTCCATCCCGCCTCGCGGCGCACGTGTTCGGCGAGACGACGCAGCATCGCGCCCATCCGTTCGTGATAATCCGGGCCCCAGGCGTAGCGGGCCACGCGGCCGCGCCGGGGATCGTTCCAACAGGCGGGATCGGGCGCGGCGACGGCATATCCGAGACCGACGACCAGGACCGAGCGGGCGGACGGCTGCCACGCGCGCAGGTCGGCGCGGCGGTCCGGATCGCGCGCGAGCCACGCGAGACCTCCGGCGTCGCCCCGCGCCAGCCACCGCGCAAAGGCCGACGCGCGCGGCGCCGGTCCCGCCGGCGCGAGACCGGCGAAATCGAACCCCGTTTCGAGGGCCAGACTCGGTAGTTTTTCGGAATCCATAAAGAAAGGATTGCCAATCACCTTTATTCGCACAATTATGACCGGGAATCAACCACCCTGCGCGAGCGGAGCATGCTCTTATGAAGATGAAGTTGGAAGGCACATTCACGGCGATCGTAACCCCCTTTGACGGGAACGGCCGCGTGGATTTCGGTCGGTTGAACGACTTGGTGGAATGGCAGATCGCCGAAGGCGTGGAAGGGCTGGTGCCCGTCGGTACGACCGGCGAATCTCCGACTCTGGATTATGCCGAACACCAGCAGGTGATCGAAACGGTGATCGCGACCGCGGCCGGCCGCGTGAAGATCATTGCCGGAACCGGCG
>JAGOHE010000012.1 GCA_017996315.1 Kiritimatiellia bacterium | reverse complement strand
CGCAGCAGGACGCTTTGAGAGAGCACCTCCCGCCCGCCCGATTGAAGCCTGTGTACCGCCCTGCGCAGATCGGGAGTCACTTCGCGGGGATGATTGATATGCAACACCATCCTCAACGGCCGGCGACCGGCCCGCAGAGCCCGCAGGAGCGATTCGGAAATCCGTTCGGGATCAGCCACCGGAATGCGTGTGTGCACCCGAAGGCGGCGGATGTGGCCGATTCCGCCCAGATCCCTCATCACGTGTTCCAGTTCTGTTTCCGGAAGCATCAGCGGGTCGCCTCCGGACAGGATGATTTCCTGAATTTCCGCGTGGCTGGAAACATATCGCAGGGCTTCCCCGGCATCCCATCGTTGCCCGCCGAGCAGATTTCGGCGAAAACAAAACCGGCAATGCAAGGCGCATGCGCTGGTCGGCATCACCAGGCAACGATCGGGGTACCGATGAACCACCCCCGGTACGGGTTCATGCGCGCGGTCGCCGATCGGGTCAGCGCGTTCGTATGAACGCACATCGTATTCGCGGGGATCCGGCCAGATCATCCGGCGCAGGGGATCGTCCGGATCGGACCAGTCAATCAAATCGAGATAAAACGGGGTCGCCAGAAAGGAGAAGGCCGGAGGACGAACAGGTACGGCGGCTTCAATCGCCCGGGAGTCCCATCCGCGCCCCGCGAGATAGCGGGCGAGTCCGGTGGAGGTGACGACGAGAGATCGGCAATCCATCGTCCGGGACCTATCTGCGCGAGGGGCGCCGGGGGCTGTGCGAGCGATGGGAAGCATCCCGGCGGGGCCGGTCGCTGCGCGGAGGGCGATCTTCGATGGTTGGCGCGGTCATGCCCGGCGGCATTTGGAGCCACTCCACCTCAGGCAACGTGCATTTGAGCGGACGGCCGATATACGTTTCGATGGGGGGAAGATAAAACGATTCTTCTTCGCAGGCGAAGGTCACGGATGTGCCCGAAGCTCCCGCCCGTCCCGTCCGACCGATCCGGTGCACGTAATCTTCCGGATCGAGGGGGATATTGTAGTTCACCACATGGCTGACGCCTTCAATGTGGATTCCGCGTCCGGCCACGTCGGTGGCCACCAGCACCCGGGCTTTGCCGGCCCGGAAATCTTCCAGCGCGCGGGTGCGCTGGCCCTGGGATAACGCGCCGGAGATCAGCAGCGCTTCAATTCCGCATTTGCGCAGCATTTCACAAACACGTTCGGCGGTTCCCCGGCGGTTGACGAACAGCAGGGCGCGATCCCAGTTTTCCTTCGTGATGAGATTATAGAGAAGCGGGAACTTTTCCGAGGCGGTGGCGATGTATACGCGCTGATCCACCGTTTCCACGGCGATGTGATCGGGCGCCACCTCGATGCGCGCCGGGTCGCGGGTCCAGTTGGACGCGAGCCGCCGCACCGGGTCGCTCAGCGTGGCGCTGTACAGCAGTGTTTGCCGCCGGTCCTTGTGCGGAGTGCTGTAAATGATCCGGCGCACATCGGGGATGAAACCCATGTCGAGCATACGATCCGCTTCATCAATCACCAGCACTTCCACGCGATTGAGGTGAACGTCGTGGCGGGAGTGAAAATCGAGCAGGCGGCCCGGTGTGGCAATCAGCAGGTCCACGCGGCCGGCCAGCGATCGGCGCTGGCGATCCATGTCCGATCCGCCATACACGCACGCCACCGCGAGTCCGGAATATCGGGCAATGGCCCGGGCGTCGCGTTCGATCTGCATGGCCAGTTCGCGCGTGGGGGCCAGAACCAGCGCACGCGGAGTGCCCGGACGTTGCTCCGGAGCAGGTTGAGTGAGAAACCGCTGGTAGATGGCCAGCAAAAACGCCGCGGTCTTCCCCGTTCCGGTCTGCGCCTGGCCGAAGATATCCCGCCCCCCGAGCGCATCCGGGAGAGACTGCACCTGGATGGGAGTCGCGTACTGGAATCCCATGTCGGCGATGGCATGAAGCAGCGGACGGGCCAGTTGAAACTCGGCAAAGCGCGTTTTCCCCTCCTCCGGGGGAACCGGATAGGAACTCGGATCCCAGGCGTCATCCGGCTCACGCGGCGGAATCTCAATCGGCTCGAATGCCGGACGACGGCCACCCCCGCGCCGATGCTCTTTCGAGTGATCCGGGCGGCTTCCGCGAACGGGACGGGCTTCGGATCGTCCGGAAGGGCCGGCGGACGGTTTATGCGGCCGGTCTCCCTCGCGTGCCGGGCGAGACGCCGGTCGCGGTGTACGCGGGGCGGACGGGTGTGTCTGGGGGCCCGGCGCATGAGGCCCGGGTCGCCCCTCCTTTTTCGCGGGCGCGGGACGCGATGAGGCGACAGCTTTCGAGCGGGGGGCCGCGCGCGGACCCGTTAGTTTCTTTATCGCGCCAACAATTCGTTTCAGCATCTCATTCGTCCCAATGCAGAACTATCTTGCCGGACTTTCCGGATCGCATGATTTCAAAGCCTTCCTGAAATTCCGAGAAGGGAAGACGGTGGGTAATCACCGGGGATATATCGAGTCCGGAGAGCGCCATCGCGGTCATGAGGTACCACGTTTCAAACATCTCCCGCCCGTATACGCCCCGCAGGGTGAGCATGTTGAAGATGACCTTATGCCAGTCAATATCCACCTCCGAAGCAGGAATGCCCAGAATGGCAATTCGGCCGCCATGGAACATGTGGTTGATCATGTCGCTCAGCGCGACCGAAACGCCGGACATTTCCATGCCGACATCGAACCCCTCCTTCATACCCAGTTGCCGCATGACCTCGTCCAGGGGTGTCTGGCGGGTATCCACCGCCAGGGTCGCTCCCATGCGTCGGGCCAGATCGAGGCGATACGGGTTCACGTCCGTGATGACCACGTTGCGGGCGCCCGCATGACGAGCGATGGCGGCAGCCATGATCCCGATCGGTCCCGCGCCTGTGATGAGCACATCCTCCCCCAGCACGGGGAACTGTGTGGCGGTGTGAACCGCGTTGCCGAACGGATCGAAACACGAGAGCACATCCAGCGGAATCCGGTCGTCGGCGTGCCAGATATTGGTCACTGGAAGGCTGAGATACTCGGCAAACGCGCCCTGACGGTTCACACCCAGCCCGACGGTATTGCGGCACAGATGGCGCCGGCCTGCCCGGCAGTTGCGGCATTGTCCGCAGACGATATGGCCTTCCCCGCACACCAGTTCCCCTTCCGACACGCCTTCGACATGGGCGCCGGTGCGCACCACCCGTCCCACGAACTCATGGCCGATCGCCATGGGCACCGGGATGGTCTTCTGCGCCCAGGCGTCCCAATTATAGATGTGCACATCGGTGCCGCAGATGGAGGTTCGCAATATTCGGATCAGCACATCGTTGGGCCCGGGCTCAGGAATCGGGATATCCTGCATCCACAATCCCTCGCGGGCTTCCTTCTTCACCAGCGCCTTCATGGTCTTCATGAGCATTCCTCAAAAAAGTTCATAGTATCGCAGAATATGCGCGTCATACAGCCTTATCCCGCGCCCGCGAGACCCAAGCGTTTGAGCAGGAAAAAATTCCGGGTCCAGTTGGGCTCCACGACCACATGGATGTTGAGCGTCACCGGATGTTCATAGATCGCGGACAATTCCGCTTCCGCCGCCCGGCGCACTGCGCGCAGCACCCGCCCCTTGTGACCCACCACAATGCCCACCTGCGAGCCCCGATCCACCAGAATGCGACTGTCCACGGTCCATGATCCGTCCGGTTCCTCCCGGAGTTCATCCACCACGGCGGCGACCCGGTGCGGCAGTTCGTCATGCAGCCGCGGAATCAGTTTTTCGCGGATGATGTCGCCGATGAACAGCCGGCGGGGGAAATCCGTCAGCACGTCGGGAGGAAACAGCGGAGGGTGAACCGGCAGGCGCTTCATCCATTCATCGCACAGCGCGCTTAACCCTTCCCCGGTTGTCGCGGAAACCGGCCACCACGTCACAGCGTCTCCGGGCAATTGGAACTCCGCTGCAATGGTCTCCCAGATCTTCCGCAACGCAGATTCGCCCTCCCGCCCGGCATCCGTCTTGTTCAGGGCGATCATCCATCCCTGGTCTTTTCGGCTGCGCGCCAGCCGGCGCATCCAGCCTTCGTCCTCGATTGAGGGGGGAGCATGGGCATCGAGCACGAGCAGCACATCGTCCGCGCCCTCGGCGCATTGCCGCGCGGCCCGATTCATCAATTTCCCGATGTCGGTCGGCGCGGCGTGGGATCCGGGTGTGTCGAGCAGCACAACCTGCCCGCGCGGATCATTCCATATCCCCCGGACCGGGTGGCGGGTGGTCTGAACGACCGGGCTGACGATGGAAATCTTCTCTCCGAGGATGGCGTTGATCAGCGATGATTTGCCCACGTTGGCGCGACCGACCACGGCGACAATCCCGGCGCGGAAATTTTCCATGCCCGGCGCGATATCCGCCGGCGGGACCGGCGGATTCGTCATGGATCCTTCAGGTTCGCCGCTCACCGGGATCGCAGTTCCTTGCTGCCGCGTTCCAGAAGTTTGCGCTCATCATCCGTCAGAGAGCCCCACCCTTCCCGGCTGACCTTGTCCAGGATTCGATCCATCTCTTCCGGATCCACCCGCGGAGATCCGCGGGGATCCGGGAACCCCGTGCGATACGGGGTCGGCGGCGATTTCTTTCCGAGCCGGGGACGCCAATGAATGAACTCCCCCAGCGATGGCCAGCGGCCTGACCAGATCATGGTGTATATGAAACCGGTGATGGCCCCGGCCACGTGCGCGGCATACGCGATGTTGCCGGCGCCTCCCGAGATCATGAAAATCAGATCCATGCCGGCGAGGATGCTGACGAACTGCCACGCGGGCAGCGTCACCGGAGGAAACAGCAGCGAGATCATGACGCGAGGATAGATCGTGGCAAATGCGGCGAGAATGCCGAAAACCGCGGCCGATGCGCCGATGCAAGGAATCCTCGGCTCAATCAGCACAAAACCGAGTCCGCCCAGGGCCCCGCTGATCAGGTACAACGCGAGGAAGCGACGGGTGCCCATTTCGCGTTCCATCGAAGAACCAAACATGTACAGGCCAAACATGTTGAAAAACAGGTGGCTGATACTTCCGTGCAAGAACTGGTAACTCACGAGCTGCCAGATCCACCCGCGGCGCATGCCGAAGCCATGCAGGCTGAACACATAATCGAAAAGTACGCCGGTATCCGTGCGCGCAAATAGAAGTTGCGCAAGGAATACCCCGACACAAGTAAAAATTAGAATGCGAACTGTGCGAGTCATCACGTGGGGATTATCCGATATTCCCGGAAAACAGGCAAATCTCCCTGAATCCCTTCCGGTGAATAGCCGCTGCCATGTGGCGACTAAAAGAGAAGTTGGAGCGAGCGAAGGGACTTGAACCCTCGACCCTCACCTTGGCAAGGTGACGCTCTACCACTGAGCTACGCTCGCACCCAAGATGCGGATATCATGACCAACTATTCCTTCATCGGCAAGCCAATTTTGGGATATGCCCTTCCATAGGCTTCGGACGACGCTCCTGGTGGATGCTTGGATGGCATGACGGGAATGAACGATAAAATATTCCCGCCCGGTGGTCGTTTCATGTGTGCGGATGTGAGTGTGCATCCCATTTACCAGAAGGAGTTCGAATGAATACGAAGGTCGGATGTGTGCTGGGAATGGTTGCCGCGCTGGCTATGGCGGCGCAGGCGCAGGACGACGGAATGGAAGGCGGACGGCCCGGGCGTCCCGGCCGAAGAGGCGGTCCCGGACCGGAAGGTCAGGGAATGCGTCCCCCGCGTGAAGAGATGCTGAAACAGTTCGATAAGGATGGCGATGGCCAGCTCTCCGAAGCGGAACGCGAAGCGATGCGCGAAGCCCGCAAAGCAGAGGGCGAGGCTCGCCGCCAGGAGATGCTGAAGAAGTTCGATACGGATGGCGATGGCCAGATCTCTGAGACGGAACGCGAAGCGATGCGCGAAGCCCGCAAGGCGGCCGCCGAAGCCCGCCGGGAAGAGATGCTGAAGAAGTTCGATAAGGACGGCGATGGCAAGCTCTCCGAGGAAGAGCGTGAAACGCTCCGCAAGGAAATGCCTCCGCAAGTCCGGCGTCCCATGCGCCCGGAAGGCGGAATGAATCCGCCCCCGCCGCCCCCGCCGCAGGAATAAGCAAAGATTGTTGATTGTGCTGGAAAGCCCGGACTCGTTCCGGGCTTTCTTCTTTTTCGGCGCCGGATTTCGTCGGGGCTTGCAACCGGTTCAATCCCGAATCAATCCCTCAGCATTTCGATACTGTCTTTGAAGAAACTCAGGAATCCGGTCTGCACTCCCAACGACAGCAGTGTCACGCTAGGAATAGCGACACGCATGGTGTTCGAGTAATCGAGGTCTCCAAAACCACCTTTCGCCCACGTCCAGAACATAAGAAACATGACTCCAAGACCGACTAGAGCGAGAAGGAGTCCGGCAAGAAGTCCCCGTTCGAGGCGGAACCATCCATATAGGAATCGGGGCGATGGCGGAGCTGTTCTCAACCCGCATTTGAACGCTATGGACTTGATGATAAATGAGAAGGCTACGGCCAGGTAGCCGCACTGAAGAAACGCGCTGGAGAACAGGAGTGTGTGGGCATCCAATGAAATAGACCCAAGCGGTTTTCCGGAAAGGGCCATGACAAACCCTAGTCCACCCGCGGCCATGAGAAGAAATCCCGGCAGGATGAACAACCAGTTGGGAGAACACATGAGCAGCAGTCTCAGCGTGCGCCAACCGTCTCGCACGGTCTTTAGGTGAGGAGCGTGGGCTTTCCTTCCATCCGGATGCAACACTATCGGAACTTCATCAAATCGGATCTTCTGCAATGCGGACTTGATGATCATCTCCGTGGCGAATTCCATCCCGGTGCTTTTTAAACGCAGGCGATGATAGGTTGCCCGTGAAAATCCACGAAGTCCGCAATACACGTCGTGAATGGGGGCGCCGAACCAGCGGCGGGCCAGAAAAGAAAACAGCGGATTTCCGATCCACCGGTGCGACCAGGGCATGGCTCCGGGCAACACGGTTCCCCCTCCCGATGGGAGTCGGCAGCCTTGGACGAGATCCGCCCCTTGCCGCAGCCGTTCGACAAACTTCGGGCACTCCCGAAAATCGTAACTGTCATCTGCGTCCCCCATGATGACAAATCGCCCCTTGGCCGCTCCGATTCCGCCCATCAACGCTGCGCCATAGCCCCGCTCCGTGACCGGGACTACCCGCGCACCTTTGGATTCTGCGATACCGATTGAAGCATCCGTGCTTCCATTATCCGCTACAATTAGCTCATGCTGGATCCCGGCCTCGGTGAGTGAGTGCCGGGCCTTGTCCAGACAGACTCCCAAGGTGTCGGCCTCATTCAGACAGGGAATGACTACTGAAACCTCCGGTTCCGGGTCGTTTCCTGCGCCCCTATTCATCATGACCTCTCTTCCGGAATTCCGGTGTGGGTGTGCGATATGTCAATTCATAGCCATGGGGCAGATCAGCCTTCCATGGACGCAGCGCGTATTCCGGCGGTAGAGAATCAAGCAGGGGCCGATGAGATCGTGGGCTGTGCAACCAGACCGCGATGCTTCGCCCTGCGCTCAGGTGCGGGAGCAGCGCCTGATGCAGCTCACCGCATGGCGTCATGTATATCCCCGTGCGCCGGCGAAGATCCTCGGGATGGTCCCCCGGCCAATCAGATCCGGGCGGCCGCACCGGCACCACCTGCTGTCCGGGGTTCCAGATGTGATAGAAACCCAGGATGAGAGGATCTTCATCCGTCGCCAGCACATCATAGTTTGTCCGTATAGAGGCCAAACGATGCCATGTTTCGTGTGAAGACGGACGCCGGCCTTCCCGTTCGACCTGAAGAATGGCCGAACCCATGGCGGCCAGAACCAGGATCAGGCAGACCAGCAACGTGCATCGGATGGTGACACTCAACCGTGCGACAAATGGATCGATACCGACCGCCAAACCCAGGCAGATCAGGGGAAGCACGGGAAGCACGTAGCGGGAATCCTGCCAGTGAAGAAACATGAACATGAGAACATATGGAAGCGCTGCGCCGGCAAAACCCCAGAGGAGCCATTGTCCTTCATCCGATACCGGGTCGGCGGGTAGACTCCGGCGGCGACGGAGCCAGAGTCCGATGGCCACCAGCAGGGACACCGGCGCCGCGAACAGCATTCTCGACATGCGCGGTTCCAAGCCCAAGGCGGCCATGGGATAGTAGATCAAGTTGCCCGTGAACCCTTTTTCGATGGGGGGCGCAATCAGGTAACGGAAAGAAAAAATCGCATCCACGGCGCATTGATTGCTGTCGTACACCTCATAGCCCGATAACAGCCATCCGCCCAACACAAACCGGTTGTAGAGCAGCCAGGGAACGAGACCGGCGAAAACACCCGCCGCCAGCCACAGGGCATTGTGCCAACGGCGATTCGGATGAACATACATGTATGCGAGATAGCCCGCCCCCGCGCCAAACATCACGGCGGCATGCGGAGGCTTGAAAAGCATGCCCAGTCCCAATAGAAATCCGCCCAACCATAAAATCACCCGGCGACCTCGGGCGAGATAAATACACGACAACGCCATGAGGATGAACAGACTCCAGGGAATTTCGCTCATGATCAGCCGGCTGTAATGACCATAAGCCGGCGAAGAGGCCAGAAGAAGCGCTGCAACGACGCCCACCCGGGGGGAAAATATCCGGGATCCGATCCGCCATATCAACATGACCGCCAGTGCGCCGCTCAGCCATATGATCGCGATACCCGTGCCCAGATGATCCGGCCTGATCCATTGAATCAGGGTCAGGAGCAGCGAGGTACCCGGAGAAAACCGTGAAGGCAGGAGATGCGGTCCGATGGGGATGGTCCAGTCGCCCGAGGACACCAAGCGCGAGGCAAGAGAAGCATAATGCAGCGCATCGGGCGCTGGGGAAAGATCCAGGGCCATCTCCGGTGTGGCCCAGCGAATGGCTAAAGCCAGAAAAAGAGCCAGAATCGAAAGTGGTTTCGCAGAGACGGATTTCCCCGGCATACGACGAAGGAACAACGCTACGATGGCAAAATTGGCTGAAAGATATGCAAAGAATATCACCTGTATGCGAAGAGTTTCCCAAAAGATCGGCGGGCGATCCGCCGATAGGGCCAGGCCGGGGAACATCCCATAGACCAACCCGTAAAGCACCCCGGCCACCAATAGGCTGGCTGCAGACAGTACCCACACAGTTTTCTTGGCATGAGAAGGAATGACCCCCTCATCTGCTTTCATCCTGACATCCATCTCTGCGGAGTCCCGAATCATTTGCACATCCCATCTGCATCATGGCAAATGTCCAGTGGTGTGAACAGATATATTTTGGCAAGGTGAGAGCCTTCAGTTCGCGAATCGAAACCAAGATACCAGCCGACTCAATGTCCGCCCATATCGCACGGTTGGCGGCCCGCCCCCTACGCTTTAATCGCCGACGGCGGTTTTCGAAATGGATGCTGTCGGAACCCATCCTTCCCGGCTGGCTTGGGAAATTTTCGCCCACTCTCCGGTTTGATCGAGTATCCGGACCACACTGCCCGGCGGCAGGGAAAAATGCACTGTGGTACCCGGGATGGGCGCGAAAAGCGCACGTACCCCGCGTTCGATCACGATGGCCTCGCGCGGGGCATCCGCGCGTCGCCACGATTGCATGCCCGCGAAAGCGACCAGCCAGAGCAGCCCGCCCATAATGGCCGTTCTGCGCGCCATCCCCGTCCACCGAACGGGAATCGCGGACCACAGCACGAGGCCCAGACACGCGAGCCCGCAGCCGATCACGGATGCGAACGACCACTCCGCGGCGCTCATATGGCGAAACGCCCGGTCCGCAGCCGGGATGCGCACGGGCTCCGCGCCCCCCATCTTCAGCGCCCGTTCCTGATTCGATCGGATGTCCGGGTCGCGCGGCGATTGCCGTTCGGCGCGCCGGTACCACAGTACTGCGCGGCCCGGATCGTTCATCCGGAAAGCGGCATTGCCTGCGTTGAACTGCGCTTCGGCGGACGCTCCCGGCTGGCCAGCGATCTGCTCATACTGCCGATACGCCTCATCATACCGGCCCGCGTCATAGGCCGCGCGGGCGAGCGACCATGGATCGTTCGAGGCCGATTCCGCGTGGGCATGTGGGACATGAAACACCGCCGCCGCGAACAGAAGAACCGCCACGAAATACCCGTTGGATTTCATGGCCGGCCTCCTGAAATCTTCCGAATCTTCGCGCGCTGCAAGGCCTTCAGCAGGTGCTCCGCTTCCTTAAGTCGTATCTCGAAATCTTCCGTGCCGGCTTCCGCGCCGCCAAAACGGGCGGTTTCACATTCTTTCCAGAGCCGTCCGAGCCGCTGCAGCACATCGGGATCGAGATGCATGGTCTCGAGCTCTCGGAAGAGGCCTTCACCGGTGATCGCCCCCGGAGAAAGACCCATGCGATGCAGGATATAACCGGAGAGCGCCCCCGCCACGGCGTCATGAAATCGGACCGAATCGCCGGCCCGCGCCGCTTCATGCGCGTGCAGGAGCCCCGTCCGCGCCGCACCCCGGGCCCGTCGGCTCCGCGAGCTTTCCGGATCTTTCCGCCGGCGCGCGACACCCCATCGGATCCCCCACCCCATCAGCGCCCCGGCGACCGGGATGGCATACGCCACCGCGCGTTTTGTGGCGGACTGGCGCGCCCAGCGTGTGGCCAGCGACGGAGCCCGCTCGGACAATTTGAGATACAACAAGTCATCGCCCTTGGGCGTGGGCGCCACAACCGCCGCGCCGGAGTCCGGCGCCATGGCGACGGCCGATCCGGTTGAAGGTTTGACCCGCACCGGGAACGGTCCCTGCCGGATCGTTTCATACCGCTCTCGGACGGGATTGAAATAGCTAAACTCGATTTCGGGAACGGTCGAGTCATGTTCCGTGCGCGGAATGACCACCTGTTCGAAATACCGGCGGTCTTGCGCCGAACCCGTCGAAATCGAGCGGGGCTCATACACACGAAATCCTTCCGATTCCGGCACCGAGGGCGGGCGGATGCCCTCCAATGAACTGCGTCCCGCCAGGCTCATCCGCAGGGTCAAGGGCGATCCCGCCTCCACTTCGGAAGGCGTGACTTCCGCACGGAAATGGAACGCCTCGCCCACCGCGCCGGCAAAGGATGCAGGGCGGCCCTCTTGAGGCAGCGGCAGTATCTCCAAGTCGAGCGGAGGGACGGCAATATCATGCGGGCGGCGCGGGGTGCGGTCGAATGGAGTCCCGGCAAAGAAATCCTCTCCGAAGATGGAGAACGGATCCGAGCGACGACGGCCGGCGGATGGCGCGGGGATCTCCACCCGCACACTCGGAGATATGGTCATCTTCCCCGGATATTCCGCCCGGGCCAGAGCGCTGAACCTCCGGACCTGCCACACGGCGCCGCTCACGATTTCCCGGCCACCGGCCATCTCCCTCCACTCCGCGACTCGAAATCCGCTCTCCGGCCAGCCCATGAGTTGCACGTTGGGAGCGAGATCCACACCGTTTGAATAGATGGCCAGTTCAATGACGAAATCTTCCATGACATACAGTCGCGGACGCGCAATCTTGAGTTCCGCGCGCAGGGATTCATTCAGGATCGCGGTGCCGCCCCCTCCCCCGCTGTCCGCGACGCGGAGCAGAACTCCCGGTATTTCAATCGGACGTCCGTTGATCTCATACGAAAATGGCCCGATTTCGAAAGAGCCGGCGCGATCCGCCCAGACCGTATATTGATGGATCTTGGTCTGATCCATCACCCCATTGATGTAGCTCATCTGGGTCGAAGAACCCCGATAGTCAATCCGAAGCCCGTCCACGCGAATATCCGGTGGACTCGCGTCGCGGTTCGATCGGAAGATCAACGATAGCGTTGCCGGTTCGTTACGGGATGTGACGGAGGGCTCGATCCGGGCTTCCACCGCGGGACGATCCGCCGCGACGGTCTCGCCCGACGAAAGCATCCACGCCGCGGCGCAGATCGCCGCCGCCCATCCCCGGAGGTGTTTTGAAATCATCGGCATGCGACGTTTCATCTTACCAGTCCTTATCCACCGGTGGCGATTCGCGAGGCTGCTGGCGGCGCAGAACATCGCGCAAATCCATTTCTTCCTGTGACGCGGATTCCAGCAGCCGGGCGATCTGGTCCTGCGTGAGCTGCCCATCCTGGGGCTGCTCTTGCGGCGCATCCTGCGGCTGTTCGGATGAATCTTCCGTCTCCCGCGATGGTTCTTCCTGAGGCGGGTTCTCTTCGGACTCCTGCTCATCCGGTTTGGACTGCGAGTCGTTGTTTTGCTGATCCTCAGACTCCGAAGAGTCTTCGTTATTCTTCGGATCCTGGTTTGGCTGAGATTGTGGCGGCTGGTCGAGCAGTTGTTTCAGTTTCACCAGCGCCGGATCTTCGGGGTAACGCGCCAGACCTTCCGTCACGGTGTTCTTCGCCTCTTCCATCTGATTCCGGCAAAATTGGGCTCCGCCGCGATGGAAGAAATCCACCGCGGTCACCGGATCCGGCAGCGCCGCGGCAGTCACAGCCGCGGGCTCCGCGCACCACGCGCGCGCCGCGAAAAACAACCCTGCGCTCAAGCACGTGGCCCGGTTCATTTCGATGCCCCGCTGGTTTCCTGCTGGATTTGAATGATGGGCGGCAATCGCTGGTCCAGCCGTTCCAACACTTCCTTTAGCGCGGGTTTCAGGCTGAACAGCAGCTCCCGCCGCTCGGCCACGCGGTCCAGCGCCGCCTTGGCGTCCGCAAACGCGCCGCGATCCATCGCCGCGTCCGCCTCGCTCACCGCGGCTTCCGCCGCCGCCACCAAGCCATCGAGCGCCGCGTGACGAGTCTGGCAGTATTCGAGGTTGTATCGCACATCCTCGCCTGTCGCGCCGGCCAGCAGGCTGGAGATCAGCATGGACCGGGCTTCGTTCCACTGCGTCCTGGCCACTGGCCCCTCATTTTTTTCCTCGGCCGCCATCGCGCGGTTCATGGCGGCAACACCGAGGTTGTAGAGTGCGGAAGTGGCCGCTTCGGGATCCGCAGTTCCTGATCCTGCTGCTGACCGCCACTGCGACGCGGCATCTTCCGGCCGTCCGAGGGCGTCGCGCACCGTGCCGGAATTGAACTCCGCCCGCGCGGCCAGTCCGGGCTGTTTCCGCTCACGGGCCGCGGCGGACGCTTCCACATACGCCGCGTCGGCCTGTTCAAGATTCCCCTGCGCCTGCGCTTCCGAGCCGGCCCGCAGGCTCGCCGCGGGCGAACGAGCGGCGTCGGCGGAACCGATGAATCCTCCCCAGACCGCCCACACCGCGAGCGCCGCCGCGGCGGGCGCTTTCCGACGCCGACCCCATCCTCGCGCGCGATCCGACGGAGTGCGGTCCCGCTGCGGCGACAGGGCCTCCAGCAGGAACAGCGCCAGCGCCGCAAAAAGCAGCCATGCGAAACGCTCCTCGGGAACTTTGCGCATGCGGGCTTCGCCCTCAGTCACGGTGACCGAGGGGCGCAGGCGGGCCATGACGCCTTCCAGTCCGAAGTCTCCCGGCGCCGCGCGGACGTACCCTCCGCCGCCCGCGGTCGCCAGCGCCGACAGCGCGGCCTCGTCCAACCGGCTTTTCACCACATCTCCGGAGCGATTCTTCAGGAATCCGCCCGCGGTCTCCATCGGGATCAATTCACCTTCGGTGGAGCCCACCCCGATCACCTGCAGCCGGATGCCTTTCTCGGTCAGCCGGGCGGCCGCGGCGCGCGCGTCGCCTTCATGATCTTCGCCGTCGGTAATCAGGATCATCACCGCGCCTTCGGGATGATCGATGGCTTTCGCGGCGGTATCCAGCGCCACCTCGATCGCCGTGCCGCCCCGCGGAATCACCCCCGGGCGGATTTCATCCAGCATCATGAGAAACGCGCCATAGTCGGAGGTGAGCGGGCAATGCAGGAAGGCTTCGCCGGCAAAAGCGGTCAGACCGATGCGATCGCCGTTCAGCGAGCGGACGAGGTCGCGAATCGCCCATTGCGCCTGTTGCATGCGGCTGGGCCGGAAATCGGGGGCGAGCATGCTGTTGGAAACATCCAGCACGATCATCCAATCCACGCCTTCCTGTCGAACCTCCTCCCATCGGAATCCCCACTGCGGCCGGGCCAACGCGCCGACCGCCAGTCCGCTCGCGGCGATCCAGATCGCGAGACGTCTCGCGCCATGCCGCGGCTGGTACCCCGGAGCCAGCGCGGCCCACAGACCCGCCTCCGCCAGACGCGACCGAATCCGGCGTCCCCGCCGGTAGAGCACGACGCAGACCGCGGACATCGCGGCCCACGCCGCGAGCGCCCACATCGCCTGCGGATGTCCCCAGGTGATCATGCCGGACACTCCCGCAGCCGGCCCAGGCTCAACAGACGCTCCGCGGCGAGCAGCAGCAACGCTGCCGCCAGCCATGGCACGAAGCGTTCCTCATATCGAATGAATCGCGTCGCTTCCACTTTCGTTCGTTCCATCCGGTCAATCTGGCGATAGATGGTCTCCAGCGATTTGAGGTCGGTGGCGCGGAAATATTCGCCTCCCGTCAATTCCGCGATCTGCCGCAAGGAGGCCTCGTCAATTTCCACCGGAACCTGCTGATAGACCGTGTGGCCGAAGAAATTCACCGGCATGGGCGCCATGCCGCGCGTTCCGGCGCCAATCGTGTACACGCGCACGCCCAGCGAACGGGCGGCTTCCGCGGCCTGCGCCGGCGGGATGCCGACGTTGCTCATACCGTCGGTCAGCAGGATGACCACGCGGCTGCGGGATTCGCTGCGCTCGAGGCGCGCCAGCGCGGCGGCCAGCGCCGTGCCGATGCCGGTGGCATCGCCCAAATCGCCGGCGCTCATCTGGCGGATACGATCCAGCAGAAATCCATGATCGTGGGTCAGCGGCACGAGGGTGTAGGGACGCCGCGCGAACACCACGGCGCCCATGCGGTCGTCCGGCCGTTGCGCGGCAAAGTCTTCGATGACCGTCCGCGCGGCGTCATACCGGTTCATCCGGCGGGTCGGTGTGGAGAAATCCTCGGCCAGCATGGATGGCGACAAATCCACCACAAGCATCATATCCACCGTATCGCGATTCACCCGGGCTTCGGCGGTCCCCCACCGCGGCCGGGCCGCGGCCACCACCAGGAGCGCCAAGCCCAGCCCATAGATGTAAGGTAATACGCGCGCGGCGCGGGCGCCCCACCCGGCCGGCAGTGCGCGCAGGGCTTCGCCGTCGCTGAACTGAACCACCGGACGGCGTGTTGAGCGATGGCGTTGCCAGGCCAGAACCGGCGCAAGGCCGAGCAACAGGAGCACCCAGGGATAGGCGAAGGAAATCATGCGCCCCTCCCGTCGGGGTTCGAGGGGACCGTCGAGGATTCCATCGGCGCAGCCGGTTCCGCGGGAACCGTGGATTCCACAAATCCGATGGCGGAATTCAGCGCGGCGTGGCGGGCGGAAAGGTCCGGCTGATGCCGCGCAAACTTGACGAGATCGCAATCGCCCAGGAACCGACCCACGCCCGTACGCGCGGCGGGTGTAAGTTCGGAAGAATCCGTCGCGGCGCGCAGAAACTCTTCGGTGGTCAGTTCCGGCGCGCGCACGTGGAAACGTTCCTCCACATACGTCCGCACGATGCCGGAACTCTGGACGAACATGGGTTCGGGATCCTCGGCATCCACGACGCCCGAAGTTTCCAGCGCATGAAGCGCGGCCAGGGCCTTTTCATGCGGGGGCAGCGGAGGCGGCCCGCGTGAAACGGCTTCCCTGACGCGACGGGCCGCCAGGCGGGCGGCCAGCCCCGCGAGCGCCGCCAGAATCGCCACGAGAGGCAGCACCCAAACCCATCGGGGCACCAGGTCCGGCGGATCTAGCGGACCGCGCATCGCGCGCGGCGGCGCCTTGATGTCCGGGTTCATGGATTCCACCCGCAGGGTGAGATCGGGCCGGTGCGCGGCCAGGGGCGCTCCCGCGGAGGATACGGTCCGGACTTCGCCGGTGAACACCGCATGGGAACCCACGGCGACCGGCAGAACGCGATAGGCCCACACCGATTTCATGCGGTCCTTCGATATCTTTCTTTCAGACACATGAAGACGGGAGGTCATGAGGTTTTCGCTCCCCGGTTCGATCCAATCCAGACGAGCATCAGCGGGATAAAACGCGGTCACCTGCAGCGATACCGGAGTGCCGATGCGAACCGAATTGGTGGAGAGCGCCACGCGGATGTCCAGCGGCTCGCCAGAATCGGCCGGGCCTCTTGAGCAGCCGAATCCCAAGGCCAGCGCGCCGCCGAGCACGACGCCGGCGGTTACGACACCACGCATACGGCGAAGGCTCATCCGGCGAGCCTCCGCTGTTCCCGCGCCTGGAAGAACCGGCGCAGGGCGCGTTCATAGGGCATGCCGGTTTCCACTTCAATCGTGTCCACGCCCAGCTTCCGGAATCGCCGCTGCCATTCGCTCCGGCGGTCCGCGTATCTCCGGGTGAGCGCCTCTCGCACCCTGCGGTCCGAGGTGTCCATCCGCCTCACCGCGCCCGTTTCGGCGTCCTGCCAGCGGACCAGTCCCGCGTCAGGCCAGGCCTGCTCCCGGCGATCGCTGGCCCATACCGAAATCAGGTCATGCCTGCGCGCCGCGAGCGCCCACTCGCGCTCCGCCGGATTCGAGAACAGGAAATCGCTCAGGACGAAACATACGCAGCGGCGGCGCAACACCCGGAGCAGAAATTCGAGCGCCGGCTGCACATCCGAGCCGCGATGCTCGGGGGTGTAATACAGCGCCTCCCGAATGACCCGCAGCACGTGCGCCGGGCTTTTTCGCGGCGGAAGATACCGCTCCACAACATCGCTGAACAACAGCAGCCCGACCCGGTCATGGTTGAGCGAGGCGGAATAGGCCAGCACCGCCGCCAGTTCCGCCAGCAGGTCGCGCTTGAGGCGATCGCGCGTGCCGAACAGGTGGGAGGCGCTGACGTCCACCGCGAGCATGACGGTCATCTCGCGCTCTTCCACGAACTTCTTGATGTACAGATGGCCCATGCGCGCCGTGACGTTCCAGTCAATGGCGCGGACATCGTCGCCGGGCACGTATTCGCGAACCTCGTCGAATTCCATGCCCTGCCCCTTGAACACGCTGTGGTATTCGCCGCCGAAGATATCCTGCACCAGACGCCGGGTCCGAATCTGGATCCGGCGCACGTTTCTAATCACTTCGGCGGGAATCATGAAACCGTTTCCGGGCGAATCAGGGAACGGGAATCTCGTTCAGGATGCGCGTGATCAACGCGTCGCTGTCCAACTCCTCGGCTTCCGCCTCGTAGCTCACCAGCATGCGATGGCGCAGCACGTCGGGCGCCAGCGATTTAACGTCCTGGGGCGTGACATAGGCCCGCCCCTGCAGGAAGGCGTTCGCCTTCGCGCACAGCGCCAGCGCGATCGAAGCGCGGGGCGATGCGCCATAGCGGATGTAGGACGCCAGCGGCAAATTGAAACGCCCGGGATCCCGCGTGGCCGTGACGATGTCGAGGATGAACTCCCGAATTTTATCGTCCACATACACATGGTCCACCACGGAACGGGCCTCCAGAATGGCCTCGGGGCGGACCACGGGGCGAACGGCGAGTTCGGGCGCGGTGACCGCCATGCGATCGAGGATCGCGCGTTCCTCGTTCCGCTCCGGATACCCCACGCGCAGCTTCAGCAAAAACCGGTCCACCTGCGCTTCCGGCAACGGATAGGTGCCTTCCTGTTCAATCGGGTTTTCGGTCGCCAGCACGAGGAAGGGTTCCGGCAGCCGGTGGGTTTCTCTCCCGATGGTCACCTGCCGCTCCTGCATGGCTTCGAGCAGCGCGCTTTGCACCTTGGCGGGGGCGCGATTGATTTCATCGGCGAGGATGATCTGCGCAAAGATCGGCCCCTTGCGCACGCGGAAGACGGCTTCGCGCGGATCATACAACTGGGTACCGATGACGTCGGCCGGCAGCAGGTCGGGGGTAAATTGAATGCGCGAGAAGGACGTGTGCATCGCCTGCGCCAGGGTTCGCACGGCCAGCGTTTTCGCCAGACCGGGCACACCCTCCAGCAACAGATGCCCGTTCGCCAGCAGGCCGAGAATCATCCGGTCCACCAGCCGGTCCTGGCCCACCAGCACCCGGCCGATCTCGGCTTTCAATTCCGGCACGAACGACGCGGTCTGCCGAATCCGATCCTGCACCCATTGCATTCCGCCAGGCGCGGTCTCCGGTGTGGTCTGCGAGACATCTTTCATACGCGATCTCCTATGACACGCGCTTCCCGTGTCGTCTCTATTAGATACACATGCCGTCGGGATGTTCAAAAAAACATCACCTTTGGATAGACCTTCCTCCTCCATACGACGGCGTTCCGGAGGGGACCATCCGAAATGGGATCGTGCAAGGCGGCATCCGCAATCCCGGGCGTCTCCCGAAATAACGTCTTACGATCATTGCATTGGCCCGTCGTCATGTCTATGCTTCCGGGAATAAGGAGTCCACATGAAACTTTCCCAGTGCTCGTTTTGGGCGCGGATGATGGCATGTGCGGTGGGACTTGCATCCATCGCGGGATGTGACAGCGGCGGCAGCGACGATGGCGGCACCGTGGATGCCGCGGATACCGCGGAAGATGCCGGTGGCGGCGCAGCCACCCCGGCTTCCCTCGACGGATCTTGGGTGGGCACGATCAAACAAGGCGCCAATCCTGCGGCCAACGTCAGCATGAGTATCACGCAAACCGGTGATTCCCTCTCTGGAACCTTTAATGGAACCGGAGGGTTCAGCGGACCCATGACGGGCACCCTATCCGGGGATTCGGTCAGCATGACAACCACGACCGGCCCGGTGGTTGCGCAATGGAACGGCACCGCAAACACGTCGAGGACGTCCATGTCCGGCAACTTCACCATCGTGGCCGGCGGCGGCGGCAGCGGAACGTGGGCATTAAGTAAATAACGCTCCCGCGCGATGGCGGTGTATGGCGGCGTCTGGGCGACGGTTTAGTTTTTCAACCCGGCTTCGGCGTGTCGCTCGGCCAGCGCGGCGGCGAGCGCCTGGGCGGAGGCCACATCCGCGGGCCGGGGCAGTCCGTTGCACAGCACGGGCGGCAGGATTTCCACTTTCCATCCGGGCAGCCATGTGGAGAGATCTTCCATGCCCTTGGTGCTCCATCCATAGGAACCCGCCAGCGCCGCCCATCGGGCTTTGGGTTTGAGCCCGGCTGCGACATACATGGCCAGCACGGCGGACGGATGCGGCGCGCCCCATACGGCGGGCGCGGTGAACACGACAGAAGCGGCATCCACCAGCGCGGAAGCAAAGCGATTCAGGGCGAACCGGGTGAGATCGAACGGCGTCACATCCACCCCCCGCTTCACCAATTCAGACTCGATGGCATCCGACAGTTGAGCCGTGCTCCCATGCATCGAGATACGGGCCAGGACGGTCCGGTTGCGCGGCGGGCCATTCAGCCAGGATTCGTGCAGATCGAGAATCGAGGCCGGCTTCCGCCAGATCGGCCCGTGGCTGGGGGCGATGATCTTCGGCTGCAGCGCGACGGCTTTTGCCAAATCCTTCCGAACAGCCGGGGTGTAGGGCATCATGATCTGGGCGTAATAGAGTCGGGCCTGCTCTTCCGTCCGGGAATCTTCGTCCGCGTACAAGGATGATGTCGCGAGATGCGACCCGAAGAAATCGCACGAGAAGAGAATCCCGTCGGGCTCCAGAAACGTCATCATGGTTTCCGGCCAATGCACCCAGGGCACATGAATGAAACGCAGCGCCCGGCCGCCCAGGTCCACCGACTCTCCATCCGCCACCGGGCATATGCGCTCCGGGTTGATATGCAGGAGGCCTTCCAGCATTCCTTTCGCTTTGGGTGTGCACAAGACGGTGGCGTTCGGGTATCGATCCAGCAGTCCGGGGAGAGCCCCCGAGTGATCCTGCTCGGCGTGATTGGCGACCAGGTAATCGGGCGCCCACGCCGGATCCAGCCCGGCGATCCATTCCGCGGCATAGGCGGATTCCATCGAATCCACAAGCGCGCTCTTTGCTGAACCCTGCACGAAATACGCGTTATAGCTGGTGCCTTCGGGAATGGGGATCAGCGCGTCAAACAACTCGCGATGCCAGTCCACGACCCCCGCCCACTGTACGCCCGGAGCCATTGTTCTCGGTGTGATCATGTTGAACTCTCCAGCGCGGCCGCCGGCATTCCAGCCGATGCGCCGCTATTTCTGAGGACCCAATTCATCCAACCGTCGCTCGTCCAACGGCAACACTTTCGACGGATTATGCCGATGGGCCCACCATGCGTATACCAGGACCCCCGACAGCCCGGCGACGCTTATCCAGAACACCCATGCCTTCAACCGTGCATGGCGGTGGCGGTATACGACGCGCGGGCGTGTGCCCGGGTGATAGGCGCTGCTGCCGCGGAGCACGCGTTTCACCGGCGCGGATTCCGAGAATCCCGCCGCGTTCGTTGGGGAAGCCTGATTCGACATGGCCGGAGTGTACACCGCGCCGTCCCCGCTGCCCAGCCTGCGGCAAAATTGCGCGGCGTTGACCCTGCGGGAGGCGCTTCGTACACTGCGGACATGAACCCCAGCATTCGAGTCCGGACATGTGTGGTCATTTGCGCGCTGGCTCTGTCGGGCCACGGAGGAGCGATCGAGGCGAACGCCGAACGGGGTCCCGTGGCGGACGATTTCTCCTTCGCGTGCGCGGCACAGGGCTATGGCGAGTTGAATCGCGATGTTTCGGTCGACGGCCATCCGCTCCGGATCGGCGGCGTGACTTATCCTGATGGACTGGGCAGTCACGCGGTTTCGGAAATTCCGATCCGGGTTCCTGAAGGCGCTGTCCGGTTCGCGGGCATGGCCGGAGTGGACGATGAAGTCGGCGCGGGCCATGGTTCGGTGCGGTTCCGAATTCTTTCCGGAAACGCCGTGCTGTGGGAATCGCCTGTGATGAAGTCCGGCGACGCCGCGGTTCCATTCGAGGTCTATGCGCCCCATGCCTTCCACCGGATGCTGTATCTGCAAGCGGACCCGGTGGAAGACGATGGCTACGACCACGCCGACTGGGTGAGCCTGCGCTGGATTGATGGTCCCGGGCCCAAACTCTCCGCCGCCCGGATATGGGACGGATCGAGTTTCGGATTCCAACCCGACGATCCCTCCGACCAGACTCCGGCGCTCCAACGCGCCCTGCGCGCCCTGCGGGAGGCGCCGGGATCCACGCTGCGTCTGGCCAAGGGCACGTATCATTTTCATTCCAGCGGCGCGCTGCGGAAGCACTTCCATGTCTCCAACCACGAACAGCCCATGTGGCATCCCGTGAGCCTCCCCCTCGTAGACCTCCGGAACGTCACGATTGACGGCCAGGGCTCGCTGTTTCTCTTTCACGGCATCGTTCAGCCCGTGCTGATCCAGGATTCCGAGAATGTCATTCTCAAGAACATTGCGTTCGACTACGCCACCCCCCCGCATTCGCAGGGGGTGATCACGCAGGTTGATGCCGAGTCGTATGTCGTCGAAGTGGATTCCGCGCAGTTCCCGCATGAGATCCGAAACGGATGGTTTGTCTTCAAGGGCGAAGGGTGGGAGCGGCCGGATGCGGGCACGGGCATCGTCTTTCGGGGCTCCACCGGAGAGATTGTCGCCGGGACGGGCGATTTCACCTACAAAGGTCCCCTCACCGTCCTGGCGCCCGGGAAATACCGGGTGCAACGCAATGTCGCGGCCGCCGGCATCCGCACGGGCGATGTGATCACGTTTCGTCACGACCTGTGGACTAGCCGTCCGCATCCGGCCTTTGCGCTGTACCGGGCCCGCAATGTGCGGTTGGACCAGTGCCCCATCCACGCCTCGCACGGCATGGGCCTGCTCGCGCAGCGATCGGAGAACATCCACATCCGGGGCGGCGGCTCCCACCCGCGCGCGGGCACGGGCCGCCGGTTCAGCACCAACGCCGACGCCACCCATTTTTCCAATTGCCGGGGAACCGTGATCGCGGAGGGAGGGCGGTATGAAGGCATGATGGACGATGCGATCAACGTGCACGCGACCTGCCTTCGCATTGAGGAAGTGATCGACCCGCAAACCATCCGCTGCCGTTATGTGCACCCGCAGGCGGTGGGGTTCGAGACGTTCCTGCCCGGCGAGAGCCTGCGGTTCATCCACGCCCGCACCTTGACCCCGCGCGAAACTCGGACCGTGGCCACGGTACGAAAGACTGGAATCCGGGACGTCATCCTGCGTCTTGATCAACCGGCGCCCGAAGGCATCGGCCCGGGTGACGCGGTGGAAAACGCGGACTGGTTCCCCGAAGTGGTGTTCCGTCGCAATGTGGTCCGGAACAACCGCGCGCGGGGCGCGCTCTTCACCACTCCCCGTCCGGTGCGGGTGGAAGAGAATCTCTTCGAACGCGTCGCCGGATCCGCGATCCTGCTCGCGGGCGACGCCAACGGATGGTACGAAAGCGGCGGCTGCTCCGATGTCCTCATTCGCGGCAATCGATTCCGGGATAATCTCACATCCCGTTTCCAGTTCACCGAAGCGCTGATCTCGATCTATCCCGAGGTGCCCGACCTCGGAAAGCAATCCGCGTATTATCACGGCAACATCCGGGTTGAGCGCAACATCTTCGAGACGTTCGATGTCCCTCTCCTCTTTGCCATCTCCGCGAAAGGGATTTCATTCCGGGGCAACCAGATCACGTACAACCAGAACTACCCGGGCTGGAACCGGCCTCCCTTTGAGTTCCGCCGATGCGCGGGAGTGGAGATTTCCGGAAACCGCGTCCTCCGAAACGGCCAGCCGGTCCCATGGACGGAATCGAACGTTAAGCTCCAAGACACACCATCCGAAGAAATCCGCATCCGCTAATCCGCGCTCCTCCCAGGCACACACATCGATGCCGTCGCTCAGCAAATTTGCCGGCTTTCATTTGCGACATTTATGTGTATTCTAGCATAATAAGTAACATTATTGTATTTTTCGGAAATCCTTTCAAATTTCCTTCATTTACATCCTCTTGCGCCGCTTAGGGTTGCAATATTTGCTTCCGGAGTGGCATTGAATCTGCTTTAGAATGCGGGCATCCTCATTGAGAGGCGGTCCGATGGGCCTTGGATACACAGGAGCACGTATGACGATAGCGAGACAGAATGCGATTACCGCGGTAACGGAATTCCGGGCGGTGGAGAGTCCCTTGAATTTCAAGGAGACTCCGGTCAAAAAGCTTTTCGGATCGAACGTGTTTGGCCATCAGGCGATGCGCGAACGATTACCCAAGGAGGTATATCGGGCTCTCGCGCGAACGATGGAGGAAGGAGAGAAGCTGGATATTTCGCTGGCGAAGTCGGTCGCGCGGGCGATGCGCGACTGGGCCATCGAAAAAGGGGCGACACATTACGCGCATGTGTTTTATCCGCTGACCGGCATGACGGCGGAGAAACACGACAGTTTTCTGGAACCGGACGGAAAGGGCGGAGTTATTGCGGAGTTCTCCGCCAAACAGCTCATTCTGGGGGAACCGGACGCGTCGAGTTTTCCTTCGGGAGGGCTTCGCGCCACGTTTGAGGCGCGCGGATACACGGGTTGGGATGTCACCAGCCCGGCCTTTATTCTGGAAAATCCGAACGGGACGACGCTGTGTATTCCGACGGTTTTCTGCTCGTGGACCGGTGATGCGCTGGATAAGAAGACCCCCCTCCTCCGCTCTCAGCAGGCGCTCAATGCGCAAGCGCAACGCATCCTGAAGCTGTTCGGATGCAACAACGCCGGCTATGTGTCCGCCACTGCGGGCTGCGAGCAGGAGTATTTCCTGGTAGATCGTCATTTCTTCTTTGCCCGGCCCGATTTGCTCAACTCCGGACGCACCTTGTTCGGCGCGAAGCCCCCGAAGGGACAGGAGATGGAGGACCAGTATTTTGGCGCCATTCCCGAGCGGGTGCTGGCTTGCATGCTGGAGACGGAGCGGGAACTCTACAAACTCGGGGTTCCGGTCAAGACCCGGCACAACGAGGTCGCTCCGGCGCAGTACGAAATTGCGCCGGTGTATGAGACGGCGAATATTGCCACGGATCATCAGTATCTCGTGATGATGATGCTGCAGCGCGTGGCGCAGAAATATGGCATGGCCTGTCTGCTGCATGAAAAGCCGTTTGCGGGCGTGAACGGATCCGGCAAGCACCTGAACTGGTCGCTCGGCACCCGGACGATGAACCTGCTCGAACCGGGAGGCACGCCCCATCGCAACGCGCAGTTCCTCGTGTTCTGCGCCGCGATCATCCGCGCGGTGGATCGGTACGGCGCCTTGCTGCGGGCCACCGTCGCCCATGCGGGGAACGATCACCGGCTCGGCGCCAACGAAGCGCCCCCGGCCATTCTGTCCATCTATCTGGGCGAGCAACTCACGCGGATCTTCCAGAACATCGCCCGCGGGAAACCCGGTTCGGCCGACGCCCCCGGCTATCTCAATGTCGGCGTGGATGCCCTGCCTCCCCTTCCCAAGGACGCCGGCGACCGGAACCGCACCAGTCCCTTCGCGTTCACCGGAAACAAGTTCGAGTTTCGCGCGGTCGGTTCGAGCCAATCGGTGGCCGGACCGCTGGTCGCCATCAACACCATGGTGGCGGAATCGCTCGACTACATCGCGACCCGGCTGGAAAAGGAGGCGTCGGGCTCCGCCCAGAAACTCCATGTCGCGACGCAGAAGGTCATCCGGGACGTGATCCGCGCGCACGGACGAGTGATCTTCAATGGCGACAACTACTCCGCGGAATGGCACCGCGAGGCCGAAAAGCGCGGCTTGCCGAACCTGCGCAACTCGGTCGACGCGCTGTCGGTCATGG
>JAGOHE010000147.1 GCA_017996315.1 Kiritimatiellia bacterium | reverse complement strand
TGCCCGGACGCGTGGATTACATTTTCCACTTCGCTTCCCCCGCCAGCCCCATTGATTATCTGGAACTGCCCATTCAAACGCTGAAGGTGGGCTCGCTGGGCACGCACAAGGCCCTCGGCCTCGCCCGCGCGAAGAACGCCCGGTTTCTGCTCGCGTCCACGTCCGAAGTCTACGGCGACCCGCTCGTGCATCCGCAGCCCGAGTCCTACTGGGGCAACGTCAATCCCGTGGGCCCGCGCGGAGTCTATGACGAAGCCAAGCGCTTCGCCGAAGCCATGACCATGGCGTACGGGCGCTTCCATGGGCTGGACACCAAGATCGTCCGCATCTTCAACACCTACGGGCCGCGGATGCGCCCCAACGACGGGCGCGTGGTGCCCGCGTTCATCACGCAGGCGCTCAAGGGGGAACCGTTGACCGTGTTCGGTGACGGCCGGCAGACGCGCAGTTTCTGTTATGTGTCGGACCTGATCGAGGGCATCTACCGGCTCATGATGAGCCCGGAACATGATCCCGTAAATATCGGAAACCCGCATGAAATGACCGTGCGTGATTTTGCCGATCGAATCAACGCGCTCTGCGGCGGGCGGTCGGCGCTCATCGAAAAACCGCTGCCGGTGGACGATCCCAAGGTGCGCCAGCCGGATATCCGTCGCGCCCAAGCGGTCCTCGGCGGCTGGGCGCCGGTGATGTCGCTCGACGAAGGCTTGCGTATGACCATCGAGTATTTTCAAGGCCTGGTCGCGCGAGGACTGGCCTGAACCCCCGGAGGCGGATGATGATTCTTCGATATCAAATGGCGAACGGAAACCAGGTGGAATTCCCCCTCGGCGATCGGGCCATCACCATCGGCCGCAGCTCGGAGGCGGACGTGATGATTCCCGACAAGCGCGCGTCCCGTGTGCATTGCGGAATACGTCTCTGGGACGGCGAGTTCTACATCAAGGACCTGAAGTCGCGCAACGGAACCTTTGTGAACGGCAACGCCATCGACATGGCCAAGCTGAATCCCGGCGATCAAATACGCGTGGGCGGATGCGTGTTTTCGTTTGAGTCGGAGCCCGGCAAAGGGAACGAAACCATCCTGCGGGAAATTCAGGATGAAATGAGCCAGGGCAAGGGCTACGCCACGATCCTGAAGGAAGTGGTCGAAGACACCGGGGCGCCCAAAAAACGCGCGCCCAACCCGGAATCGACCACCGCTTCCGCCGCCCCGTCTCCCAAAAAGCCGAAGCCCTCGGAGACACCCGCGGGCGGTGCGGCCTCCCGCCCGGCCGCAAAGGGCCAACTCAAAATCCGCATGCCGAAAAAATCCGAATAACCGCGCCCGGCGCGGTTACGATTCGGTTTCTGTCTCTGCATCGGACGGTTCGGTTCCGTTCCCGTTGGTTTCGTCGTCCTCGGGTTCCACTGTGGTCGCGGACACCAGCCGGTCTCCTTCCGAGAGCTGAATCATCCGGACGCCCTGCGTGTTCCGTCCGATGGAACGCACGTCGCGCACGGGGATCCGGATCGTCTGACCGTCGCCGGTGATCAGCATGAGCGCATCCTCATCGCGCACGCTGTGCGCGGCGACCACCTTGCCGTTGCGCTCGCTGGTCTTGATGGTGATGATGCCTTTACCGCCCCGGTTCTGCTTCCGGTACTCCTCAAACTCGGTGCGTTTTCCATACCCGTGCTCGGTCACCACCAACAGCGTCGCGTGCGGATCCACCACTTCGATGCTTTCGACGCAATCCTCCGTGTCGAGCGCGATGCCTTTGACCCCGTAGGTGGACCGGCCCTGATCCCGCAGTTGACCTTCGGGAAACCGGATGCTCATGCCGTCGCGCGTGATGAGGATCAGCTCGTCCTGTCCCTGCGTGAGGCGGGCGCCGATCAGCCGGTCGCCCTCCTCGATCTGGATCGCGATGATGCCCGAAGTGCGGACGTTCTCGTACTCCTTGAGATTGGTCTTCTTGACGATGCCCCGCTCCGTCGCCATGACGATATGCTGCTGGTCGCTATACTCGCGAATCCGAATCATGGCGGCGATTTTTTCCTCGCTGCTGATCGCGAGCAGGTTGACGATCGCCTTGCCCCGGGAGGCCCGCCCGCCCTCGGGAATTTCGTACACGTGCTTCGCGTACATTCTCCCCGCTTCGGTAAAGAACAGGATCACATCGTGCGTGGAAGCCGTGAACACATGCTCCACGTAATCCGTATCCTTTGTGTTCATCCCCGCCACGCCCTTGCCGCCCCGTCGCTGCTGCCGGTAGGTGCTCACCGGCACGCGTTTGATGTAGCCGGAGTGGCTGATGGTGATGACGCATCCCTGGTCGGCGATCAGGTCTTCGATATTGATTTCGCCCTCGTCCGCCACAATGCTCGTCCGGCGCTCGTCGCCGTAAGTCGTGCGGAGCTCCGCCAGGTCTTCCTTGATCAGCCCGAAGATTTTCCGGGGATCGGCGAGTAATTCGCGCAGGTAATTGATCCGCTGGATCAACTCGATGTATTCCTGCTCCACCTTGTCGCGTTCCAGGCCGGTGATCTGGTACAACCGCATGTCGAGAATGGCGTTCGCCTGGATTTCGCTGAGCTTGAACCGGCTCATCAATTTCGTCCGGGCGTCGTCGCGGTCCTTCGCCTCGCGAATGGTCTTCACCACGGCGTCGAGATGATCGAGGGCGATTTTCAGCCCTTCCAGAATGTGGGCGCGCGCCTCGGCTTTTGCGAGGTCGAACTCCACCCGCCGGGTGACCACATCGAACCGGTGATCCAGGAAGCACTGCATCAGCTCCCGCAGATTCATCATCCGGGGCCGGCCGCGATCGATCGCCAGCATGATCGCCCCGAACGTGGTCTCCATCTGGGTGTGCTTGAAGATATTGTTGAGGACCACACTGCCGATCACGCCGCGCTTGAGCTCGATGACGATGCGGATGCCGTCCTTGTCGGACTCGTCGCGGATATCCGAAATGCCTTCCAGTTTCTTATCAATGACCAGCTCCGCCATCTTTTCGATCAGCGACTGCTTGTTGACGGTGTAGGGGATCTCATGGATGATGATCCGGTCCTTGCCCTGGGTCCCTTCTTCGATGCCCGCCCGGCCGCGCACCTTGATCAGACCGCGCCCCGTTTCGTACATGCTCTTCACCGGCGTCCGGCCGCAGATCAGCCCGCCGGTCGGGAAATCCGGCCCCTGCACATATTTCATCAGATCGGCCACGCTCGCGTCGGGATGATCAATCAGGTGCGTGAACGCGTCGGCCAGTTCCCGCAGATTGTGGGGCGGAATGTTCGTCGCCATGCCCACGGCGATGCCCGTGCTGCCATTGAGCAGCAGGTTCGGAAGCCGGGACGGCAGGACGGTGGGCTCGCGGAGGGTTTCGTCGAAGTTCGGCCGCATCTCCACCGTGTTCTTGTCGAGATCCGTCAGCATCTCCTCCGCCGCGCGCTCCAGTCGGCACTCGGTGTACCGGTAGGCGGCGGGCGGATCGCCATCAATGCTGCCGAAGTTCCCCTGCCCGTCAATGAGGGTGTAGCGCATGGAAAAATCCTGCGCCATGCGCACCAGCGTGTCGTAGACCGCCTGATCGCCGTGGGGATGGTAATTGCCGATGACGTCGCCGACCACCTTCGCGCACTTCACAAACGGCTTGGCATGGGTCCAGCCCCGGTCATACATCGCGTACAGAATGCGCCGGTTGCCCGGCTTCATCCCGTCGCGCGCGTCCGGCAGCGCGCGCCCGACGATGACCGACATCGAGTAGTCGATGTAGGCCCGCTGCATTTCATTATCAATGTCGATCGGCTCGACCCGCTCATTGCGTGTATACATGGATAATCCTGATCGTGTTCTGGTTCGTCCGCCTTAAATGTCCAGATTGCGGACGTTCAACGCGTTTTCTTCGATAAAATTCCGGCGGGGCTCGACGGCGTCGCCCATCAGCACCGTGAAGATCTGGTCGGCGCGCACGGCATCCTCCAGCACCACCTTGAGCAGCTTGCGCTTGTCCGGGTTGAGCGTGGTCTCCCAGAGCTGCTCGGGATTCATTTCGCCCAATCCTTTGTAGCGCTGGATGGACAGCCCCTTGCGCCCGATCTCGCGCATCTGGTCGAGCAATCCCGCGAGCGTCTCCACCGGCCGCGCCTCGGTGTCGCCGTCTTTCAGATAAAACAAAGGATCGCCTCCGTCATGCAGCCGGGGAACCGGGAATCCCAGCTTCTCTATGTCCCCCGCCACGCGAGCCAGCTCCGGCGCGGCATAGATCTCGACCCAGCGCACCCCGGCGGAGGCCCGGGCTTTCGACTCGCCGTTGTTGTTCGTGAAAATTTCGAGCTGCGTGCCCAGACGCCGCTCCGCCTCCGCGCACAGGGCCTGCAGTTGGGGTTCGGTATGGACGAAATGTTCCTCCTCTTCGCCATCGCGATTGATCCGCACCCGATAGAGCGGGAACTGCCCCGTGCGTTCGTCCCGCAATTTCAGATATTCCGCCGGATCAATGCCCTTCTGCCGAAGCCGCAGCTCCAACGCCTCGTACTCCTTCAGCAGTTCGATCAGCCGGGCAAACGCCGCCTCCTTCACCGCCGGCTCGCCGTCGGCATCCACCGCCTTGAGATCCGTCAGCGCCAGCTCCACCAGGATGCGCGTGAGGTCCGCGTCGCTTTCCACATACTGCTCCTGCTTCTTGCGCTTGATCTTGTACAGGGGCGGCTGCGCGATGAAGATGTAACCCTGCTCGATCAGCGCCGGCATCTGCCGGTAGAAAAAGGTCAACAACAGGGTGCGGATGTGCGAGCCATCCACGTCGGCGTCGGTCATGATGATGACCCGCCCGTAGCGCGCCTTCGAAATATCGAAATCGTCCGCCCCGATGCCCGTCCCGATGGCGGTGATCATCGTGCGAATTTCATTGTTGTTGAGAATCTTGTCGATGCGGGCCTTCTCGACATTCAGCACTTTGCCCCGCAGCGGCAGAATGGCCTGAAACCGCCGGTCCCGCCCCTGCTTGGCCGAGCCGCCGGCGCTGTCGCCCTCGACGATGAACAACTCGGTCAGGGAGGGATCGCGCTCCGAACAGTCGGCCAGTTTGCCCGGAAGCGATCCGCCCTCGAGCGCGCCTTTGCGCCGC
>JAGOHE010000146.1 GCA_017996315.1 Kiritimatiellia bacterium | reverse complement strand
ATCCAGCTCCGAAAGCACCCTCGCGCGCTCGGCCTCGTCGCCCCGATGCCCGGCCAGGTCGGTCATGAAATACTCGAACAAGGTGAAGTCGTGATCGCGCGCGATGCCGATGAGATGCCGCGCGGCCTCCGCGGGCGTGATCAGCGGCCCGTCATATCCGCGATTCCGCAGCCGGGCGCGAGTGAGATCGTGGCTCACCGCTTCGCCGCGCAGCAGTTCTTCTCGTCCGCGCACCCGCTCCAGCGCCGATTGCGCCGCCACCGTCGTCACCGAGGGCCGATTCCGGATCATGCGCTCCGTGCGCGCATCCATGAAATATCCGTTGGCGAGGGTGACGCGGTATCCGCGCCGCGCCAGCGCGCGCAGCAGATTGTGCTCCCGCACGATTTCCTGCAGGGCGGGACCGGGAAAACTTTCCACATGGCGCCCCACGGCGGCGGGGGCGTTGACGCCGGTGAGCAGCGCCGTCTGCCCCGTGGCGCTCTGCGGCAGACCCGGAACGCCCAACGCGGCGTCAATGGGCGATCCGTGCGCCCGCAGCCAGGCATGCAGCCGGGGCGCATGGGCCGCGACGGGATTCACCGACGGATCGTCCGCCCCCCAGCCGAAACCGTCCACGAACACCAGCAGCGCCCGCGGCGATTCGTTCCGGGGATCAGAAGATCCACTTAAATTGGGTGGAGAAGCGAAGGTCATTGGATTCCGCATCGTCGGCGGGCTGGGATACGTAGCGATTCCGGGCGCTCGCAATCAGACGCATTTGCCGCCACACGCCCAACTCCAGCGAAACGTCGGCATGGATGAGATATTCGTCGGTGTCCAGCGGATTGGGCAGCCATTCCACATACTCGCGCAGCAGCCCGCCGGTGGGCAGCCGCAACTCGAAGCGCTGGGCGAAGCGCAACGCGGGCCAGTCGTCCCGGCGCCCGTCCACCCGCTCCGCCACCCCGGCCACGCCGGATTCGACGGTAAGCTGATAATCCGTATCCTCCCGCAAAATCCGGCCGATACCGGTGCTGGCGACATAGCGGTAATCAATCCCGGCCAGCTTGTCGTATCGGGCCACCAATTCCGCGGCGTTGTACCAGGCCTCGCCAAAGCGCCGGCGTCCGGTCAGCACGGTGGATGCGTAGTCCGCCGTGGGCTGGCTGCGACTTCCCTCCACGCGGGGATCGCGGGATTTCGCGTAGCTGTAATCGCACATCCACTCCCAAAACCACACGCCGCGGTTGCCGTACAGTTCCAGTCCGGCCCGGACCGCGCTCGATTCGGTATTGCCCCGCGCCAGATCCACGCCCAGCAGCGCCGCCGATTCTACGGCATTGGTGGTCAGCCGGAATGTCTGCGCCATGCGCGGGGGGGAATACGGCCGCCGGGGCGGAACCGGATCCGCCGCCGGGATCGTTCCGTTCACGACGGCCGGCACGCCATTCGTCATGCCGGGGGATTCCGTGAGCGCGGGTTCCGCGGCCTGCACCCAACCCAGCAGCATTCCGGCGAGGAGCCCGCTCCCCGCAAGAAACTTGACCCGACGCCCTCGGGACGGTATCACGCACATGAGTCGCGACGTCATGTCATCCATCGTTCCATTTCCAAACCGCATCCAAGCCCTCGTGTTTGATTACGGGAACACCGTGGTGCCCTTCGGCGCACGGGAAATCGCCCGGTGCGACGCCGCCTTGGCGGCCGCGCTGGGCGAACGATACGGGCCTCCGGATGTGAACCGGCTGACCGCGATCCGAAACGAGGACCGCATGGCGCCCTACCGGGGCGACCCGCCGGAATACCGCGAGAACAACCTCCCCCGCATCACCGCGCGCGCCGTGCGGATGCTGTATGGGAAGGAACCTTCGCCGGATGACCTGCAACGCCTTATTTTATCGAGATTTCAAGCGTTTGTCGATGCCGTCTCGGCGCCCGAGCCGGTCCCCCCCCTGCTCGAGCGCCTGGCCGCGCGCTACCGGCTCGCACTGTGTTCGAATTACCCGGACGGCTCGGCGATCCGCGCCAGTCTGAAACGCACGGGACTGGACCGGTTCTTCGATCCCGTGATCGTGTCCGCGGATTACGGATTCGTGAAACCGCATCCCGCGTTGTTCCGGGAACTGCTCCGCGCGCTCGGACTCGCCGCGGAAAACGTGGCGTTCATCGGCGACAACTGGCTGGCGGATGTTCAGGGCGCGCGCTGCGCCGGCTTGTGGTCGGTATGGTGCCGGCAATGGGAAGCCCCCGAATCCATGCCGCGGTCCGCCGATGATCTCGCGCCGCACGCCGAAATCCGGCATTTGACGGAATTGGAGGCGATGATCACACCGCGGGATCCGGACGGGGATTCCGCCCCATCAACACCCCGCGCTCCGCGCGGCACAGTGTGACTTCGACGATTCGTCCGTTCCAATCCTCCGGCCCGGGCAGGCGAACGGGCAGATAGCGTTCCGTATAGCCCTCCCACATCCCCGTGCCCGGCCGCCGGGTCTCGCACAACACTCGCGCGTTCCGTCCCATCCACGCTTCCGCCGCGGATTGCGCCAGATCGCGTCCCAGCGCGTTCAATCGACGCACGCGCTCCCGGATCGCGCCCGCGGAAACGCGATCCGGCAGACCGGCAGCCGCGGTTCCCGTCCGCGCCGAAAAGGGAAATACATGGATCCGACAGAAGCCGACCTCCCGGCACAACCCCAGCGTGTCCTCAAAGTCGCGCTCTGACTCGCCGGGAAATCCCACAATGATATCGGTGGAAAAGGCCGGTTCATCGAGCGCACGCCGGGCCCGATCCACAGCCCGGACGAAGTCCGCGCGCAAATAGCCCCGGCCCATCGCGGCCAGCACCCGATCCGAACCGGACTGCATCGGCAGATGCACATGAGGCAGAATCGCCGGATGCGCCGCCCAGACCGCGAGCAGCGTTTCGTCCAGCTCTGCGGGATGCAGGCTGGACATGCGGATTCGCTCCAGACCGGGCACGCCGGCCAGCGCCTCCAGCGCGCGCGCCAACCCGCCCCCGCCCCGTCCCCAGGCGCCCACATGCACGCCCGTCACGACAATTTCGCGATGACCCGCGGCGGCCAGTCCGCGCGCCTCATCCACCAGCGCGTCCAGCGGTTTATCCCGCGGCCCGCCGCGCAGCGACGGCACGATGCAATACCGGCACCCGGCATCGCACCCGTCCTGGATTTTCAGGAAAGCCCGCGTGTGGCCCCGAAATTCCCCCAGCGCGGACTCCACGCCCCGCCGCCCTTCCGGAGGCTGCGGCAACGGCAGGGCGGAGAGCGCATGTTCAAGTTCCCTCGCCCAGTCCGGCCCCGGGGGAATCACGAGGACGCCCTTCTCATGGATGCGCCCCGCGCCGCAACCGCTGGCCAGCGCCATGCCGCTCGCGGACTCCGCCAGCGCGCGCCGGATCAGGTGACGCGTCTTGGATTCCGCCGCGCCGGTGACCGCGCAGGTATGGACCGCTTCGAGATCGGCCGGGGCGCCCTCGGCGGCCGGTGTCAGACCGCGCGCCTCCAGCGCCTGGGCGATCTGCCGGGCCTCGTATTGGTTGACCTTGCAGCCCAGCACCCGCACCCGGTAGGTTCGCAAGGGCGGCGAATCCCTCATGGCGGCGATGGCGAAACCGCGTAAATATGCGCGACCGGATGCGTCGCCCGCGCGGGAAGCAGCCAGTCCACAAGGTCGCCATACGTGATGTCGTCCGGCGCAATCACGATCAGCACGGGCAGCATCGCGCCCTGCTCGCGCGCCAGCGCGGCAAGCTCCGCGGGCGACGCGGCGGTCCACGATTCCGTACGAAATGTGCGCTCGCCCGTCATCCAGTCACGGTCGGGGTTCACGCGCGTGACCTCCGCAGCCCATCCCCCGGCCTCGTTCTTCCGCATTTGAATTTCAAGCGGATGCGACGGACGTTCCCCCCGTTCCCGGTACTCCGGAAGGGGGATAAACGCGCGGTAGAACAGATGCTGTTCGTTCGGCGGACTGATCCGCAGCCCGCGGTCGAGCACCCATCGCTCGATGGCAGCGCAGGGCTCGGCGATGGCGCGCAGAGGAATGGATCGGTCGAACGTGACGGCGGCATAGACGGCCAGCTTCGGCGGGAAGGCGTTTGCCCCGGCCGAATCCACCTGCGCCACGGTGCCGGTCGCGCCAGGGAACCCCCCGGCGGCGGACCATTCCATCTCCAGCTTCCCGTCTTTCCATGCGTGATGAAGGGTCGTTTCCGCCACGGTGAGAAAATTATCGCCGGGCGCCGCCGGCCGCAGAAGGATCGTCAGCGGCTCGTCCTTGGGCAGCACGCGCTCCGGATGTATGGTCTGCCGGCCGTACAATTCGGACTGTCCCCCCTGTCGCGGAATATCCAGCACCGTCTCGGGTTGATTGAACACCGACAGGATGGATCCGGGATCGAGCAAATCGGCCGCGTAGAACTCATCCGGCGCGAGATCGGGATCCTTGATCCGGAGAGAACCCGTGAACATGAAACCCGCGGTTTCCATGGCGCGATTCAACGCGCGGTCCCACACAAACTCCTCGATCGGGATTTCCGTATCCGGCGACGGGGATGTGGGCCGGAGCACCCGCACCGAGACGATCTGACCCCGGGGCCAGAAGCGGAGCAACCGCGAGTTCACGCATTCGCCCGGCACAAGACCGATATGCAGGAGCGCCGCATGCACATCCGACGGCGCGGCTTTGGATATGGCGAACGCTTCATAGCCGTGACCGCTGCGCGGACCCACGAGCAGAAACTCGCAGGGCTCGCCCGTGGCCAGGCCGGTCGCCTGCGCTTCGATGCGCACTTCACGTCCGGCCCGATGGGCGGTCACGCCCGGCCGGGAAAATACATCGTTCTCGTCCGCGAAAGATGCCGCGGCCATCAGAAGGGTGGCGGCCACGATGGGGAATGGGTGCGTTTGCATGAGCCAACGCTACCGTCTTGCCGACCTTCATTCAAGCCCGCAGCCGCGGCCGAACCCGCCGGTCCGATGGCTCCCGGGGTCGCCACGGCGGACAGAAACCTCACGGCGTGAGCGGTTCGATCACAAGTCGCCACGCATAGGTTCCCCGGGCGGGGATGCGGTACTCGTCATGGACGGGCAGACCCCAACTGTTGTCGCCGCCGACGCCCATCTGCA
>JAGOHE010000011.1 GCA_017996315.1 Kiritimatiellia bacterium | reverse complement strand
GCCCGGAAGGCGTGTGCCACGCTGGCGGGGGGGGTCTGTTGAATAAAGTATGGGTGGGATCCGAGGGGGTGACGCTCCGAGGAGAGCGGTTGCGGAATTGGTTCCGGCCGTTCATAATCATTGCGAATGAAGATCCTGGACCGATATCTGTTCCGGCAGATGATGTTTCCGTTCATCGCGTGCCTTTCGGCGTTTGCGATGATTTATGTCGTTATTGATCTGTTCAGCCATTTTGGCGATTTCATGCAGGGACAGGCCGGTGTTATAGAGGTTTTTCGGTACTATGTATTATTGATCCCGGCTTCGCTGACGTATCTGGTTCCGGCCTCGCTGATCATGGCCGAGCTCTATTGTCTGTCGAAACTGAGCCGGAACAGCGAGCTGACCGCGATGCGGGCCAGCGGATTGAGTCTTCCCCGGCTGATGATGCCGCTGATGGGCATTGGGTTTGCCGCCTCGGCGCTGGTGTTGGGCATCAACGAATCCATGGGCCCCCACGCCGCCTACCAGACGGCCCAGTTTGTTCGGGCGCAGCGGCAGGAGGGGAAAGCCCGCCGTCTGGGAACCCTTTCCCATGACGGAGAGGCGGTGGATGTATTCCGGTATGAAACGCTGGTGTACTACAACCGCATGCAACAGCGACGGTGGCTGATCGGGGAGTTCAATGCCCGCACCTTTGAGATGAAAAATGCGGTCGTTCACCAGCAGGACGAGCAGGGCATGGACCGATTCAAGCTGACGTCGCCCCGGGTGGAATGGCTGGATGGGCGCTGGTGGTTTCACGATCTCCAGATTCAATTCTATGACGAGGCCAATTCCCCCCGTGGGGCGCCGCGCATGGAAAAAGGCATGGAAATCCCGGAATTCAACGAATCCCCGCGGGATTTCCTCAATGAGGCGCTGGAGCCGGAATATCTGGGCGCACGACATCTGGCTCGATATATTCGGCGGAACGGCCATCTCTCCGGCCCCACCCTGACCCGATACCGGGTGGATTTTCACTATCGGCTTGCCATGCCCTGGAGCTGCTTTGTGGTGTCGCTGCTGGGGCTCCCCCTGGGCAGTCACACCGGACGCCGCGGCGCCATGAAGGGCATCTTCGGGTGCCTCGCGCTGTTCTTCGCCACCTACGTGCTGATCTCGATCGGCTTGCATGCGGGAAAAGAAGAATGGATTCCGGCGTGGACTGCGGGCTGGGGACCCCTACTGCTGATCGGCCTGTACGGCCAAGCCATGCTGGTGCGCATGCGATGAACAGCATTTGACAGACGGCTTGGAAAATCGTACTTTTTTGCGAGGATAATCACATCATGGCAGCACATCAGGCGGAAGTGTGGGTGGAAGGCGGCGTGGCGGATAAACAGGGGGAACAATTCCGATGCTGTCCGCTGGGCGTTCAGTTCTATTCTCACAAGGAAATTCCCCTCTATCGCGTCATGCAGTTGGATATGCACCTGCCTGAATCCGGCGGGGATAACCCGACGTTTCAAGTTACCGGCATCGTGGTGCAATCCCAGTTCGATCCGGCCCGCGACCAGTATCGCATGTGGATCCTGTTTACCGACCTGCCGGACTCGGTGGCCGCCCGTCTGAAATGTGTTTCCAAGGAGACCGCCGCTCAATGTCCTCATTGCATGAACTTCTGAAGGCCGCCGTCGAACACGGCGCATCCGACGTCCATCTCAAGAGCGACAAACCCCCGGTGTTCCGCACGCACCAAGAGTTGCGCACGGTTGAAGGGTATCCGATTTCACCCGAACGCATGGAAGCGCTCGTGGCCGAGCTCCTCCCTCCCCATCTCAAGGACCGGTTCCACTCCCAGAATGAAGCGGACTTCTCCTTCACCGAGGAAGACGTAGGCCGATTCCGGGTCAATGTGTTCCGCAGTTGCGGCGAGGCCAATTTCGTGATGCGGCATGTTAAAACCATCGTGCCCACGATTGAAGATCTGCATCTCCCGCCGGTGATGCGGAAAATCGCCCATTCGCATCGGGGCATTGTCATCGCATCCGGTACAACCGGGTGCGGAAAGTCCACCAGCCTGGCCGCCATCATCCGCGAAATCAACGAGACCGAGCGCCGCCGCATCATTACCGTGGAAGATCCCATCGAGTACACGTTTCATGACGATCAAAGCGTGATTTCCCAACGGGAGGTCGGCTTGGACACGCTGTCCTTCCACGCGGCCCTCCGGCATGTGCTCCGGCAGGATCCGGATGTGATCATGATCGGCGAGATGCGGGACTCGGAGAGCTTCACGGCCGCGCTGGCCGCGGCGGAAACCGGGCATCTGGTATTAAGCACACTGCACACCGGCACGGCGGCGCAGGCGGTGCCGCGCATCCTCGATTTCTTTCCCGCCTCCGAGCGGGATCAGCTTCGGTTGGCCCTCGCCGACAACCTGCGCGCGGTCTTCTGCCAGCGCCTGGTGCCGTCCATCCAGGGGGGCGTCCGGCCGGCGGTGGAAATCCTGATCAACACGCCGACCGTGCGAAAGCTGATCGAGAAAAGCGCGCTGGAAAAACTGAATGCCGCCATCGAGGTGGGGGGCGACGACGGGATGCAGACCTTCAACCAGGCGGTCTATCATATGATTCGCGGCGGCATCATCACGGAAGAGATGGGGATGCAGTACGCCAGCAATTCTGAATCGCTGCGCATGAACCTCAAGGGCATCTTCCTCGACGAATCCAAGCGCATCCTCGCCACGTGATCCCCCGACGGGCGGCGGGGACTTCTTCCCATGGCGGCGGGATCATGCCTCATCCAACGTAACGATCGCCGGGGGCGAAACTCTTCGCTGTGGCTCCTTCTCAACAACGGGACGGAGGACGGCCTCAGCGGGCGGCGCGTTCTTTCATGCCCAACAGCACGATGCACATTTCGTACAGCCCAATCAGGGCGCCGGCCATGATGACCTGGCTGACCACTTCCGGCGGGGTGAGCACGGCGGCGATGATAAAAATCAGCACGTAGACGTGCCGCCGTTTCTCCCGCAAGAACGACACCCGAACCAATCCCAGCCGCCCCAGCGCCAGCAGCACCACCGGCATCTGGAATACCAGCCCGAACGCCAGCACCACCTGCATGGCAAAGGGAATGTAGCTGGTGATGGTCCATTCCGGCCGCACCCGCATCCACCCGTGCATTGCCATCATCGCCCGGATGGCCAGCGGCAGCGCCCGGTAGCCCAGATAGACACCCACGGCAAACAGCGCGATCCCCAGCCCGCCCATGCGGCGCAGCATACGCTTTTCCATCGCCGTCAGGCCGGGAAGCACAAACCGGCCGACCGCGTAGAGCACTCCGGGAACGCTGATCACCACGCCGGCCCAGAGGCTCAGGCGCATCCACAAACTGAACGCGCCGGTGACTTCAAGCGAACGCAGAAAGGGCTCCGCGGATCCGGAGGCGGTTTCGAGCGGCCGGGTGATGATCGTCATGAGCCAGGGCGCCAGCGGCGTGGCCACGGCCACGCCCACAACGAGCGCCACGATCACCTGCATGAGACAGGCGCGCAGATCCTCGAGGTGGTCGAGAAACGGCTTGCGTTCATCGCCCTTCGGCAATTCCGGCCACTTAAATGCCGCCGCCATCCTGTCCCTCTCCCGGAGTCAGTGTCGCTTCGGGCTTCGTCGTTTCCAGCTCTTCCTGTTCCGCCGAATCAACGCCCGTCGCGTCCATGGGCTCATCAACAACGGATTCCTCGATTTCATCGCGAAGTTCGCGATCGGCGCTCAAAAACTCCTCGCGCACCTCCTGCGCCGCGCGGCGGAACTGTTCCACCGCGCGTCCGAGCTGGCGCGCCAGACCGGGCAGCCGGCGCGCGCCAAACAGAAGAAGGGCCACCGCGAAAATCAGCAGCATCTCGCCGCCGCCGACACTTCCAATAAACGCGAGGGGCATGAAATCCGTCTCCAAACAAAAGGCCGTCCGCGTGGAGTACGCGAACGGCCCTTCACGCGTTCCGGCTTGGGGCGAATCTACTGAACGACCACGAATTCGGCGCGGCGGTTCTGGCTCCACGCGCTTTCATCGTGACCCATGGCCGCGGGGCGCTCTTCGCCCAGGCTCTTGGTTTGCACCCGGGAGGCATCAATGCCCCGGCTGATCAAATAGGCGCGAACGGCCAGCGCGCGGCGCTCGCCCAACGCCAGGTTGTATTCATTGCTTCCGCGTTCGTCGCAGTGCCCTTCCACGATCATCTGAACGGCGGAGTTGTTCATCAAATGCGACGCCGCCTGTTCGATCTTGGACTGCTCCGCGGGGTTGACCTGCGCGCTGTCGTAGTCGAAAAACACCGGGGAGAACAGGCCTTCCTGCTCCGATCCGACGAACCGTTCGCCCTCCATGTCCGTGCCTTCCAAATCGGTTATGGACTGTCCGATCACGCCGGTCAAGTTCGGATCGCCGACGCGCGCGCGCTTGCTTTTGCACCCGGTCATACCGGCCGTCATCGCGACCATCAGGGCCGCTGCGAGCATCCATCGAAATACCTGCATGTCTGTGTTCCTTTCCCCGCGGTGTACTGCGGGAGACGCTAATTCTGCCAGGCGGGCGAATACCAATCGCCACCCTCCTCCAGTAACATTACTTTTTCCTTATGCACACTGTCAATCAAGCAGATTCCGGACCGGTACCGGATGGTCCGCTGGCAAGCGATATTTCGCCCGTCCCGGGCCCAACTGGGTTCCTCGTAACTCGACGCGTCATGGGCAATAGTGGTCACTTCCAGCGTCCGGGGATCCAGCACACACAGTGAAAATTCACGGCCGGCGATGCTGGAAAAAACAATGCGGCCATCCGGCCCCCAGTCGGGCGACACATTTTGCGGCCCGCGGCTGGTGACCCGGCGCGGCGCTCCCCCCGCGCGGTCCATGATGTACAACTGGGGCCGCGACACCCCCGCGGCGTCCGACACAAAGACGATCTGCCGTCCGTCGGGCGACCAGCACGGGCTCGATTCATTGGCCTGCGGCGTGCGGGTCAACCGGGTCAAGCTCGAGTCCGCGAGGTTCATCACGTACAGCTCCGGATTGCCATCTTTGGAAAGAACCAGGGCGACCTGCCGTCCGTCGGGCGAAAATGCCCCGCCGATGTTCAATCCGCGATATGAGGCCAGCTTGCGGCGGCCGCCCGAGGCGAGATCGATTCGGAGAAGGTCCGGAAACTTGTTCAGGTAGGACGTGTACACCAGGCTCCGGTTATCGGGGCTCCATCGCGGGAAAAGGCTGATGCTTCGGTCGCGGGTGAGCTGGGTGAGATTCGCGCCGTCGGAATCGGCCAGATAGAGCTCCTTCCGCCCCGACCGCGACCCGACCAGCGCCAGCCGGGACTGCGCAAATCCTTCCTTTCCAGTCAGCGCTTTGACGAGATCGTCGCTGACTTTGTGCGCCAGCAAGCGAACATCGGAACGGCCCCCCGACCAATTCCGGCTCAACACACTGGTTCGCCCCGGGGCCTTGAGAATGGCGGCCTGGACCCCAAGGCGGCCGCCGTTTTCCGTAAACGAGCCGCGCACCGAATACTCGCCCGCCGAGGGCGTCACCTGAAACCAGCCCGACCGGTACAGATCATTCTTCAGCACCTGAAGAAACAGAGCTCCGTTCGGACCCGCGGCGGCGAAGCCCGCGAAATCAATGGCGGCCCGATCTCCCGCATTCTTGACTACGACCACGTCCGATTGCGCCCCTGTGCGTACCGCTCCGAGCAGGAGCAGTAATCCGATGAGGCCGATGCGGTGCCGGTTGCCCGTTGAGATTTTCATGCGCACGAGTATAGCCGGAGCGGGGGGCGATCTCCAAGCCGGTTTGAATTTACTGCTCGCGCCGCGCTCAATCTCCAGTACCATGGAAGCCGCCGGTCAGATGAGGATACATCGCCATGCGTAAATTTCTGATTGTTGAGGACGATCCAACCCTGCAGTTTGTACTGCGGAAAATCCTGTCGGGTCCGGAATGCGAGCTGATACAGGCGGCCGACGGCACGGAAGCGCTCGAGCGGATGCGCCACGATTCGTTCGATGTGATCCTCTCGGACCTCCGCATGGAGCCCATGGATGGCTTTGCCCTGCTGCAGGCCCTGCCCGAGTCCGCCGCCCATACGCCTTTCATCGTCATGACCGCGGTGTCGGATGTCACCTCCGCCGCGAAGGCCATGAAGATGGGCGCCTTCGACTATGTCGTCAAACCCCTGAACATCAGCGCGCTCAAGGAAGTGCTGCGACGGGCCATCGATATGCGCAGTCGCAGCCTGCTGCTGATGGGCGGTTCCGAAACCCAGCATCCTGAGCTTTCCCTGAGGTTCGGCCGGATTGTGGCGCTCAGCCCCGCCACTGGGCGCGCGTGCGATCTGGTCGAGCAGATTGCCCACACCCGGGCATCGCTGGTGCTGTGCGGCGAATCGGGCGTGGGCCGAACGTTGCTGGCCTGCGCCGCGCATGATCTTTCCGAATGCCCGGGGCCGGCGCTTCAAGTGGATCTCGCCGCCCCGGCCGATTGCGCCGGCCGCGAAGCCGACGAGGTCAAACGTTGGATGGAAGGTTCGCAGGGCGGGACGCTGATCCTGCGCCACGTCGACCAGATGACCCTGCCCTTGCAGCAAGCCCTGCTGGAATGGCATCTCTCCCGCGCGCAAGGTCCGAAGAGTTCCGACACGCACCGGATCATTTCCACCACGGCCACTCCGCTGGGGGAATGGGTGGATGCGGGGCAGTTCCTCTCTCCGCTCGCTCATTGGATGGGGTTGATCCATGTGTCCATCGCCCCGTTGCGCCAGCGCCGGGAAGATCTCACAGGATTCTGCCGTCTGGCGCTCGCCCGGCATGACGCGCAGAGCGGCACTTCGCATTCGTTCGATACGGCGGCTCTGGCCGCGCTGGAGTCGTACGGGTGGCCGGGCAATTTCAATGAACTGCAGGAGGTCTTGTCCGAATGTCTTCGAAAGGCGGGACCGGACCGTCGGATCATCCTCAAAGAAGATCTTCCTGCGCATGTGCGCGCCGGGACGAAAGACCGGGGGGAAGCGGAAGATGCCGGGGGAAGCCGGGGCCATGCCTTCCAGGAATTCCTGCGAAAGAAGGAAGCGGAACGGATCCTCAAGATCATCCAACAACATGGCGGCGATCTGGCGGGCGCCGCCCAGGCCACGGCCATTCCTCTCGCCACCCTGGAACGGATCTGGCGCGAATCCCGCCATGCGGGAAGCTGATGCGCGGCGCATTCCCCATCCTCCCTCCGGCGGTTCGGTCTCATGGAGCCTTCCATGGTTGATCCCTTGCGCCAACCGCTCGGATCCCGGAGACACCGCCGGCCCCGGTGCCGCGTGTGCGGACTGCATCTGGACCGGTGCTGCTGCGCGGAGCTGCCTCGCGCCGGCCTGCCGCAGCGGTTGATCCTGATCCAGCATGCGGTGGAGGCGGAACGTCCGACCAGCACCGGACGCATGGCCGCGCATTGCTGGGGAAATAGTGAGGTGCTCTGTTACGGCCGGGGACGGACGCCGATGGACGAATCGCCGCTGTGCCGTCCGGGCTGGACGTATGCGCTGCTGTTCCCCCGGGCCGACGCCTTGACGGTGGCGGACTGGCGCCGGGCCCACGAACATGCCGATCCGGCGCGCACCGCTATCGTCGTGCCCGACGGATCCTGGCATCAAGCCGCGCATATGACTCGCCGATTGCGCTCATTGCGCGGCATGACGTGCCTGCGCTTGCCGGAGGGTCCGCCCGGGTTCTGGCGCATCCGCGTGCCCCTCACCCCCGACCGGCTGTGCACTGCGGAAGCCGTCGCGCGCCTTCTCGCGGAGTTTGGGCATCCCGCCGCGTCCAAGGCCATGCTGGACGCGCTCCACCATATGCACGAGGTCATGTGGAGCATGCGCGGGTGGACGCCCGGAGATTTCAATCGCACGGAGGCGTCCGCATGAAACTGCGATGGATCCGAATACGCGAGCGGCGGGAGCTAACCTGGCCCGCCCGCGGGGCGGTTCTGCTCCTTGCGCTGGCGCTCGTCCGGCTGAGCGCCCCCGGGATGTATTTGTGGCTGGCGTGCGGCGAACGCCTTCCGGTGAATCCGCCCCGCGATGTCGTGATCGAGGGTTGGCTCAACGATGCAGCGCTGGATCACATTCTTCCGTGGCTTCGTGAACATGGCGAATCGCTTGTGTTCTGCACCGGCGGGCCGGTCGAAACCGGTTCGATTCTGGTTCCATACCATTCGTACGCCGAAGTCACGCGCCAGCGACTGGTTCAGGCTGGGATCCCGGACGAACGGGTACGCTCCGTGCCCGCCCCCTACGCCGCGCGCGATCGCACGCTCGCCTCGGCGCTCGCCCTGCGCGCCCATCTGGAAGAATCGTCGATGCCCGCTGGCGGCCGGCTGTTGCTGATCAGCGAGGGCGCGCATACCCGTCGAAGCCGTCTGCTTTTCGAGCGGGCGCTCCGGGGCATCGCTAAGGTGGAAGCATGGGGCATCCCACCGTCCCGATACGGAAGAAACGACTGGTGGACGCTCAGCGCTGGATTCAAAACCGTCACCGGCGAGATGATCGCTCTTCCCTACACCTGGCTTCAGCGGTCAGATACGGGAATTCCCGACGCGGCTCCGGAGCATCATCCTCCCCAGGTCATCCCCCCACCCCCGGACGCGCCAGCCGTGCCGGTCTAGCCGGATGATGTCCGCACATTCGGCGGGCTGACCGGTACCGGCACACGCCGGTGCGTTGTCAAACGCTCTCAGGTCTTGGGCAGGCGTTGTTCCAGATCGAGCACGCGCTTCTTCAGCTCCGGGAGATGGTGCATCACCGCGAACACTCGTGCGGAGTGTTCGGCGGGCCATGCTGGACTGCCCAGCATGAACGCGCCGGCGGGCACCGAATTGGATACCCCGGATTGCGCGCCGATCACCGCTCCCTCCCCGATGTGAATGTGGCCCGCCACGCCCACCTGTCCGGCGAGCACCACACGCGCGCCGACAGAGGTGCTTCCTGCGATGCCGACAAGACCGCAGAGCACCGAATGATCGCCGATGACCACGTTGTGCCCGATCTGCACCAGATTGTCGATTTTCACGCCCCGGCCGATGATGGTCTTGCCGAACCGGGCGCGGTCCACCGTCGAATTCGCGCCAATCTCCACATCATCGCCCACGACCACGATGCCGACCTGCGGGATCTTGGTGCGAACGCCCTGCGCATCCACCGTGTAGCCGAAGCCGTCGCTGCCGATTACCGCGCCGTTGTGCAGAATGACCCGGCGGCCGATCACGCACCGTTCCCGGACCGAGGAGTGCGGATACATCCGAGTATCCTCCCCCAAGATGGCCATCGGACCGACATAGGCGCCGGCTTCGATGACCACGCGGTCACCCAGGCGCGCGCCGGCTTCGATGACCGCGTGGGGTCCCACATGCGCATCCTGTCCGATCACCGCATCCACCGCGATGATCGCCGTCGGATGAATGCCCGGAGCGGGCCGATACGGCGGCGGCGCGAACCAGGGCACGGCTTGCGCAAACGCCACGTCGGGATTCGCGACGCGGATGACCGCGCAGGGCGCGGGCCGGTCCCAGCCTTGCGGCACGAGCACGGCGCTGGCGCGCGTGGCGGCGACGTCCGAGGCATACCTTGGATTGGAAACAAAGGTCAGATCGCCCGGCATGGCGTCACGGATGCCCGCAATTCCGGTGATGATCGGATCGGTTTCGCTGTCGAGAGCGCCCTGAAGCCGCTGGGCGATCTCGGAAGCCTTCATCAAGACGGCAGGCGCTTCCATCACTCGCCTGTGGCAGGGGCGGCGGCCTCGCCGGCCGCGCGGTTGGCCGCCTGGATAATATCGCCGGTCACATCAATCCGAGAATCCGCGAACAGCACGAGTTCGACGCCGTTAAGACTGTTGCCGGAGGCATCCAGAACGATTTCAATTCCGCGCTCGCGGGCATATTCTTTGACGACGCCCCGGAGTTCGTCCACGATGCTGCGGCGCATCCGGCGACCCTGGTCATCGAGCTGCTTCTGGCGCAGCTCCATGAACCGGCGGATTTTGGATTCCTGTTCGCGCTTGGCCATGAGCTTTTCCTCGGCCAGCGTTCGCTTGGCGGCCCGCACTTCCTCGCTCAACGCGGTATTCTGGGAATCTTCCCGAAGGGAGTTGAACTCGCGATCGATCTGCTCCATCTCGCCGAGCAGTTTCTGGCGCTCCTCTTCAAATTCCTTGGCTTGAGTCTTGAGCTGCGCGTCCGCCTGCTTGGTCTTGTAGTACTCGTTGAAAACCCGATCCATGTTCACTGTAACCACCTTGGACCTCGGCTCCTGCGCTTGGGTGGGAACGGCCCAGATCCATGCGGCCAGGACGCATCCGACAAGTATTCGTTTCATATCTGTTCCTTCCAGGTTGGGTTGGGACTCCTAAAAACTATGGCCGATCATAAAGCTGAATACGCCCGAACTGCGGTCGTTGTGGGGTTCGGTTTCGAGAGGCCAGGCATAGAAGAATCGGAGCGGAAGCATGGCAATGTCGACATAGCATCCCAGACCCACGCCGCTGTTCCATGTCCCGTTCCACGAGTAGTCCGCGCTTTCCACCATTCCGCCGTCCCAGTACACGGACACCCGCAGCATCTCGTGCAGCCGCCGAAGGTATTCGGCCGAAGCGAACGCCATGGACCGGCCGCCGATGGGCTCTTCCGTCTCGTCCACGGGGCCCACCTCGCGGTATTTGAATGCGCGGACGTTCATCGGACCGCCCAGAAAGTACCGGTCGAACAGCGGGACCCGGTCGGAATCGCCGAACTCGCGAATCGCGCCGGCCCGGGCGCGCAGGAGGACCACGTTATTGGTGCTCATGACCGGGAGGTACTGCGAGGCGCTCGCCTCGACCTTGGTCCAGTCGGTGTCGCCCATGAGCGGGCCGCCGGCGACGCCGAACAACGCGCGCAGGTTATGCCCGCGAGTGGGCGCCCAGAGTTGGTCGCGCGTTTCGCGCGTGAAGGACAGCGTCACGGAGCTTTTCAGCCGGGCGCCTTCTTCGGCGCGGATCGTTTCGCTGGCGTCGTCCTCCATGTCGAACAGGTTGATCCGCTCCAATCCATAGGCCAGCCGTCCGCGCACATAGGGCCATATCGGACGGGAGAGACTGAGTTCGCCGCCCGTGCGCTGCATGTCGAACACCCGGCTTTCATACCGGATTTCGCGATGAAACAGGGTCAGGCCCAGCGCCTGGCGCCGGTCAAGAAAATAGGGCTCGATGAATTCTATTTCCGCGTCCGTGCGCTCGTCTCCAAGCGTTCCCCGCAGACGGAGTTTCTGCCCGGCGCCCAGCGGCGGCCAGCGGCTCAGGTCCATGTTGCCGTGCGAGAGCTCAAAAAATGTGGTGAAGGAATCGATGCTGGAAAAGGCGGCGCCGATGGAGGCCTGCCCCATTCGGGTCTCCTCGACCTGGAACACGAGGTCGTCGAATCCGGCCTCTGGCGTTGCTTCGGGATACGAATACACCGAGCTGAAATAGCCGAGGTTTCTCAGTCTCCGCTCGCTGTTGTGGACTCGCGATCGGTTGAATTTCTCCCCCGGCTCCATCGTCACCTCCCGGCGCATCACCAGATCGCGCGTGATCGCCTGCCCCTGGAATCGGATGTCGCGGATCGTGGAGATCCGCCCTTCCCGCACCATGAAGACCACCGCGACGCGGGCTTCTTCCGCGGCCGGCTCCACACGCGGGTCCACTTCGGTGCGGATGTACCCCCGGTTGCCATAGTAATCCATGATCGCATCGGCGGCCGTTTCGATGGCCTGGCGGGAGGCGATGTCGCCCTCGCGCAGGCGGATCATGCGAAACAACTCGTTCGTATCCACGGACGACGCGCCGGAGATGGCCATCGATCCGATGGCATAGGTCGGCCCCTCCTCCACATCGAAATGAACCGCCACCCGGCCGGGCCGCACAGGCTCGATGCGGGGGGATGAAATGCGGGCATCCAGATAGCCCCGGTCGGCATAGTACCGGCGCAGGCGATGGGTATCCTCGGCAAGAAGGTCTTCATCCATGCGCCCGGCCGAGGAAAACCAATGCGTGGGGTTGAACCAGCGATAGGCCCGCTGGAGCATGGTTTTCCGCAGCTCGTATTCGGGAAATGCGCGCACGCCGTGGAACTGGAAATCCCGAATGAGTTCGCGCGGGGTTTCCTTGACTTGGATGCGGACTCGAACCGCGCCCGGCGCATCGAGGGGTTCCAGCGCCCAGACCAGCCGGGTGTCCGGGCGGTATTTCTTGCGATACTCCTCCTGGACCCGCCGCGCGCCGGCCGCCAGCGCGGCCTCGTCCACCGCTTCGCCCACATGCACGGCCAGCAGATCCCGCACTTTGCGGCCTCCCAACGCATCGGCCCCTTCGATCACGATTTCCGCGATGCGCGGTTTGGGCACGATGGTAAACACCAGATCCACCTGGGTATCGGCCCGCTCCGCCGAAACCTGCACATCCGAAAACCGGCCTGTCCGCTCCAGTTCCCGCACATCCTGCATGAGTCTGAGCCGATCCAACTCGGTGCCGACGCGCACCTGCAGACGCTCGCGGACAAACCCCTCGTCCACCGCGCCGCCGGGTGTTTCGATTCGGATCTCGCGGATGGTCACCGGATATGCCGTCGCGCACAGTCCGGCGAGCAGCATGGCGACCAGCATCGCCTCGCGGTTCTGGGCACGCAGGATCATTCGTCCACATCCCCGTCCGGACCGGTCGCCACTCGCGAATCCACACCGCCCTCCGCGAGATCCTTGAACCGGGTGCGGAAATCGTCGAAAAGCATGCGAATTTCGCCGGTCCGTCCGTTCCGGTGTTTGGCCACGTCGATGATGGCGAGATCCTTCATGTCTTCGTTGTACATCGGGTCCGTGGTGCCCACCCGGTGCGGACGTCGGAGCATCAGCACGACATCGGCATCCTGCTCGATCGAGCCCGAGTCGCGCAGGTCGGCCAGCTTGGGCACCCCGCGGTTGGAGCGTTCCTCGGGGGTACGATTGAGCTGGCTGAGAACCAGCACGGGAATCTGCAACTCCTTGGCCATCGCCTTGATCTCGCCGCTGATGGCCGACACTTCCTGTTGCCGGCCTTCCTTGGCGCGGGCGGCGCAGCGGATCAATCCCAGATAATCCACCACAATGAGCCGGACGTGATGGCTCTTGTGCATGCGCCGGGCCCGGGCGCGCAGTTCGCTGATTTCAATCGCGCCCGAGTCGTCCACATACACCTTCGCCTGCATGAGATCGTTCGCGGCGCCGGCGATGGCGCTGAAGGAGGCTTGCTTATCATGAAGCTTGCCGTGAACGATGTCGTTCCACGCAATTCCGGAATAGCTGCACAACATCCGCCGCACCAGCGCCTCGCCCGACATTTCCAGGCTGAACACGCCGACGGGCAGCGGCGCGCGGTCGGGTTTGCCCCGGCCCGTATCGTGGTTGAAGCCCAGGGCGACGTTCTCGACGATATTCATCGCCAGCGAGGTCTTGCCCATGGACGGCCGGGCCGCCAGCACGATCATTTCGCCGTTCTGCAATCCCAGCAGCATCTCGTCCAGCTTCGCATAACCCGTCGACAGCCCGGTGATGGCGCGCGGGTCATCCAGAATTCGTTCAATTTCCTTCGTGTTGTACGAGAATAATTCCTGCCAGCTTCGCTGGGCCTGCGGGACGGTGTCGCGGATGGCGAGAATGTCCTTCTCCGCCTCGGAGAGCACTTCCCTCGGCTCGAGCGAGGTGTCGTAGCATCGGTCGGCGATGTCGCGGCAGCGGTCCAGCAGGGATCGGAGAATGTAGCGGTCGTACACCAGAGTGAGGTAGTACGATGCGTGCTGGATCGTGGGGGTGCGATCCACGATCTCCATCAACGCGGTTTCGCCCCCCGCTTTTTCCAGATCGCCCTGGTCGCGCAATCGGGAAATCAGCGTGAGCAGGTCCACCTGCTCGCCCCGGCCTTGCATGGACTGGGCGGTTTCAAAAATAAGCTGGTGGCGGGGGGAATAGAAGCAGGCGCCGGTCACCCGGCGCTCGGCGCAGGAGGTCAACGTGCGCTCGGCGTCTAAAATGACGCAGCCGAGCAGCCCCTGCTCGGCTTCATCACTATGCGGAGGAGACTCCCGGGAAACGAGTTGCGTTCCCTGCGCCGAAACCGCGCCGGCTTCGCGCGGCGGCCGTGGCCCGCGGACAGGCATGGCCTCAGGCCCCGGTGACCCAAACTTTCAACGAAGCGGAAACCTGCGGTGTCAACCGTACGGTCACCGAGGAAACACCCAACTCGCGAATGGGCTCATCAAGTTCGATCTGGTGCTTGTCCACCGTGATCCCTTGCAGGGCCAGGGCTTCGGACAGGTGCTGCGCCGTCACGGCGCCGTAGAGCTTGCCATCCGCTCCGGTCTTCATCGGAATGGTGCAGGCGGCCCCGGCGATGCGATCCGCCAGCGCCTGCGATTCGGCCCGGGCTTCCGCGTCGCGGGCGTCGCGCTCGCGCCGCATCTTCTCGATCTTGCGGCGGGTGGCTTCCGTGACCGGGGCGGCGAGCCGCTCGGGAAGGAGCCGGTTCCGCGCAAAGCCGTCTTTCACCCGGACCACATCGCCTTCGGCGCCAAGGCCCGGCACTTCTTTCAGCAGAATTACTTCAATCGACATATAGGTTCTCCATGCTCAAGGCAGCAGACCCATGACACGCGCGCGGCCGATGGCCCGGCGCAATTGCCGCTGCTGTTTGGCGTTCGTGCCCGTGAGCCGGCGCGGAATGATCTTCCCGCGCTCGGTCATGAATTTCTTCAGCACTTCGCTGTCCTTGTAATCAATAGTCTTCACCCCGTCGAGCAGACGCGCGGTGCGCTTGCCGGGTTCGGGGGCGCCACGGGCGCTCCGGTTGGTACGGGGTTTACTTGTTCTGCGTTTCTTTTCCATATGGTTCTCCGCCTTGGGTTAAAAGGGCAATGCATCCTCATCATCCCCGGCGCCCATGCCGGGCCCGGGTTCCGCCATCGATGGTTCGTCGGCGGAAGGTTCGGATGATTCGGTTCTCGGGTACGCTCCGGCAGAATCGCCGCGGGTTCCGCGCGATCCACCGCCTTCGCCGCCCCGGCTGCTCAGGAACTGGACATTTTCGGCCACCACGGTCAGCCGGGAATTTTTCTTGCCGTCCCGTTCCCACTCATCCATTTTCAGCCGGCCTTCGACATGCACCGGCGAACCCTTGTGAAGGTATTTTCCGCAATTCTCCGCGGTGCGTCCAAACACCGACGCGCTCACAAAAAGCACCTCTTCGCGCTCCTGGCCATCCTTGGTGCGATACGACCGGTTCACGGCCAGCCGGAGTTCCGTGACCGCGTTTCCGCTGGGCAGGAATTTGACTTCCGGGTCGCGGGTCAGGTTTCCGATCAGGAAGACTTTATTCAGCGACGGCATGTTCGGTCTCCTTGCCCGATGGCTCGGGAGCCGTCGCGCAGTTGATCTGCACCCGGAAGACCTCGCCCGCCAGCCGGTAGCGCTCCATCAGCGGCGCGATCTGTCCGCCCGCGAGGCGAAACGCGATCACGGCATAGTAGCCCGCGCCCTGCTTCTGCATGCGGCGGGCGAAGGTGCGCCGGCCCAGGCGGATCGCGCTCTCGACCTGCCCGCCCAACTTCTCGATTTCTTCCTTCGCGCGTCCCAGCGCCTCATCCAGCGCTTCCTCCCGGACGGATTCCGGGAAAATGTACAAGCCTTCGTATCGGTTCATCTCGGTCTTCTGCTGCTCGCTCATGCGTTCACCCATTATACTCGTTCATGGTTCGATCCGCGCCATGGTGCGCCCAAGCGCACACGGCGTCGGCCGCCCGATGCACGGCCTGCTTCATCGTCTCGGCGTCCTCCGCCGACATCGGCTTCAACACATACTCTTTCAACGCCACCGGCTCCACCGCGCGCCCCACACCCACGCGCAGTCGGGCCACCGCGTCGGTGCCCAGTCGGGCAATCACCGACTTCATGCCGTTGTGCCCTCCCGCGCTCCCGCGCGCGCGCATCCGGATGACGCCTTCCGGCAGATCCGCGTCGTCGTAGACGATCAGCGTCTGCCCGGGCGTCACCCCATGCTTACGCAGCACGGGCTCGATCGCGTCGCCGCTGAGGTTCATGAAGGACTGCGGCTTGATGAGCATCACCTCGCCCGCGCCTTCGACCGTCACCCGGCAGGACTGCACCCGGAATCGGAGGCTGGACCGGAATCGTCCGCCCCACCGGCGCGCCAGTTCGTCGAGCACGTGAAACCCCGCGTTGTGCCGCGTGCGATCGTAGTTTCGGCCGGGATTCCCCAGCCCGGCGACCACTTTCATGGGTCACCCGTCCGCCGATCCGCCGCGCGCGCGCCGCGTCATTTCTTCGCTTCCTTCTTGGCCTCCTTTTTGGCCTCTTTCTTCTCCTCGGGTTTCGCGCCCTTGGCCGGCGTGGCCGCCGCCGGCTCTTCGCCTTCCGCCGGCTTCTTCTCGCCCAATACCTCGGGCTCCGCCGCCGCGCCTTCCGCCGGCGCCGCCACTTCCTCCACCGTCGGGGCGGACACCGCCGCGATCGCCACGTCGGCCGGGGTCACCAGGCGGTACTTCTTCGAATCCAGCGCGATATCCGAAACGGACAGATGCCGGCCCAGTTCGAGAGCGCCGACGTCCACAACCACTTCTTCCATCAGATCGCCCGGCAGACATTCGATTTCCACCTCGCGAAGCAGGTGATCGAGCAGTCCGCCCTGCGCCGACACGCCCACCGGAATGCCCGTCAGGCGAATGGGCACTTCGACCCGCACCTTGCGGCTCATGTTTACCGCATAAAAATCCACATGGATGGGATGTCCGAGCACCGGATCGTGCTGGAGTTCCTTCAACAGCACCTTGCGGGGGGCGCCGCCGCCGACCACCAGATCCATGATCATGTGCTCGCCGTGATGGTGTTTCAGCATCGTCTGGAACGCGTGCCGGTTGGTTTGAATCATCTCGGCCGGCTTGCCCTCGGAATACACCACGCCCGGCAGCACGCCGGACTGGCGCAATCGCCCGTTCGGGCCGGAGCCTGAGGCCGCGCGGGGTTCCGCCTGTATCGTTATCGTGTCCTTCATGGTTCTTGTCCTGGGTTGGGGCCCGCTTCCGCTAGACCCGGAAAAGCGATGTCACCGACTGGTTGTTGTGAATGCGCAGAATCGCCTCGGCCATCAGGTCGGCCACCGACAGCACCCGCACCGGCAGGCCGCTCCAGTCCCTCGGCGGCAAGCTGTCCGTCACAATAAGTTGATCGATGCCCGAACGACGGATGCGCTCGCACCCCTCGTCCGTCAGCAGCGAATGGGTGACCGCCGCGCGAATGCTCCGGGCCCCATGCTTCTTCAGCAATTGGGCCGCGCCGCACAGGGTGCCGGCCGTGGTCACCAGATCGTCCATCATCACCGCGTCCATCCCCTCGATGCGGCCGACGATGTCGATCGATTCCACCTCGCGGGCGTTCTTGCGCTGCTTCGCGGCAATGGCCAGTTCGCAGCCGAGCATCTGGGAATACGCGTAGGCCGCCTTCACCCCGCCGGTGTCGGGAGCGACCACCACCATGTTCTCCGTGCTCTTCTCGCGCAGCACATTGACAATCACCGGGGCGGCGGTCAGATGGTCGACGGGAATATCGAAAAAGCCCTGGATCTGCTGGCAATGCAGGTCCATCGTCAAAATCCGGTTCACCCCGGAGGCCACGAGCAGGTTCGCCACCAGTTTGGCGGTAATGGGCACCCGCGGCTGGTCCTTGCGATCCTGCCGGGCATAGGCGAAATACGGGATAACCGCCGTGATGCGCGCGGCCGACGCCCTCCGCGCGGCATCAACCATGATCAGCAGCTCCATCAGGCTCTCGTTGGGCGGCATGCCCAGAGATTGGACGAAAAAAACATCCCGTCCGCGGATGTTGTCCATGATCTTGACGAACAACTCGCCGTCCGGGAATCGCCGAATATCCACAGCGCCGAGCGGTTCGCCCAGAAACTGGGCGATCTGCTCCGCAAGCTTTGGATGACACGTTCCCGAAAAAATCTTCAATGTTCGAACCTTACTATAGGAACCGGAGCGCCGCAGACGGTTGACCTGCCGAATTGCGACGCCGCGCGCACCGGCCTGATGGTTGCCCGACCAGGACTCGAACCTGGACTCTGGCCTCCAAAGGGCCGTGTGCTGCCATTACACCATCGGGCAGCTTGGCGCCCGGGGAGGAACGGCCGGAAACTGGACCCTCCGGCATGCGCTCCTCCGAGGTGCGCCAAAGGGGATTACGATAGTGAGATCGGCGCGGAAAGTCAATCGCGCATGCGTTCCGCCCGCGGGCTGCCCATCGAAGGGGGGCGTCGAGGCACGCGGACGCCCCCCCCCCGGCCCAAGAACCCCGGAGGCGGACCTCCGGGGATTCCTGGACGCCTTTCAACACCCGGTCAATTCTTTTCGATGATCTGCTTGGCCTTATCCTTGCCACCCAAGCCAAACGCCAGGCCCAGCGCCAATGCCGTGCCGCCCAGCACCGCGGTCACCGCCGCGCGCACGATGTCCTCGCCCACGCCGAGCTGACTGAGCGACATGCTGGCGCCCAGGAAGATCACCGCATACTTCGCAATGTTGGAAGCGAGCGCTTCGTGCCGGGCGCCCTGGGTGGCTTTCTTCACCAGCCCGCCCACGTAGCCGCCAAGGCTCAACGCCGTCAACAGGATGATCACGCCCACCACCAGACGCGGCAGGTATTGCACAATGCCGCCCACCATCAGGGAGAGCTGCTGCAACTTGAGGGAATCCAGCGCCTGTTGAGCGGTGAGCAACAGGATGACGATCTGCACCGCCGCGCCCACGATCGTGGACAGCGTGGCGCCGCTCTTCTTGGGCGAGAGGTACGCCAGACCGATCCGCTCCGGAAGCCCGTCAAAACCGGCCCCGCTGAGGAATGTCTCCACCACCTTGCGAACCATCTTCGCCAGATATACGCCGATCAACACGATCACCGTGGCCACCAAGATGGCGGGCACCGCGGCGAGAATCCGCTCCAAGGTTCCCGTCAGCGGATCCGAAATGGCTTTGATCTGCAGACTGTCCACCGCCGATACGATGATCGGGATAATGATGAACACATGGATGATCGTGCCGATGACATCCGAGGCTTTCTTGTCCCCCAGGATCTTCCCGATCCCGATTCGATCCGCGCTCGTATTGATCCCCGCCGCCGCGAGCAGATTCGACACGACATTTCGAACGATCTTGGCCACCAGCATGCCGATCAGGAGAATGATGGTCGCCGCGACAATATTGGGCAGGAACGAAAGCGTCTTGCTCAGCATGTCCTGCAGCGGACCCACCAACGCCTCCTGTCCCAACGCCTGCAGGAACGGCGGAATACCGAACAGCAGCACCAAGTAGAAGAGCAAATTGCCGGCCGCGCTGCTTGGACTGGTGGCATTGGATTTGGTTTCGTCCGGCTGAAGGTATTTGCCGGCCCGTTCGTCAAACTTCAGCGCTTTCAGCCCGCGGCTGACGCCCATGCGCAGCAGGGTGCCCACCACCCAGTATCCCAGCAGGATCACCGCGGCCTTGAGCAGGTTGGGGACCACGCCGACGATCTTGTCGAGAATGTTCTGCAGCGGACCCGCCACCATCTGAAGGCTGAGCGCATTGAAAAAAGCTACAAACCCGAAGAGCAGGATCACCCACTTGACCAGGCCGCCCGCCATCTTCTCGATGGATCGCTTCTCCCCCTTCTCCCCTTCCATCACGCCGCCCAGTCCCCACTCCTTCGCGGCCTTGTTGTCCACCTGAGTCATACCCAGCAGCTTCGTCACGCCAGCGCCGGCCAACCGGGCAATCACCCAGAAGCCTAACAGCACCAGAATGGCTTTGATCAGCCCCGGCAACGCGGCAGCCAGTCGCTGGAACATCGGGATCACGGCCTCTTTCCACAACTTCTGTCCTTGCTCGACCATGCCGGTGGTTCCGCCCTGGAGGGCCTGGCCCACTTCCTTGGTCGCGTCCCCCACGCCGACAGCCACGTCTTTTCCGGTTTCCCATGTGGCGACGGCGGCATCCCGGCCGGCTTGGACAACACCCCGGCTTTCCTCCGGAGCCGTCTCTTGGGCGATCGTGACGGACGCGATCCCCAACGCCACCCCAATAGCGACCCAGCCTCGCAGGCTCTTGCGTGTGTTCATTATTCCTCCTGTTCGGTATGCCTACATGTATCCATTCACCCCGCCACACCTTGGACCTCCGACGGAGCGAAACCCTACAATCACGAATGTACGCTTATCATCAGCTGAAACAAGGCTGTATCCATATTTTTCCATGAAATTCAAATGCCCTCGGGTCCGTCGCTCCTACGCTCCACCGGCGGGGCGCGGTGAGCATGGAGAACGGCCATAGCAGCTTCGCCCTGCCGGAGTTCCTCTTCAACCAGTCCGTCGGTGTTCCATGTGATTTCCACACGATCAAAGACGAGCTCGCACGGCCGCGAAGCAATCCAGCGGGTCGCCATCACCCGTTCAACCCGGGCGGCCGGATACTCGAACTCCACGGTATGGCGCGCATCCCCGCCGCCGGCCGTCTCCACCCGGGCCAGCACCGAACCGGCGGAATCTTGAATGATGATCCGCTCCGGCCGCGCGGCCGCGTCGTCCGCCACCGAAACCTGAAATTCAACACGCACCCGCACCGGAACATGCAACCGCACCGGCCACAGAATCTCGGACTGCGCGCCGTCTTCGGAAGATCCCTGCGCGCCGGCCTCGAGTCGCCACTGCCCGGGCTGTGCTAATCGCAGCCGCGAAACCTCGTCCCGGACGGCCAGTGAGATTCCTCCTATCCGCCGCTCCGACCCCGCGCCCAGCCATGCGCGCATGTGCCTGAGATGTGCCCCGGCCTCCACTGCGAGGGATGCCGCCCGGTCCAAGCGCCCGGCCTCCACCGCCGCGCGCAGCCGCAAGGCGGGATCGGTGGATGGTTCCCGTTCGAGCAGCTCGTCCGCGCGGTCCGCCCTCCCCAAGCCCATGAGCAGATGCGCCGCCTCATCGGCGGAAAATGCAACCCGGACTCCGCAACCCTCCGCCGTCGCGCCGTCCGGTCGTTCGACGCGCATGGAAATGCGCTCAAATCGCGCCCAGCGCGGAAGCCACGCGGGACGCGAGAGCGCTACAGCCCGCGCATCATCCGCGTCGAGCGAAACGCGAACGCGCCGCCCCCGGCCCCGGATGCGCACCGTGGCGGGGTCGCGCTCCGAATGAATGACCAAATAGACCGGACCCTCGATTTCTTCCGGCCCGCCGAGGGCGATGCGGCGCACGTCCGGACTCAGCGGCACGCATTCCGAAACAGCGAGAGAATGTCCGTCCCGGAAAAACGTCGGACGCTTCGCGTCGCTGATCCACGCCGGACGGGGAAGCGAGAGGCGCAAATCGGGCCCCGGGGCGGGAGCGGAAAGCGACCACAGCTCGAGGGCGGGACTTCGGAATATCACGCGCGGACGTTCGGGCCGGATGGCTGACCATGAGCGGATACGTTCGGAGCGCGAAACGTAATCACCCCAGCGCGCCTGCATTTCCGGATAGAGACCGCCCGAAAACGGATCCCACGCCCCCCTCCCGCGATGCAGGGCATTCCGGATCAGGAACCGGCTGCCCTCCGCCACCGCCGTAGCCTCCCCTCCCCGTTCGATCTTTCCGATGTTGATTTCCCGGCCAGCGGCCCGATGCGCGGCCTGCCAGGCATAATCCTCAAAAGCGATCGCTTCCGTCTCCGGAATATGCCGTCGAAACCATCCTCGGGCGATATCGCGGGTGTCCGCCCAACCGCATTGGGTCGCCGTACCGACTCCCATCCGCGCCGTCGGCAGGATCAGCAGCAATGGAAGCCATCCGGCCAGCGTCGCCCAGCCGCGCCGTTGAATCCGCCGCGCGAGATCCATCCACGCGCCCAAGGCGGCCGCGGCCGCGCATGCCAGCGAAGGCAATAACGGCATCCATTCCTGCGCTCGGAAAAAGGGCGATTGAAAAATTATGATATACAAGGTCAATGCGGGAAACAGGATCGTCAGCGGCCCGAACGGACGCCAGCGACGGAGCGCGATTAACACGATAAAACCGGTTGCCGCGAGGATTCCCCAGCCTGTGCCCATGGCGGAGATCTGCTCGGCGGCGATCCGCGCATGCAGCAGCGGTCCCGCCCAGGACTGGTTCCGCGCGGCGCCGATGAAGCCTGCTCGTTCCGCAATCACGCCTCCCCCGTAGACCCGGAAGCTCTCGAGGTAGCGGTCGAAATCGAGCGCGGCGGGAACGGCGCACAAGAATCCCGCCATCAGCGCGGCGACTGCGACCGGCAGCGGAATTATTTCGCGCCATCGGCGTCCCGGCTCGGCGGAGCGGGCACGCACGATGCCGCGCGCCATCACCCACAGTAGCGCGCAGATCGCCAGCGGGGCCGCCGTATATTTGGTGCCGGCGGCAAATCCGGTGGCCAGGGAGGCCAGCGCGCAGCGGGCCTCGGTCTCCCGTTCCCGCCATCGCACCCAAAGCCAGAGCGCCAGCGCCAATGCCGCCACCGCGGCGGTGTCGGTTTCCAGATATCGGGCGTGCTCGATCAGCCTCGGCGCGCAGGCGAACAGCAACGCCGCCGCCGCCGCCGGCGCGAGCGAGCGGGAGGCGCGCAGCCCGACGAGGAACACCGGCACCAGGGTCACCACGCTCAGCCAGACATTGAAATGACGTCCGAACACAAGGGTGTCGAGGCTCGGCCGGGGACCTTCCCGCAACCCCAGTCTTTTCCGCAGGCTCTGCCAGGGGCGATATGCCGCGTGATCCCATACACGCCGACCCGCTTCCGCCAGCACAAAATAGCCGCCGGGATAGGCCGGGTTCCCAATCTCGCCGCGTTCCCGCATCGCCTCCATCCAGCGGAGAATCGCGCGCTCGTCGGGGTGATATCGGGTTTCCCGGAGCACATCTTCGTAACGCAAGGCCAGCGCGAGGCCGACGATCGGCCACAGGAGCAGCGCGCCCCGAACCGCCGCAGAACATTTCATGGATGCAATTTCAGAACACCATGCCGATCCCACAACTCGACATGCGCCTCGCCCGGCTCCGGTTCCCCTTCGGCGGGAACGGTCCATACCCGCGGTCGGGGACCGAGCTTTTCGCCCGGCTCCATCGGCAGGATCGCGCGGCGGCCGCCGGTCACCAGGACGGGTTGAACTGGAATCGGAAGTCCTTCGTTGCGCGCCTCGACCACCCAAGCCCGCGGATCCTGCTCCGCGCGGACGATCTTTACATGGAATTCATGATGCCCCCCGTACACCGACACCCGCGGGATACCATACGGATCCTGCGCGTCGGGCGCGGCCGACAGCGTATTCTCGCACACCATCGCGGTGAGATATCCCGCCTCACGCGCGGCTTTCATCAGCCCGGGCGGATGCACACCGTACGGATAACAATAATGGCGCAGATCCAAACCGGCCCGTTCGCGAGCGGTCCGGCGGCTGATCGTCATTTCACGCTCGAGCACCGATGGGTGCTTCGAATGCGTATGGCTATGCGAACCGATGGCGATCACGCCCCGTTCGTGCAGCGCGCGGGCTTCCGGCCAGATCAGGCAGGGTTTGCCTTCATAGCTCCGGCGGTCATTCTCGGTCTCCGCGAGATTGCGGGTAATGACATAGACGATTGCGCGAAAGCCGTGGCGCTTCAGGATGGGCTCGACATGGGTGAGAATGGACTGCAACCCGTCGTCAAAGGTGATCAGGATGGGCTTCGCGGGAAGAGCCGTTTCCCCGCGCGCGGCCGCGACCCAGTCGTCGGGCAGAATGGATTGGTAGCCCTGCTCTTTAAGAAAACGTATCTGACGCTCAAACTCCTCCGCGCCCACCGTCCACACATCCTGACCGGGGTCATCGCTGATGTGGTGATACATGAGCACCGGAATGGAGTCCGAAGCACGCGCGCCACCGGCGGGACATATCGCCGGCCAAACCCCGAACGCGATGGCCAATGCCATGCCGATTCTGCGGTGGATCCAGCCGTTTGGCGGGCAGACATGCATTCCACGGACAAGGCTGTCAGACCTCTGCATGACCGTCAAGCGCCGGAGTGGAATTCGACTGCGGACCATGGACGGTCAATTGTGCGTAACGAAACGAAGTGCGGAGCGTGCGCGTCCGCCCCCTATTGATGCCGTGGAAATTGGTCACGGCATCGCCGACCGCCTGCGCCGCGCAGGATTCGCCACGGACTGTTCCGACCTCTGACCTCCGCTCTCTGCTCACAGCCTCACAAAGATGAGCCCGAAGATCAGGTGCCGGTTGTAAATGGGGCCTTCGAAATAGGTCCAGCCGCCGCTTAATCCCCAACCGCCGCGCAGGTTCACTTCGCCTGCCGCGCGCGCGCCCCAGACAAATCTCCAATCCGTATTCCGTTCCTTGGCCTCGCCGGCTTCACCGCTCAAGGACCAGCCCAGCCAACCTTGTTTGCCCCGGAGGTTCGCATAGAACTGGTGCTGGCGCAGAAGTTCCGGCGCCCAGTACTCGGGCGGATCGAAATCGCTGTCGCCCAGCCGCAACCGATAGCCGAGCGCGACGTGCGGCCATTCCCGCACGCGCACGGTGGCTCGCGCGTCGAGCATCCGGGTCGTATTGTCATCCGACCGGTCCACGATCCATCCGTTCGCAAACACATCCACGAGATCCGCCACGCGCGAGTAGGTGCGCAGGCCATAGACGTCGTCGGTGATGTTCGCGCGCACCGCTTCCACGGTTTCTTCCTCGCGCCATTCGCCGAACGGCTCAAGATGGCCGCTCCAGAGCGGATTGGGCACGTGGAGGGCGATGTCGCCTCCGGTGATGTCGTCCGGCCCGTCCATCTGCAACCGCCAGATTCGGCCATCGATGGTCCGGCCCGGCCCCCACGTCCATTGCGCGCCCAAGCCGAAGCGCCAGCCTTCGACATCCTCAATTCCTTCGCGCTCCCACAATTCATATTCCGCCAAGCCGCGCGCGCGCCAGGCCTCGCCCACCGGCACATCGGCGCCCAGGCCGTATTCCGTGCCTTTCCGGTCCTCGTTATCCCACCAATGTTCGCCGTACAGGGACAGTACCGGTTTACGGCGGGGTTCCGCCTCTTCCAGGGAGCGGTCAATCTTCGGGTCTTCGG
>JAGOHE010000145.1 GCA_017996315.1 Kiritimatiellia bacterium | reverse complement strand
AGATCAAGGCGTGGCAGCGCCGACGCAACCGAGCCAAAAGTATGATCGACTGGAAGTTTACACGTCGCGATGCCGACCGAAAGTTAGCACATCATTATGTTCCGTAATTTACGTGTCTTAGCACTAGCCCGACTTTCCGACTTATTTCAAGGGTGTCTCGCAGCAGGCTGTGGCTGAGCAGCTTGTACTGGTAGGAAATTGCTTTTCAGAGGAGCTGGGCATGGGCGCCAGCAGGGGGGTTAAGGGGGGAGCCCCGAACCTCGGCTGACGGGCCAAAGCGCTTATGAGGCGCGCGAAAGTTCGCTGTGGCCGCGTTCGTTCCATTACTGAGCCAACCTTGAGCGAAAGCCTCTCCAGAGTCAAGAGGAAACGACGCCGGAACGACGGCGGTGGGCATGGATTTTCCGCTTCGGTGGCGAGACGACTGCCTGGGATCGCGATGGTTTTACTCAGCGCAGGCTTCCGGGCCGAAGGGCATGTCGTCGTAGAAGGGTTCCCTGATGTACTCGGATTCGAGGCGGAGCGGGGGGGCCCGATCGGTCCGCCGGACCGGGTCTTCCCAGAGGTCGAAATGTCGGAGAATCTTCTCGATCGTTTTGTCATGGTCAATCAGCGAAATCAACCGCATCTGGCCGCCGCATTTAGGACAGAGCAACGGGTCAACATCCCATGCTTTCTGGATCAGTTGGCGCCAAGTGCGAGAGGGGATTTTGCGGCGGACTTGGGGGAGTGGGGGCGGCAACTCGAGGGTTCCTTGGCTTCGCTCCGCATGACATGCCAGCCGTTTGGCACGCGGCCCGCGGGCTTTGTTGCTGTAATAGCCGTAGTATTTTACGGTTTGCGCGCCTTTTTCGGGGATGTGCTGCGAAATGGCGGCGAGAAAGTCGGTAGCGGGGAAGACCTCGAAATTGCGGCGGGTGGCCGGGTTCAGTCGGGAATGGTAGATGACCCGGCTGCTGTCGGCAATGTAGGTCATCTTCTCCACGGAGAAGGAATGACGGAGGATGTACTGGGCCAGATTTTCGAGTTCGGCGCGGTGGTTGCCAGGCACTGGGTTGCCGCGGAAAAGGTTGAATCCGCTGTGTTTCCATTGCATGAACTTATGCACGAGCGCGGGAGAGAGCATTTTTCGCTCGACCAGGAGCCTGAAGACCCTGGCTCGAAACAGGCCACGCAGGGGGCGAAGTGCGGCGCCAAGCAGAGGGATGAATGCTCCGGTCCGGTCGAACAGGCCGTCGGTGGCAATGGCATGGATGTGGGGATGGAAATTGAGATAGTCGCCAAAGGTGTGCAGCGTGAGCACGATCCCAGGCACGCCGTCAGTGCGGTTCATGGTGGTGCGCATCCATTCGACGAGGCTGTCATTGGCCAGCCGGCAGAGATCGGTGAGCAAGGACCGGTCTCGTTGGAAGAAACTGCGCACGGCCACCGGCAGGCTGAGCACGTAATGGCAATGGGGCACGTTGGTGAAAACTTCCTCGATCAAAACATGGGCGGTTTGGACGGTCGTCGTTGTTGGCAACTGGGGCAAAATCCGCGGGTCGTGCAACTGAAGGCCAAGAGATATTCCAAGCGGCAGTCCGGACAGCGGACACGGGCGAAGCCTTGATGGAGGTCGCCGCAGTCGAGGAATTTTGCAATGACCTCGGTCACGACAGGCCGGAGCGGGCCATAGCGGTCGAGATGGCGTCGGGGATATTCCTGGCGAAACGTGACGGCTTGCTCGTGCACGCATTGCCAGAGGGGCGAGCGGCGGGGTTGGCGGGGCTGATAGAGCTGGAGCGCCTGCATAGGGGCCAGTATAGAAAGGCAGGTATGCCATCGAGCGTCACAGGTGGGAGGAAGAAATGAAACCGCAGAACCGATCGCAGTATTACCGGCTGCGCCGGATCGTCGAAATGGTGCGAGAAGGCCCAGCCAGTGGAGACGGCCCGAGCAGCACGGATTTTTGCCTCGAATTGGGTGTCTCACGGCGGACCGTGGCGCGCGACCTTGATTACCTCCGCGATGAAGAGAATGCCCCGCTGGCTTACGACGCGACAGCGCGGTGTTGGCGATTAACGGAGCCGACCTACGAATTGCCGCCGATCCGGCTCCGGGCGGAGGAGGTGTTTGAGTTCTTTGTGGCGAGAAAGATTCTGGAGGCGTTCCAGGGAACCCCGATGGAGCTTGGAATGCAGTCAGTCATGGGCAAGATCGCGGAGTCATTGCAGGGGTTTGTGACGGTGGACCTGGAGAGCCTGACGGACCGGTTCTCCGTGATTGCGGAGGATCGGGCGCGGATTGATCCGCGGGTTTGGAGGACGGTGGTGCAGGGCATCCACGGTTGTCAGCAGCTTGCTGCGGTGTACCAGCGGTTCGATGGACAGGTAAAGGACTATCGGTTGGAGCCGCATCATCTGGTTGGCTACCACGGGAATTGGTACGTGCTGGCGACCAACACACGGAATGGCCGGACCGAGACATTTGCGCTATCGCGGTTCCGGTCAGTGGCGCCCAATGGTGAGCGATTTGAGCGGCCAGCCGGGTATGATGCGCGGGAGGTGATCAGGGACGGGTTTGGGATTTCGCGCGGAGAGGAACCAATGGCGGTACGCCTGCGGTTTTCGGCGAAGGTGGCGACCTACATCAAGGAACGCCTCTGGCATCCGTCGCAGACCATCCGGGATCGGCCCGATGGTTCGGTTGACTTGGCGCTCACGACCACGGGACGCCAGGAATTGGTACGGTGGATTCTATCATGGACGCCCGAGGTGCGCGTGCTCGCGCCCGTGGACCTGCGGCAGAGGGTCATGGAGCGATTGCAGGCAGGTGTGGCGAGGTGATAGCCAGTTCATGAACTGTTTGAGAACGCGATCTGACTGCGGCACCGGCGCAACCAATTTATGCGAATAAACAATGTTCGAGAAATCAGCGCCCGATTTCACCGTCTTCCCAATCCGCTGCCCCCGCCAGTCATACTCAAACTCCACACGCAGTTTCGCCGCCGCCGGCACCGTGCTCAGCGCCTCCATCGTCACCAGCCGGTTCTCGCCGTCCCAGGTATACGTCCAATGCCCGTCCTGCATCAGGTTGCCGTCGGCGTCGTGAACGAACGTCTCCGGCGTCTTGGCCAGGAACACCCTCCCCGTCCTCGAGGCGCCAGCCGTTTTCCAGCTTGTGCCGGTGCCGGAGCCTGACCCGTGGCCGGAGCTTGCCCTGCTTGACTGAGGTCATGGTTGGAGCGGACGCATCACGCGAACGGTCCCCAGCGCCACATGCGTCACGCTGATGTTCCGGCCCGCCATCATCAGGTTCTCGATGTTCCGCGAGTAGAAACAGCGATACGGGAACGGATAGTGACTGATCTGGATGTTACGGGCCTCCGAGCGGAACGCGTCGTACGCGCACAGAGGTTCCTTGGGATAATGCAGGTCGATCGTCCATGTGGTCGTGACGGAAGCGTCCGGGAACGGCCTGGCTTCGACGATGTCCTGTTGTCGGAGCACGACATCGCCGAGCAGGCGCCTGGATTCGCGCTTGCCTCCGATATGCGCCACCCACTTCAGTTGCTGGCGCGCGAACTCATCCCTGAACCTGGGATGGTTCTTCAGAACCGCCCAGTTGCCGAATACGACACGGAGGCCGTAATCGCAGATCTGCTCGATCTGAGTCACGTGGTTCTGATGGAACCCGGTCTCCCAATCCCAGTCTCCGCGGGTGGCCTGGACGCAGCTCTTCTCGTCGAAGCGCACCGCCCAGGGGCATTCCGGAAAGACGGAGGGCTCAGGGTTCTCTTCCGCATACCACTGCACCGAGGTGCCCATGACCATCTCGTCTTTCTCCAGCGGCGCGCTTTCCTCGCCATACTCGGCCCGGGATTCCCGGCCGTAAGCGAAGTCCGCACCGGCGAGCGCGCCGATGGCGCCGTCGCCGGTGCAATCGGCCACAAGCCGGGCGCTGAACTTCCGTACCTGGCCCGTCCGGATGTCCTGCGCGATGACCGCACGGATGCGGTTTCCTTCCATGACGACGCTGTTGGCGCGGGTGCTGAGGTAAAGAGTGAGATTCTTTTCGGCCCCGGCCAGCGCGATTTTCTTTTCGTCCTCGTAGTTCGACGCGGGACCGGCATTGTGAATTTTCTTCTCGGGGTGCCGTTGGATGATGGCCAGGACTTCCTTGCTGCGCGGCAAGTCCGGAGCCTGATTGGCTTGGTAAAGGCTCCAGTGACCGATCGAGCCCAACTCCTCGACGAGGTCGCCCAGGCGCGGATAAGGTGGTTGATGAATGAGGCCCGAGAGCCCGACGCGCACCTCGGAGCTGTTGTTCCCGCTCAGAACGGGCCGATCGTGGATCAGGGCCACCTTGCAGCCGAGCCGAGCTGCGCTGATGGCCGCGCAGCAACCCGCCATTCCGCCTCCGACCACCACCAGGTCGTATTCCCCCGTGTCCAGCGGCTCTTTCGGCAGGCCGAGCAGCGCGCGTGAACGGCCCGAGCGGATGATCCGCCACCGCATAACCGACCGCATAATCGGGCGTGTCCGCCCCCGAACCGCTGTACAGGAGATAGTAGCGGCTCTGGCGTTTGATCATCCACGGACCTTCCGTGACATGGCCCGCGCGCTTTTCCCGTTCGGACTCCGGCCAGAGAATGGCTCGCGGCTCGCCCCGGGGCTGGGTGGGGCTCGCCATCGGCTGCACGCTGATGCGGAACCCGGGCAACTGGACATAGTAAAGATATAGCGACCCGTCATCATCGCGGAATAGATGCGCATCGATGGCGCTGTCGATAAACTTGCGAACCACTTGGAACGGCCCTCGCGGTGCGTCGGCCTCGGCCACGCCCACGGTCTGGTTGACGGTATAGTAGAGATAGAAACGCCCCGAGGCCGGATCCCGCCAGACATCGGGCGCCCACACGTGCGGCTGGCCCGGCCGGAAGACGACAGAGCCGTGCTCCCAATCGTGCTCTTTAAGGGCTGCTCCCAATCCAGAGGCCTCCGGCCCCACCGAGCCAATGGCTCGCAGCGGCGTTAATGCGATGCGTTGGCCGCTGGCCTTGTGGAGGCGCCCCCGGTCGCAAGGGGGAGCCGGTAGCAGGCGGCTTCCAGGTCGTTCCGGACCAGGAGCAGGTCCCCGGCAAGCACGGGGTTGTTCCACGTCTTGCTTGGGAGAGCGGGCAGGCGGGCCAGCTCGCGATGTCCATCGGGCGCGGCCTCGGCCAGCACCACGTCGCCAGCTTCGGATTGGAT
>JAGOHE010000144.1 GCA_017996315.1 Kiritimatiellia bacterium | reverse complement strand
GGCGGTTGTGGCGGCCGTCGGGGGGGATGGTTCAACCACGGGAGCTGCCGGGGCGGATGGAGGGGGGGGCGGAGCGGCTGCGGGAGCCGGCGGGGCCGCGGGGGCTGCTTCGGGGGCGGCCGGCGGAACGGGTGGCGGAGCCTCCGGGAGGACTTCGGCCGTTTCGGAGAGGGCGGGGAGGTCCGCGGGCGCGGCGGTTTCCGTCTCGCGGCCGCCCAACCAGCGCATCAGGCCAGCCACGGTGATGATGCCCAGTACCGCCACCGTGGCGATCAGGACCGTCATGCAGCCCGCGCGGGATTTTTCGCGCTTCATGAGATAAATGTCAGGGGCAGAATTGGGTTCCATGGCCGGACCTGGGAATCAAATGAGATTGTCGAGATCGCGCAGCACCAGCACCATGTCGGGATAGCGGTCCTTCGGATCCTTGGCGATGCACTTCATGACGAGATTGGCCACGCCGGAAGGGATGGCGGGATTGTGCTGGCGAATGGGGGTGGGGGGCGTCTTGGGATCGATCTGGGCCGCGCGAACCAGTTCGATTTTTTCCCCTTCATAGGGTTTGTGGAACGTGAGCATCTCGTAGCAGCAGATGCCGAAAGCATAGATGTCGGCCCGGTCGTCGGCGATGCGGTTGACCAGTGTTTCGGGCGGAACATAGGCGGTGGTTCCCGAGACGCCGGCCAGCTTCTTGAAAAAGCGCTTGCGGGGGATGGCCAAATCGAAGTCGATCAGCACCAGGCGCCCGTCGGGGCGGATCAATATGTTTTCCGGTTTGACGTCCAAGTGCAGGAAGCCGCGCGCGTGAATGTACTGGATCACGGTGGCCAGCTGGCGGATGAAGACCATCACATTTTCCGTCAGCAGCGGTTCCCGGAAGAGGATCAGGTCGCGCAGGGTCCGTGACTCGATGTATTCCAACACCATGAAGGGGGTTTTGCCCTCATAGCCGGCTTTGATAAACCTGACGATATTGGGGTGCGGATTGGGGCTGTTCAGCCGGGCAATGACCTCGCCCCCATGGAAAAACCGCGTGCGGTTCTTGCGGTCGCGGGCATTGACGGCATCCAGGACGCGGATGACGTAGCGGGTCTGCTGGGCATCGATGGCCACATACAGCTTTGTCATTCCCCCGCCCGTCATGGGGCGGGTAATGGAATAGCCGGCAAATTCCTGGTTCATAAATATTCCTTGTACTCCAAAGCGAACGGCAAGGCAATCTCTTGTTGGCCTCCGCGCAAGCGGCGGCAGCCAAAGGGGGCGCGGTCGCCGGGCCCGGGCACAGCGCCCTTGTCCCATGGCCGCATGGAGGCGCTGCCCGCCGCACACGGTTCAGGCCCCTGTGCACGAAACGAATTGGCATCAGGAGGGCGGTTGTCAAAGGGCGGGGGGCAGTGGTAGTTTGCCGGGGTGAATGCCGTAGATTTGCTGCTTCTTTTCCCCAACAACCGCCCCCGGGCGTACGGCTCGCTGGGAACGGACATTGCGGCGGTGACGCCGCCGGTCCAACTGGGGCTGCTGGCGGCGTATGCGCGGCAGCAGGGGCTCGCGGTGGAATTGCTGGACGCGGATGCGGAGGGGATACGGCCGGATCAGGTGGCGGGGCGGGTGGGGGAGTCGGTTCCGGCGCTGGTGATCGTCGGCACGGACCAAGTCAACTCCGGCGACGTGACGAAAATGCAGGCGGCGGGCGAGACCGTCCGCGCGATCCACAAATCGGCGCCGGGCATTCCCGTGCTGCTGGACGGCGTCGTGCCGTCGGCCTATCCAGAGCGGATCCTGCGCGGCGAAGAAGCGGATTTCGTCTGTTGCGGCGAATCCTTCGAGCCGGCAACGGCGCTGGCGAAATGGCTGAAAGCGAACGGCCGGGGCAAGCGTCCGGCGGCGGGAGAGATTCCCGGCATCTGGTCGCGCATCGGCGACGACGTGGTCGCGGGCGGGCGCGCACCGCTGTTCGCGGACGTGGTAAATCTGCCCGATGCGGCATGGGACCTGATGCCGCCGGCGCGCTATCGGGCCCACCATTGGCATTGTTTCGACCGGCTGGACGCGCGCAGCCCCTACGGCGCGATCTACACGAACCACGGCTGCCCTTACAACTGCTCCTATTGCAGCGTCAACGTCGTGGCCGGGCGCCCGAATCTGCGATTGCGCTCCGCCGGCCGCGTCCTCGGCGAGCTGGAAACGCTGGTGAAGCTGGGCGTGCGCAACGTGCGCATTCTCGACAACGTCTTCACCGCAAACGCGGAGCGCGTCGAGGAGATCTGCGACCGGATCGTCGCGAAGGGGTGGGATCTGAATTTCTGGGCCTATGCCCACGTGTCGTCCATCCGCGGTCCGGACCTGCTGAAGAAGCTTCGCAAGGCGGGCGTGCGCTGGCTGGCCTATGGCTTCGAGTCGGCCAACGCGCGGGTGCGCGGTTCCGTCAACAAGAAAACCACCGAGGACGCGACGGACCAGGTGATCGGCTGGACGCGCGACGCGGACATTTCCATCGTCGGCAATTTCATCTTCGGCCTGCCGGAGGACGACCTCGCCAGCATGCGCGAATCGTTCGACATGGCGAAGAAATTCCAGTTCGAGTGGGCGAACTTCTATTGCGCGATGGCCTATCCCGGCACGCGGCTCTACGACGAGCTCGTGGCGCAGGGCGTGCCGATGCCGACGGCGTGGTCGGCCTACGGGCACTACAGCCGCGATTCGCGGCCGCTGTCGACGAAATACGTGGACTGGAAAGACGTCGTGCGCTTTCGCGACGCGGCATTCCAAGAATACTACAAGAATCCGGCGTATCAGGCCATGGTCGCCCGCCGCTTCGGCCCGGAGGCCGCGGCGTTCGTGCGGCGGATCCTGGAACACCCCATCCAGAGGGACTTCACGTGAGCGGAGAGCGGAAAAGCCCGGACGAACTGCGCGCGCGGGCGGCGCGGGTGCGGGCGGAAACGCTGCGGATCCATGCCGCGGCGCCGGAGACGCGCGTGGCGTCGTCGCTGTCCGCCGTGGAAATCTACGTCTGCCTGTTCTATGGCGGCCTGCTGCGGCACAACCCGGCCGATCCGCGCGATCCCGCGCGCGACCGGCTGATCGTCAGCAAGGGCCACGGCTCCATCAGCCTGTATCCCATCCTGGCGGACCGCGGGTTTTTCCCGCGGGAAGAGCTGGCGCGGGTCTGCCGGCCGGGCTCGTTCCTCGGCGGCATTCCCGATCCCGTGATTCCCGGCTACGAGACCGTCAACGGCTCGCTGGGTCACGGGCCCGGCGTCGGCGCGAGGCATGGTGGGTTCTCCTGATCGGATTGGACGGCGCGGCGGGGTCAGGGCGATCCGGGGGGTGCGGAGGGCCGGGAGGCGTTCCATTCGGCGCGGCAGGTTTCGGCGATGGCGCGGGCGTCGAAGCCGGCGGCGCGCCGCAGGTCTTCGCGGCGGGGATTGCCGAGGACGAAATCCTTGCCCGGTCCCCGGCGGATCAGGCGGACGTCGGACCCGGTGGTTTGGCGCCACGCCTGGATGCCGGAGAACAGCGCGCCTTCGGGGGCGGCTTCCTCGACGACGACGAAGGTGCGGACCTGCGAAGCGAGGTGGTGCAAGGCGGCGGTGTCGAGGGGCTGGATGGTGTGGAACTGGACGACGGCGGGGGCGATGCCGTCGCGCGCGAGTTCCGGCAAGGCGTCGAGCGCGAGGGGGGCCATCTCGCCCGTGGTCAGCACGGCGATGCGCCCGCCTTCGCGGAGAAGGCGCGCGCGGCCGAGTTGGACGGGGGCCTCGGCGCCGTAGGACGGCTCGCCGAACTTGCCGATGCGGAGGTAGGAGGGGCCGGAGCGCTCCAGAAGCTGCGGCAGGAGGGCGCGGACTTCGCCGGGATCGCCGGGGGCGACGACGGCCATGCCGGGGACGAGCCCCATGAGGGCGAAGTCGTCGGGGGCGTGGTGGGAGACGCCGCTTTGGCTGTAGCAGAAGCCGCCGCCGGCGCCCACGAGGACGACCGGGAGGCCGGGGTAGGCGATCGAGAAGCGGATCTGCTCGAAGGGGCGCCCGGTCATGAAGCTGGCGATCGAATAGGCGATGGGGCGGAATCCTTCGCGGGCCAGGCCGGCCGCGGCGTTGACGAGCTGGGCCTCGGCGACGCCCACGTTGATGTAGCGCGGGCCGAAGCGGGCGATGAACTCGTCGAAGACGCCATACCCCAGGTCGCCGGTGAGGAACACCACGCGCGGATCCCGCTCGGCGGCGTGGATGAGGGCTTCGACGAAGGCGCGGCGCATCGGATCAATCCTCCAGATGGATGGGCCGCTCGCCGAGTTCGGTCCGCGCGCGGGCGAGCTCGTCGGCGGAGGGTTTGCGATAATGCCACAGGACGTCGTTTTCCATGAAGGAGACGCCCATGCGGGTGCGGGCGACGATGGCGCTGGGGCGGCCCGGCTCGAAGGGGAGGGCGGAGAGCGTGTCCACGATGGAGCGCATGTCGGCGCCGTCGATCTCGCGCGCGGCCCAGCCGAAGGCCTCGAATTTCTTCACCAGCGAGGTGCGGCCCATGAGTTCGTCGCTGCGGCCGACGGCCTGGATGCCGTTGTAATCGACGATGGCCACGAGGCGGTCGAGGCGCTGGGCGGCGGCGAACATGGCGGCCTCCCAGACGCTGCCTTCGTTGCATTCGCCATCGCCCATCAGGACGACGGCGCGGGCCGGGGAGTCCTTGAGCCGCAAGCCGAGCAGCATGCCGGCGGCGACGCCGAGCCCGTGGCCGAGGCTGCCCGCCGACATCTCCAGCAGGGGGAGGGCGTGCTGGCAGGGATGGTTGGGCAGGCCCTTGCCCGGGACGTTGTAGTCGCGCAGGGCGGACCGCGGGATGAATCCGCGGTCGGCCAGCACGGCATAGAGCCCGGTGCAGCCGTGGCCCTTGGAAAGGATGAACCGGTCGCGGTCGGGGTCGCCGGGGTTTTCCGGATCCGCGCGCAGCCAGGTGTGGTAGAGGGCGACCGCCAGGTCCACATAGCCGAGGGATCCGCTGAGATGGCCTTCCTTGCCGTCGAACGCCATCTGCACGAGCGTGGCGCGGAGGGCGCGGGCGTTTTTCTCCAGCGCGGCGATATCAGGGGGCTGTGTGCCTTGGACCATTGGAAACGGCAAGATACTTCAAGGGGCGGTTCCGGACAAGTTCAATCCCGGATCTTGAGGAAGGCGGCGTAGGTTTCGCGCAGGCCGGCGGCGAAGTCTGTTTTGGGCTGCCAGCCCATGGCGCGCAGGGGACCGGCGTCGAGCCGCTTCAGGGGGGTGCCGTCCGGCTTTGAAACATCGAATTCCAGTTGCC
>JAGOHE010000142.1 GCA_017996315.1 Kiritimatiellia bacterium | reverse complement strand
GCTCGGCGATGGATCCCGCCGATTACACCGCCGTGTACGGTTCGGACACCGGCGTCCCGCCGCAATGGGAACGGCTGCCCGCGGGCGGTTCCGGCGACTATGCCTGGGATCCGGCTTCCACCTACATCCGCGAACCGCCGTATTTTACCGGCGCATCACAGCCTCCGCAGGACCTCGAGGGCGCCCGGGTGCTCGGTCTGTTTGGCGACTTCATCACCACCGACCACATCTCGCCCGCGGGCTCGATCGCCGCGGACTCGCCCGCCGCGCGATATTTGGAATCGCGGGGGGTGGCGCGGCGCGACTTCAATTCCTATGGCGCGCGCAGGGGCAATCACGAGGTCATGATCCGCGGCACATTCGCGAATACGCGCATCCGCAACCGGCTGTCCGACCGCGAAGGAGGATGGACCCGGCTGTTTCCGGAAGGCGCTTCGATGAGCATCTTCGACGCCGCCGAAGCCTATCGCTCGCGCGGAATCCCGATGGTCGTCATCGCCGGAAAAATGTACGGGGCCGGTTCGTCGCGCGACTGGGCGGCCAAGGGTCCCATGCTGCTGGGCGTCCGCGCCGTCATCGCCGAAAGTTTCGAACGCATTCACCGCAGCAACCTCGCAGGCATGGGGGTGCTGCCGCTGGAGTTCATGGACGGTCAGAACGCCGATCGTCTGGGACTGACCGGATCGGAAATCATAGCCATCCGCGGACTCGACCGCGCGAAACCCCGGGGTATCGCCGAGGTCGAGGCGCGGCCGGATCGCGGCGAACCCATCCGGTTTCAGGTCCGCATCCGCGTGGACACCGTCCAGGAAGCGGCCGCCCTTGCCGACGGCGGGTTGCTGCCCTACGTTCTGAGACGACTCGGCTGATCAGCGCTCACCTCTTCATGGCGACGCCCGTTTCCAGAGGCGAGCCGTAGAATGCCGTTCGGCCAGAGACGATGGGGACGACGCGGGCGAAAATCCGGTTCAACCCTTGAGATGCGATGCTGCTTCTTTCCTCGGCGCAGCAGGTTGAAAACAAATCCTCACGGGCTGTCTTGACTTGGCGCAGGGTTGTGATGATAGTGCCCCCATTGATCGGATCCGAACCGTATCGAGGAGGATGCCGCAGTTGAAAACAAACCGTTCGATCTGCTTTCTTCTCGCGCTGGCCACAATGACCGGAGTTTTGAGCGCGTCCGCGGTCATCATTGCGTCCGCGGATGGATCCGGAAATACCACCGCCAGCGAGTCCAACTTCGATGCTTGGAATAATGTCGGCCGGATTACCAAGACCGGTGTTCCATCCTCGGTCACCTACGTTAGCAACAACTGGTTTCTCACGGCGTGGCATGTGCGCACCAATGATCTTCCGACATCGGTGACTATCGCCGGCGTGACACACACCATCAAAGAGTCATCCTGGACACCCATCCTCAACGCCGACGACTCACAGACCGACTTGGTCATGTTCCGGGTGAACGGTGTCGTGACCAACGCCCCCTCAAAGCTCATACCCCAGGGAACCAACCCGACCTCCGGCAGCGCCGTGACCATGATCGGTCATGGACGGAACCGGGCCACGAGTCTGACCTATTGGGATGCGGACTGGAATGTTACCAATGAGGAGAATCAGGTTTATTCGGGCTATGTCTGGGGTTCGAATACCGGCACGAAACGGTGGGGCAGCAACACAATCGAGGGCTATAACCTTATCTCGTATGCCGTCAAGGACCGCAGCCTGACCACCACCGTATTCCGGACGGAATTCACCGAGAACGCCGGCGCCGACGAAGCGCAAGGGGCCACGTACGATTCCGGCGGCGGGGTCTATTGGTCATCCTCGGGCGACTGGTACTTGTCCGGCATCATGGTCACCATCGGCTTTGTCGGCCGATCCTCGGCCGCCAGCAAGGCGGTATTTGGAGATGTGACCTACAGCGCCCACATCGGAACTTACAGCAATCAGATTTCCGGCATTGCGGCCGTTCCCGAACCGAATGCGATGCTGCTGATCGGCGCGGCTTCCGCCGCGGCGTTCTGGCGGCGGCGACGCAGGTTCGGACGCATCGTCCGCTGATCGTATTCCCTTTCCAAGGCGGCGCTACCGCAGCAGCCCGTCCAATCCGTCTTCGTCTCCCAGTCCGTGCGGAATCAGCAGGGGCAGGAGGAAATCCAGTCGGCGCCGCCAGCGCTCCCGCCAGGCAAGAGCGTCCGTCATCCATTCATCCGGGCGCAGCCCCTGGGCCAGGGCCCGTTCGCGCAGTCCGGGGAAATCGGGATCGCGCAGGAACGCTTCGCGGCGGTAGCGCTCGGATTCCTCCCTCCGCCCCGCTGTGAGCTCCACATCGGCCAGATGATCGAGAATCTCAGCTTCGTCGGGGTCCTTCCCCATGGCGGCCAGCAAATCCTGCCGGGCCTCCTCGATGCGGCCGAGCCGGTACAACACCCATCCGCGGGTGTCGAGATACGCCGCATCGCCCGGACGGATCCGCAGCGCGCGCTGGATCAGGTCGAGTGCCTCGTCGAGGTTCTCCGACCGCTCCGCGAGGGCAAAGGCGAGCGCATTGAGCGCCAGGGCATCATCCGGATTGGACCCGACGATGGCCCGCAGCCCGCGCTCAGCTTCCCCCCAATTCCCCAGTTGCTCCTGCTGCATGGCGATGAAGAAATCCATCGCCCCGCGCCGACGTTCTCCGCCCCGGGTGCGCGCCCATCGCCGACGCGCCTCATGGAAGGCCCGCAACGCTTCGGGAAAGTTGTTCTCCGCCGTGCACTGCCATCCATGCTCCTCCGCCAGCCGCGGGTGTTCGGCAAAATCCATCATGGCCCGGGCCGTCCACGGAAGAAGGGAGTTTCGCCCCTCGACACGCCGGCGAAGCTCTTTGGCCAGTTCGAGCGTTCCGCCCCACTCCCCTTCCCGCTGCAGCCGTTCGCGGACTTCGGCGTAGGCTTCATCCGGGCGTCCTTCGAACCACCGCAGCAACGCGGGAATTTCCGACACGCCCATGAAGGCGGGCGGCTCGGAACGATGGAAGGCCGGAATCGTGTCGAGCACCGCCCGGGCGCCGGCCATATCACCTTCCACGATCCGTCGCACAGCGTCCAAGCCGACCAGCAGGGGATCTCCGGGCAGGGCTGTGAGATCGGAGGATATGAGCTCGTCGGCGCGCCCGGTTTCGGCATACCGAGCCGCATGAACGGCCCGGCGAAAACGGAGGCTGCTTTCCGCCGGGGCGGAGGCGACCAGCGCCTCCCAGGTCGCGCCCGCCTCGGCGGTCCGTCCGGCGCGTTCGAGGGCTTCCGCGCGCGCGTACCCGCGCCAGATGGGATCGCCCGCCCGGGATCGCTCCAGCTCGTCCGCGGCGTCGGCCGGATCGGCGGTTTCGAGGACCATATCGGCCAGCGTGTGACGAATCGCCGCGTCGTCGCGTTCGCCCCATCGCGACCACGCTTCGACCGCTTCGGCCGCGCGGCCGAGGCGAGCGCAGACATATCCCAATCGCGCCATCACATGGGACTCGCGCGGCAGGGCATGGCGCACGGTGCCCAGCAGGCGCGCGGCATCCGTGAGATCCGCCGCCACGGCATCCGCGCCGGCGTCGGGAGTTTCCGCCTGAAGCGTCAGCCAGTCGGCGTACCATAAGCGCAACGGTATCGGCTGGCGCGCGCGGTCCAATCCCTCCCGCGCGAGCGCGCGGACTTCCTCCGACCGACCCTGCTCATGGAGAAAATCCAGCGCCATTTGATAGCCCGCCACATCCTCGGGTCGGGTGCGGATGGCCTCGTGATGCCAGTCCATCGCAGCGTCTGGAAATTCGAGACGTCCCAGGATGCCCGCCACCGCGCTGCGAAATCGCGCGTCTTCAGGTCGACGCTCGGCCGCCATCTGCCACAGCTTGGTCAGGCGATCCTCCACCCCGGCGCTGCGTTCCCGGAGCATCCGTCCCCCCCAGGCTTCGGACGCCGCGAGCAGCGCCCCCAACCCGGTTTGTTCCGATCCCCACGGCGCGCGCTCCAGCGCGGTCCATGCGCGATCATAATCCCCCGCGTGCATCCATGCGTTGGCGCATTCGGCGTGCAACAACGGCCGCTCCGACGCGCGCGCGACGGCCTCCTCCATCGCCCGGGCAGCGGAGAGAAATCGCGACTCAAGATATTCCAGCCGGGCGAGATATACCCAGGGATCAGGGGTGGAGGGATATTGCCGGGCGAGATTTCGAACGTGGGCCCGAATCGCATCCAGCGTGGTCACATCCGCGGTGGCAGCCAGACGCAGCCAATTTATGCGGGGCGCCGGCGGAGACAATCCCAGATCCAGCCAGGGCTGGTGCGCGGCGGCGATCATGTCCATGTCGCCCAGCCGCTCCGCCATGGCCAGGCTGCCCATGTCCGAAAGCAACGCCGGGGTGACCCCTCCGGCGGATTCCGGCGCGATCGGGGAGCGCCCGGTCAGGCAACCGGACACGCCCAGCAAACCCGCGACAAGCGCGGCGGCTCCTGGGGCAGTTGAATTGCGCATGGTCAACGTCGGTCGCGAGCGGCGCCCCCATTCCCCGGTCGAACCCCGGCGCGCGGACTTCTCTGCCGGAGCCCCACAGACCCGGCGCGCATCGTACGATGCGCGCCCGAGCGTTCCAGCGCCTATTTCTTCTTGTGGCGCTCAGAGCGCAGGCGTTTGCGGCGTTTATGCTTCGCCATTTTCGCCCGACGCTTTTTCTTGATGCTACCCATGGGTGCTCCTTACTACGACCGTGCCGGACTACCGGACAATTTTGTTCAAACCGATCTCAATGATACCTTCCGCGCCCGCTTGTTTCAATGCCGGGATAATCGTGCGGACCACGCGCTCCTCCACCACCGTCTCGACCGAGCGCCAGCCGGCGTCGCTGAGCGAACCCACCGTGGGCGCGTGCAACGCGGGCAACTGACCGAGCACAGCCTTCAACTGCGCCTCGCGCACATTCAGCTTGAGCAGGACCCGCCCCTCGGCGTCGAGCACACTCTTGAGCAGCAGGGCGATCTGATCCATCTTCGCGCGCTTGCGCGGATCGGCCGACGCGGCCCGGTTGGCGATGAACCGTGTAGTGGACTCCATGATCGTGTCCACAATGCGCAGGTTGTTCGCGCGCAGCGAAGACCCCGTTTCGGTGATCTCCACGATCGCGTCCACCAGATCCGGGGTCTTGACCTCGGTCGCGCCCCAGGAGAATTCGACCTCCGCGCGTACGCCGTGTTTTTCGAGGTAGCGCCGGGCGATCCCGACCGCTTCGGTGGCAATCCGCCCCCCCTCGAGATCCTTCACACTGCGGACCTTCGACGCCTCCGGCACCGCCAGCACCCAGCGCACCGGGCGGAATCCCTGCTTCGCATACATCAGCTCGGCGAGTTCCACCACATCGGAATTGTTCTCATATACCCAGTCGTGCCCGGTGATGCCCGCGTCCAGGTGCCCGTTTTCCACGTAGCGGCTGATTTCCTGCGCGCGGATCAAGCGCAGGGACAC
>JAGOHE010000143.1 GCA_017996315.1 Kiritimatiellia bacterium | reverse complement strand
ATCAGCGGGCTCGCAGGAAGATCAAGTCCGCGCCAGCTACCCCGGGAACGCCAGCGGTCCTGAATTTTTTCGAGAAACTCCACCCCCTCTGTCCACCAGCGCTCCGGATCGACGCGGTACGCCCACCCGCGCCCCTTGGCTTCGCATTCCCACCGTACATGGCCATCACGCTCCCGCACCAAAACCGATCGGCCGTCGGATCCCATGGGGAACAGGCGCTCCTCCGGCGACCAATAGTCCGGCCGGCCATGGATCACGGCGCGCATGGGCGGTTGAAAACGAACATTCCCAGGCCCCCATGCCGGCACCACAGGCGAACGATCCTCCGGGTACGCGCTCAGATGCTCGAGGTGAAGGATTCCATGCGTCGGCTCAGCGCCCGGCGCAGACGCGATGGGCCGGGCCGATGCTTCCGCCGATACGCGCACCGCTTCAACCCGGAATGGAAATGCCGACGTCTCCGCCGCGCGCCAGGGCAGCTGATGATGCAGCACCATCCAGGAGCCCGTGCGCAGCGATCCCATGGGCCATTCGTGACGGATCCCCTCCGCATCGCGCGCGATCAGGCCCACCGCCGCGAATCCGGATGGAGATTCCGAACCCGCCGTCTCCCATCCCGCCCAGAGTTCGACGCTGTCGAACGGCCCCGGAAGGATGACCGGCTCGGTGGCGGTCAGCTCGGATTCCCTCCGGGCCGACCACATCCATCGTCCTCCGGGTCGGCCACGGGAAAATGCGGAAGACTCGACCGTCCAGGATTCCCCTTCCGCCGCCTGAAACTGGTCGGCCCGGATAAACCGGAAGGATGGCTCGCGGACGTCATCCCATCCCGTCCATGGCGCGCCCATCTGCAAGCCGGCCTTGGAAGGATCGCCCTTTCCGACGGGCGTCACGCGAAGCCGGTCTTGGGATGGAGGCGAGTAACATCCCCCCAGCGCGGCAGCCATCGCGGCCGCCGCGGACCAGCGCCACAGGTTAGGAAACCGCCGGTTCATCGCTGGATGCCCATTCCAGCAGCTCGGGAGAAAGCGGTTCGATGGACACAATGCGGATGCGGCGCTCTCCGGCGTCGGAGGGCGCCATCGCTTCCGCTCCCGCTTCCAATCCCTCAAGCGACTGGGCCAGTTTGCTCTCGCACGAAATAATACGAAGCGCCTCGTCGCGGTCCCACGCGCCGAGAATGTGATACACCTCGCGGCCCGTGTCTGTCTCGATCTCAACGCGCGTGCCCGGACCGACCCGGGTGGTATCCGCGTCGCGGAAATCGGTCGGCTGCGTCTCGCGCAGCATTTGCTCCAGCTCCGACTGGCGGCGCATGAGCACCGCCTGCGCTTCTTTCGCGGCCTTGTACTCGAAATTCTCCCGCAGGTCGCCGTAGCTCCGGGCGTGCCCGATATCGCGGCTGTTCTGGGGAATATCCACCGTCACCAGCGTGTGCAGTTGGCGCTGGCGGGCGTGATAGGATCGAAGGGAGGTCCGCCGCATCTTGGGCGGTTCCGCCGGAATGGCCGCGGCGCCCTCGGAAATCAACCGCTGCTCGAGTTGGGGATACAGCCGCACCATGTGGCCGACCACCGCCTGCCGCTCCAACACGGGCCAGGCGGGAGACGCTTTCACGCGCAGCATGAATTCCTCCCGCTGGGCGGCCGACATGTCGTCCAGCGCGCGCTGGAGTTCCGCCGCGCGGTCGAACCGGTCGCGCAACTGGTTGCGGGCCTTCAGCCGCTCGCCCATGTAATCGCCCTCGATGGCGGTCAGGCTGAACCGTGCCAGATCGCCGGGTCGGGCGACCGCCCAGCGCTCGGCGTGAGCGGAATTTTTCTGCAGCCACAGAAGCATCTCCACCGTCGGATTCTGTGCCTGTACGGCCTCGCGAAACACCCGGGCGGTATCCGCGTCATCCGCCCCACTGTTCAACAATAGATCCATGGCCGCGTTCAGCGGGGTGATCTCCATCCGCGGCAGCAACCCGCGCAGCCGGTCGAGAAAACCCATCCCTTCGCGCTGACGCATCCAAACCAGGAACGGTTCCATTTCACGGGCCGGCAGCGCGCGCAGCGCCCGCATCAGCCCTTCGTCGTCTTTCCACGCGGACATCGCCTGCGGCGCGTCGAATTCTTCGTCAGCCATTCCCGCTTCCGTGGCGCGCAGCACGGCCTCCGCCGGCAACCCCGGACGCTTGGAGTCGGCGCCCCGCACGACAAACCGCAGCCGGTCGGCCAGGATGGCGCGGGCGTCGGGATCCAAGTTGGCAATCCGGCTTTCCGATGCCAGTTGCGCGGCCATGTCGAGGATTTCCAGCAGGTCGCGCTCCACGGCCAGTTCCTCGAACCACTCCCCGCCGAACCGCTCGCGCGCGGCATGAAGCACCCACGGCTCCGTCCGCTTCGACGGCATGACCATGCGCGGATCCTTCTTCAGCTCCCGGCGCGCGCCGTCCCAGAACTTTTTCCACGCGTCCTCCGCAATGATCCTCGGGCACAACTGGCGCTTGATCTGATCGGGAATCATCGGACCAAAACTGCGCAGAGCGATGCGAACGATCTCGCCGGGATGCTCATTCGTCATCGCCTCCACCGCCGCCCGATCATGGTGCCATCGCGCCAGCAGGTGATCGGGGCCCAGCAGAGTCAATCCCTCCGCCGCGTATCCATACGTCAGCTGCGCGCCCGAATTGCGCTCGAAATCAATTTCGACCTTCCGCGCGAGGTCGTCCAGCCGCTGCACCACCCCGAAGCCCCACGAGCGTTCGAGGCAGAGCGAGCCCTCCTCCAGCGCCAGAATCACTCTCAGCCGTCGTGCGGCTTCGGCGGGAGCGATGGGTTTCTCCCAACCCGCCTGCGATGCCCGGACATGACGCGGGGCGTCTTCCCGGAAAATCCCGAGAATTTCATCGCGCAATCGTGTCATGGACCCCGAGCCGGGGGGCAGCAGCCCTGCGCGCCAGTGAAATACCCGGAGGGCGTCATCCACCGCCTGCCGTTTGAACAGTTCATCCTGAAGCACCCGCGCGCGTTCGTCGGCCTGGGCGCACCCTCCCTGCTCCACCAGCCCGTCCAACACGTGGATTAATTCATCCAACGGCGGGTCCGGCAGAAAGATCCGCTGCATGAACCATTCTTCGGTTCCAGTTTCGTAGGATTCGGAGTCGGGCGTGGATTGCATAGGCGTACCATGATACGGAAATTCAACACCCCTGTCGAATCACAGACCGCGCCGGCGCCCTCCCGCCCGGATCATCCGCCCGCCATCCAATCCTTGAATGGAATCCCTTCCCTTCCATCCAACCTTTGAATCACGCCCCCCGACACTCGACAGGCCGGACGGATCAGAACCCGCTGCGCCAAGCTCCGCCGGCTATGGTCTGCTCGTCGTTCATGGCGGAGACTCCTTCCGCTCGTGCGAACCTCCGTCCTGGGCGATGAGTAGGCCATAGCCGGGACCGCGTTTCAAGGTCGTTGTCCTGGTCGAGCTTGGGGACGTGTACACGGCCCCACGCTCGCCGCTATCGCGGCTCGCGGTATGTTCCCCGGTCCCGGCGTGGTCGGTGATGCCCTACCCGCACCCGCCGCGCCAACATTCCCGTTGGTCACGTTGTAACGGCGGTTGCTACCCCGCTCCACTCCACGCCGTCCGCGTCCGTTCCCGCCCGACAGGTCCTCGTCGGTCCGTTCCGCTTTGCGCTCGTCCTGTTGGACATGCGCTGCTACATTCACAGCCAGTCTTCAGGCGCATGCCCAGATGGTTCGCGGCTGAGCGAGGACAGGAAATGACCATGCAACAGGAACGCTGGCTGTCGGTTGACGAGATCGCCGCGCATCTGGGTGTGAACCCTGACACGGTTTACAAGTGGATCGAGCGGAAGAAGCTACCCGCACACAAGGTAGGACGCTTGTGGAAGTTCCAAGTGTCTGAGGTCAATGACTGGGTTCGGGCTGGGAAGGCGGCAGAGAACAACGATGACAAGTGACGACAGATGCAGATAACGGATTACCACGCGAAGTATTACGCTCTTCGACGACGAAATCAAGGAGTTGAAGAAACAAGTTCGGCAGTCCAGCAGTCTCCCGGACAAAATTGAGATGCAGAAGAAGCTGAAGGCGCTGGACAAGAAACGCGACGAGGCTTGGCGGGGTTACGACGAGGCCGCCAAGCAGATTGAATCCAGAAAAGACGAGCTCATAGATGCCGTCGAGGCGCGCCTGAAGCAAACCATTACAGAGAAGACACTTTTTGAAATTGAATGGGCGGTCAGATAGGAACCACGGATGGACACGGATAAACGCAAATCAGGAACGGAAAGCGCGGCGGCCCAGTGCGGCAAAAGCGCAGGCATTCTGCCGCCGCACGGAGGTTACCGTAACTTGCTTTCTTTCCAGCGGGCAGAGGTCGTCTACGACGCCACAGTCCGCTTCTGCGCCGATTTCTTCGATAAGCGTGACCGCACAGTGGATCAAATGGTGCAGGCGGCACGCAGTGGGAAACAAAATATCGTCGAAGGCAGTATGGCTTCCGGCACTTCGCGAGAGATGGAGCTGAAACTCACCAATGTGGCGCGCGCCAGCCTGGAGGAACTTTTGACCGACTATCGCGACTTCCTTCGCACCCGAGGCACTGCCGAGTGGGACAAGAACAGCAAAGAAGCTCTATATGTTCGGAAACTGGCCGCCGGCAAAATTGTGCCACCTGGCCGAAAGGCGACCAAGGGGACGACGGGGACACGAGGTGACCCTGACCCTTTGTCACCTACGTCCCCAATTGTCACCTATGACGATTTCCGTTGCTTCGAGGACAGACCGCCGGAAGTCCGAGCCAACATTATCATCAGCCTTATCAAGCAGGCCAATTACCTGCTGGATCAGCAGATTCGCAAACTGGAAGAAATCTTTGTGCGCGAAGGCGGATTGCGCGAGCGCATGACTCGCGCCCGCCTTGCCGCGCGCGGACCTTGGAGGAGTTAAACATGGATAAGCCCGAAAAAGCTGAACTGAAATCAATGGACGTGGCCGAGGACAAACGCCAGCAGTTGGCGCAGCTGTTTCCGGAGGTCATCACCGAGACCCGGACGCCGGACGGGAAGCTGACGCGCGCCGTGGATTTCGAGAAGCTCAAGGCCGTGCTTGGCACCTTCTCGGAGGTCTTGGCGAACCAGAAGGAACGTTACGGGATGACTTGGCCGGGCAAGAACGAATGCCTGAAGATCATCCAGCAGCCGAGCATTGCCACCTTGAAACCGTGCCGGGAGGAATCCGTCAACTTCGACCAGACCGAAAACCTTTTCATCGAGGGCGACAATCTTGAAGTCCTGAAGCTCCTCCAGAAGGCCTACTACGGCAAGGTCAAGATGATCTACATTGACCCGAGGGCAAGTGCAGGCACCCCCTGACCCGCCCCGGTGGCGGGAGATATCGAGGTTGAGATGCATCAGCCCTCAGATTCGAAACATCCTGAGGGCCTACCTGCGGGAAGCTCGGAGAAAGAAAAAAA
>JAGOHE010000141.1 GCA_017996315.1 Kiritimatiellia bacterium | reverse complement strand
GGATCAGGCAGCGGAAGGAAACGACGAATCACGCGGACGGCTCTAATGGGAGCGCCGCGCGGTCGTGGCTCGACGTTGGGGCCACATTGTTATTTAGTTTCCGTTGCCATCCGACTGGTGCATGTTCTGTTGGGTGTTGGCGTGACCCTCCGGAGGCCCTATGGCGACATTTACATTCAAAGCAATTGACAGTGCCGGGCGGGAGAGCCAGGGCACGGTGGATGCGGACAGCCAGAATGCGGCCGTCAGCCGGCTTAAGGAAAAAGGTCTCTTCCCTACCTCCGTGTCGGAAAACCGTTCCGCGCGCGTCGCGGCCAAGCCTGCCGCGGCCAAGCCTGCCGCAGCAAAGTCCGCGGCGGCTCCGGCAGCGGCCGCCAGCGCCGCCGGCATTCGCGGCGCATCGCTGAAGCCCAAAACCAAGGGCAAGCTGTCGATGGATATCAAGCTTCCGCAGATCGGCGGAACGCGTGTCAAACCCAAGCAACTGATGGTGGTCACCCGCCAGCTCGCGACCCTGATCGATGCCGGGCTACCCCTGCTGCGCGGGCTGCAGGTCATCCAGCGCCAGGAGCGTCATCCCGGACTCAAGCGGATCATGGGCGCGCTCGGCGAATCCATCCAGTCCGGAAGCACCCTGGCCGAAGCCATGGCGCAGCATCCCAAGGTCTTCAACAAGCTGTATGTGAACATGGTCAAGGCCGGCGAAATCGGTGGTGTGCTGGACGTGGTCCTTGTCCGTCTCGCGGAGTTCATGGAAAAAATCCAGAAGATCCGCGGCAAAGTCATTTCCGCCATGACCTATCCGAGCGTGGTCATGTTTGTCGCCATCGGCATCATGTTCTTCCTCATGACCAAGATCGTGCCGAAGTTCGAACAAATCTTCGCCGACTTGCTCGGCGATGCCGACAAGATGCCCGGTCTGACCCGCACGGTCATGAATACCAGCAAGGCTATCGCTGAAAATTCCCTCGTGGTCATCATCGGCATCGTGGCGTTCGTCGTAGCCATCCGCCTGATCGGCCAGACCAAGCCCGGTCGCTTCGCGCTCGACAAGTTCAAACTCAAGGCGCCCGTGTTCGGCCCCCTGTTCTCCAAGACCGGCATCGCCCGGCTCACCCGGACGCTCGGCACCCTGCTCTCTTCCGGCGTGCCCATCCTGCAGGCGCTGACGATCGTCCGGGACACCTCCGGCAACGAGGTGATCGCGCGCGGAATTCAGCTCGTCCACGACAGCGTGAAGGAGGGAGAAAATATCGCTCCGCCGATGGAAGCCTCCGGCATTTTCCCGCCGATGGTCATCGGCATGGTGGAGGTCGGCGAAGAGACGGGCAAACTGCCCGATATGCTCATGCGTGTGGCCAACACTTACGACGAAGAAGTGGACAACACCGTGTCGGCCCTCAGCTCCATCATCGAGCCCATCCTGATCGTCGGCCTCGCGCTCATGGTCGGAACCATTGTTATCGCGCTCTTTCTGCCCATGGTCTCCATCATCGGAAGCTTCTCGCAATAAGGACCCGAATCACACCCTGAGGAATCGGCTATGCAACAACGAACCCGTCGTGGATTCACGCTGATCGAGCTGCTGGTGGTAGTTGCGATCATCGGCATCCTGATCGGCCTGCTCTTCCCCGCCGTTAAGGCCGCCATTGAGGGAGGCCGCCGCACGCAGGCGCTCACGGCCTGCAAATCGCTGGAAACCGCCGTCAAGGCCTACTACAACGACAACGGGAAATACCCCCTGCAAACCGCGCAAAACGCGGATTGGACCTACAAAACCGCCGCCCCCGGAACGTATGTCGCCCTGATCGAAGTCCTCCGCGGCATCGACCGGACCAACAATCCGCGTGGAATCCCCTACCTGGACGTTCCGGAGAGGAATCTCGAAAACGGCCGGCTCCTCGACCCGTGGGACGGCGAATACCAGATCATGGCGGATTATACCGGCGACAACAAGTTGACCGTGCTGGGCAAGGCCTTCAACGGCGTCACCGTGGTGGTCTGGTCCAAGGGGCCGGATGGAAAAGAAAACACCGGCTCGTTTACGCACGCGGACAACAACGACAATGTCGGCACCTGGGGCAATTGACCTTCATGATTCGGACCTGCCATAGCATTCGGGGCGGCAGCCGGAAGCGGGCGTTCACGCTCGTAGAGCTGCTGGTGGTGATTGCGCTCATGGCGATCGTACTCACGATCACCATCGCCTCGTTCCAAACGGCCAGCGGCGCCAAGATGCAGTCGGCGCTGCTTCAGCTCAAATCCACGGTCAGCCTCGCGCGACAGATGGCCGTCACGCGCCGGGAACCGATGTATGTGGTCTTTCCGGAATCGACCACCATGTTCGATCCCGCTTTTCCGGACCAGCGGGCCGCCTTTGCTTATCAGAGCTACTGCGTCTACAGTCCAACCGAAGGTTATATATCCCAGTGGAATACGCTCCCCAAGGGCTTGTTTTTCAACCGGCTCGCGACCGGCACCGGCACCAACGTGTTTTCCTCCTACGCCTCGGGTGGTATCTCGCAAACCCGGTTTGTCATCACGAATACGCCCAGCGCCGTTGTCTGGCCGAAGAGCCGGCCGCGCGCTGAATCACCGTGCATTTCCTTTCTTCCGAATGGACGGCTGAATCAGCGGGGGGGAACCGCACTGGAAGTGTTCATCGCGGAAGGCGTGGTGGATTCGGCCAATCCGGACAACGTGATGACCCAGGCGAACAAGAAAGTCATGAGCCTCTACATCCGGCCGCTGACCGGGATCATGACCATGAAGGAATATTGACATGAAACGCGTTGCCTCCGTCGCGATCATGCGGGCCCTCCGGCGCGCGCGAGGATTCAGTCTGGTCGAGGTGTCCCTCGCCCTCCTCGTGGTCAGCGTGGGCATCCTCGGCGCGTTCGCCCTGATCCCCGCGGGACTCTCCACCAACCGGATCGCCATCGAGGAAACCCAGTCTGCCATGTTCGCGGAAACTGTGTTTAATGCCGTTCGCGCCCAAGCTCAGGCGGGCCTGTGGAATAACATCGCCGATCGGCGGTTGACGGTGGACTATCCGGGAACCTCCGGCCGCGCCATGTATTCTTCCGCCCAGAATATCCGCCCTCCCCAGATCTTTCCACTGGTCGTCAAGGCGGAAGCCAATTCCAACATCGCCGATCTGGCGCTGAAGTACCGGATGGCCGTCACGGATCCCGTGCCGGGAAAAGTCAAACGCATCACATTGGAAGTCTGGCCGGGTGAGTTCCCCAACACCGGCAGCAACACCAACGCCTACCTCTTCTGCACCGACATTCTGAATACCGCGCCATGAACACTACTCCCCATTCCCGCCGCTCGGGTTTTTCATTGGTGGAAGTACTGGCCGCCATGGCCGTTCTGTCGGTGATCGTGCTGATCGTCTCCCGCCTCTTCGCCGACAGTTCCAACGCTTGGGACGCGGGCACACGACGGATGGACAGCAACCTGATCGCCCGGTCCGCGATCGAGTTCCTCGCGCGCGAACTTTCGCAGGCGTCCGCCGACAAAAACGTGCGCATCAAGGTGGACTCCGAGCGTTTCGGCTCATGGGAAAGAAATCGGTCTGATGAGCTGTATTTCATTGGCATGAACAGCGTCGCAGAATACCGGAGTTCCAGCCCCTATCGCGACGTTCAGCAGATTCGATACGGAGTCATCACGTACCCCTCCGGGAGACTGAGTCTGTTGCGATTCGTTGTGGAAAAGGAAGACAGCGGCCATTTCACCGCGTATTCCACCCCCGGGTCCCCTTGGTGGACGCCTTTGCTGGCCTACAATCCGGCATGGGGCAACGCCATGGCCGATAACCTGGTCGCCTTCCGCGTGAACCTGTTCGACACCAATGGCGTATATCAGGCCAATTACGATTCCCAGACCCACGGCACTCCGCTGTATGCGGACTTGTATCTTTCGCTGGTGGACGACCGCGATGCCACGCGGGCCGAAGGAATGTCCGCCGGTGACCGGGAATCCTATGTGGCCGGAAAAGCCCGGAGATATTCCACCCGGGTCTATTTTAATAACCGTTTTGAGGGCATGCCATGATCCGACCCTGCCGGGATCGTTGTTCGCGCCGGAATACCCGTTCCGGTATCGCGCTGGTGATCGTGCTGGGCCTTATGGCCATGCTGATGTTCCTCGCCGTGGGCTTCTTCGTCACCATGCGAACCGAGCGCCTTGTGGCGCGGAGTTACGCGGACCAGGTGCGTGCGCGGGAAATGGCCCACCTCGCCATCGCCCGGGCGACGGCTGAGATCAATACTGAAATTTCCGGCGCGAACCGGGTGATCCCCAACTGGCCTACAGGACTCAAGCTGTCCACCGGCGGCGCGGGACTAACCCGTCCGATACTTCAACTTTCATCCAACGACTACGCTTTCATGAGCTTTCCGGCTTTTTTACGACCGAGCTTGACGAATCGATACAATGCCGCGCAGTGGATCAACGTCATGAACAATTTCGGCGGAGCCGTGGGAACCACATTGCATGGACGATACGCCTACATCGCGGCCGATGTTTCGGGGCTGGTGGACCCCAATCGGGACTATTCCGTGACACATCCGGCGACGAACTTTGTTCGCGATCTGGCATATGACGCCAATGATATCGCCTATAATCGAACGGGCCTCGATTCCATCCTCAACGAGATGATGCCGCCCTACAGCGGCGCAGGAAACCCGCAAGGCGTGAATCTCTTTCTCGGACGCACCCAGCGATCCGGCTCCGCCGCTGTTCCCGGCAGAATTCGTCCCTACTATCGAGCGGAAACCATACCGGACCTTTGGATCGTTGGGCGCTACGGCTACAATGTGAGTCCCCTGAAAGATTATCCCGCCGGCTATCCGTTCAACATGTTTCCATTCAGCTATTTTCCGCCAGGGTATTGCGACAATGCGCTGAACGCTCAGTCGGCCTTGTTTATCGGAGGAACAGCGGCGCAGGTCGAAGCTCAACTCGGGCAGCTCACTCCGCAGTTTCAGGGCATGACCGGGTTGACGGCAGGGGATCCCAATGCCCTTGCCCGGGGGCTGGTGGACTATCTGGACGCGGATTTTGTTCCGGGTGGAATTAATGGCGGTGGGCTCGCGGGCGGCACCAACTGCGATATGCCGTGTAACGAAGCGGTCCCGATGCTCAATCAGCTTCACGTCAATTCCGTCATCACGCCCACCGCCGATGGATACCAGATCACGATTCGCGCGCGAGCCCAAGTCTGGTATCCCTTTGTCGCGCCCACCAATACGCTGCCCTATCAACTCCGGGTGAATGTTGCGTTGAATGGAGGCGGCTACACACCCGTAGGCCCCACCACGGCCACCGCGGCTCTGGCGATGCCCGCCGGAGGATGGAAGCATCAACCTGATGCCAGCGCTTTCAAGGATGCGTATTTGGATTTCCAATTCAAGGTTGTCACCCCGGATCCCGTCCCACCCCCGCCCACCGCACTCGTTTTCAACGAAGTGGCTATTTTGCAGGGCGGGAACGTGACGGATCGCATGTGCGGGTCGGGCCGTGTCGCTACCATTCCCTGGGCC
>JAGOHE010000140.1 GCA_017996315.1 Kiritimatiellia bacterium | reverse complement strand
TCCGATCTGGCGCTGTGGATCATGCTGGGCGGGGTGCTGGGCGCAAGGCTGGCGTTCGTGGCAGCCCATTGGCCTGAGTTTCGGGGAGCCCCGCTAAGCATTTTCGCCCTGCACGAAGGGGGGTTGATCTACTACGGCGGTTTGGCGGGAGGGATTCTGGCGGTGTTGATATTCGCTTGGGTCCGAAGGGAGCCCATCTGGTCATTGGGCGATTTCGTCGTATCCGCCATTCCGCTGGCCCATGCGATCGGGCGTATAGGATGCTTCACTCGCGGCTGTTGCTACGGCGCCGTCTGCACGACCAGCGGGTGGGCGGTCGAAATCGGGGGCGCATTGCGATACCCCGTGCAACTCTACGAAGCCGCTGCCAATGTGGCGCTCTATGTGGTGCTCCTCCCCATTGTGTTGAGGAGAAGAGGGCGCCCGGGAATCGCCGTGGCCACCTATATGACTCTTTACGGATGCATTCGCTTTGGCACGGAGTTGCTCCGGGGCGACGAGCGACAGAGGCTTGGAGCGCTCGGCATCGCCCAGTGGATCAGCTTGGGACTTATCGCGGCGGGGGTGACCATCTTTTTCGCCCGAAGCCGGAAAACCACCCGGGCAAAACCAGCCTGACCAAGGGTCATGCCTTCCCGAATCATAACGCCCGAAGCCCGTGGACTTCGCCTCGATAGCTGGCTCAGCCAAGCCTTGCCCGAGCACTCCCGCTCCCGATGGCAGCAGCTTATTGAAACAGGCCATGTGCGGCTCAACGGACAGCCCCCCAAGGCCCGGCAGAAACTCAAGGGAGGTGAAATCCTCGAATGGGAACCGCCCCCACCCGAGCCTACGGAGCTTCTTCCGGAATCCATTCCATTGGATGTGCTCTATGAGGATGCGGACCTTATCGTGATCAATAAACCGCCCGGCCTGGTGGTGCATCCCGCACCGGGACACCAGCAGGGCACCCTGGTGAACGCCCTGCTCGCGCATTGCGACCACCTCTCCGGCATTGGCGGAAAGCAGCGCCCGGGGATCGTACACCGGCTTGATCGCGACACCTCGGGCGTCATGGTGATGGCCAAAACCGAGGCCGCGCATCGTCGCCTTTCGGAACAGTTCAAGGGGCGTGACGTTTCCAAGGAATATGCAGCAATAGTGTGGGGCCGACCGCAGCCCAGCCAAGGCACCGTCCGCACCCTGATTGCGCGCGATCCCCATCACCGCCAGCGCATGAGCGTCCACGTAGCCCGGGGACGGACTGCCGTGACACACTACACCACTGAAGAGGAGCTCGGGGAGGTGTCGCGGCTACGAATTCGAATTGAGACCGGACGTACTCACCAGATACGCGTGCATCTTGCGTATTTGGGCCACCCCGTGGTGGGTGACGCGCAATACGGAAAATGCACACAGAAGAATGCTCGACTGGGCGTTGCGCGGCAGATGCTGCACGCCGCGCGATTGTCGTTTCAGCATCCCGGCACAGGAGAACGGGTAGAATTCGAGGCGACTTGGCCGCCGGATTTCCAGAACCTGCTTCTACGCCTTCGTCGCGAGGGCCGCGAGGGATCATCCAAAATGTAGGCGCCCAGACTCGTTCCGCGGCGAGGTCGCTGTGCCGTCCAAGGGTTGGATCATCAGCTGCGGTTGCCATCCAAGCTTTGGATGTGCGGCCCCCGCCGCTTTTTTGAACGACTGTGGTCGTCAGACAAAACCGCCGGAGGATCACTCCGGCGGCTTGCGAATTTAACAACAAGGATTAGGTCAGAAGCCATACCCCAGGCCAGCGACAACGCTCAGGTCGCTTTTCTCGCGGCCCTCTGCAGGAATGCTGTCGTGGGTGTGTTTGACGAGCAGTCGCAGGCTGATCCGGCCCGCCAGCGGCGCCTCGGCTCCGAGCTCTGAGTTGATCAGGTAATCGTCCCAATCATCGGCGTCGGGCAGGAATTCGCAGGATTGCCAGAGTTTCGATCCCTCCGCAATGGTCCACTCAAACCGTTCCGCAAAACGCAGCGCGAACCGTTCATCGGATTCTCCGCCCACTTCTTCCCAGATCATGGCCGGGCCGGCCTCAAACGACAGGCTCACCTGATCCGTTTTCAGCGCATATATGCCGGGGCCCGCGGAGAGCACATAGCGGTAGTCCACAGCAGCGATATCGTCGCGCGAATATGAGCCTTCGCCATACACGAACCATGGGGAACAAAGCAGCCGGCGATAGTTCAATTTGATCTTGCTGTTATCAACGGTCTCCTCGTCCGACTGCTCGCCATAGGCGGCTTGGGCCGCCAACAGCCATTCATTCTCGCCCGGCTTGTACTCGGCGGTAAGCCCGATATCCGCGGTCAGCGTATCGCTATTCCCGTCGTTCAGGGTAAGACCGGCGCTGATTGTCCCGGTGGGACAAAGCGTTGAGCTGGAGTCGCGTGTATCCACAAGCTCCTCCGCGGTTCGCGCGGCTTCCGCAGCTTCCAGTTTACCTTCAGTTGCGGTTACCGGCCTTGGCGCGTCCTGAGCTTGCACAATGCCGGTGGTAACCAGAGATGCAGCGACGACCATCATCATATTCAAGCGCATAGTATTGAAATCTCCAACAGGTGGATGAACCGCTGACGATTATCCCTTCTTCAGCAAATCCCGGATTTCTGTAAGAAGCGCGACATCGGCGGGGGGCGCGGCGGGGGCGGCGGGCGCAGCCTCCTCTTTCCGTTTCAGGCTGTTGATGGCCTTGATGACCATGAAGAGCACAAACGCGATGATCAGAAAATCCACCAGGGTGTTAATAAACGCTCCGTAATTGATCGTCACGGCGGCGACTTCTTCCGTAGCCGGCCGGATCGTCAGCGCCATTGATTTGAAATCCATGCCACCGAGCAACATGCCGATGGGCGGCATGATGACGTCGTTGACCAGCGATGTGGTGATTTTTCCGAAAGCGCCGCCGACAATCACGCCCACGGCCAAATCAACAACATTTCCACGCAGTACGAATGTTTTAAACTCCTGAACCATACTCACAGCAACCTCCTTTGGTTTGAATTGCTGGATGATAGCAGACCGAGAGAAAAAAATGGAGAACAAGACATTCACACGTCACTGCCCCCGGTTAGCCTGACATCCTTGGTGCCGGGCACAGCAGATAGAATGCGTCAGACGCGAGAGTGTGGGGGGAGTGTAAACCCGTGGCGCAAACCCGTGGTGCCAGGCACGACGACGGCGGTACTGTGGTGCCAGGCACGATGACTCTGCGCAGCAAAGATTTTAAGCAACAAGTTGTTTGTCAATGAGTTGGCGCCACTGGTGCCGGGCGCGATGTTCTCTGGGGGTGGTCCGTGGTGCCAGGCACAGCAATGGTGCCAGGCACAATGATGGTGCCAGGCACAATGATGGTCACAATGATGGTGGGGAAGGCGGATAGGACGGGACGGGTCTTATTGCGGTTGGACTTGGTCAATCACGCCTGCGCCCAGCACAAAGTCCCCCTCATAAAACACGCTGATTTGTCCGGGCGTGATGGACATCTGCGGCATGTCGAATTCCACCCGAAGGCCATCCTCTTGAACGATCAGGACGGCCGGGGCGCCGGGATGACGCTGGCGAATTTTAACATCCGCGCGCACCGGAGTGCGGGGCGGCCCTAAAAACGCGATCCAATGGACCAGACGCACCGTGAAGATCCGGGCGTAGAGGTCCTCTTTGCGCCCCACCCGCACCTCGTTGCGCGCGGCATCCACCCCTGTGACATACAGCGGTTCGCCGGCGCCACCGATTCCCAGCCCCTTGCGTTGGCCCACGGTATAAAAAGGAATTCCCCGGTGCTCTCCTCGCACTTGTCCCGAAGAGTCCACTAGTTTTCCGGCCCGGGCTTCGCCGGGAGCGAAGAGCGCAGCGTGGTCGGCCGCCTCGATGAAGTCCTGGCTCTCCGGGCGCTCGGCCAGGTCCGCAAATCCCGACCGTCGCGCAATATCTTTGACGGCCTGCTTGGTCATCCCGCCCAACGGAAACACGGTTCGGGCCAGTTGTTCCTGTGAAAGGTGAGAGATGAAATAGGTCTGGTCCTTTACACGGTCCATCGCGCGCAGCAACAGCCATCTTCCCGTATCCGCACTGCGCGCGGTTCGGGCGTAGTGTCCGGTGGCGAACGCGTCGAAATGCAATCCCAATTCCCCTGCGCGGCGCAGGAGGTGGCCGAACTTCACGTGCCGGTTACATCGCACACACGGATTGGGTGTACGCCCCGCGAGATATTCGCGGCGAAAGTAGTCGAGCACCTCCCAACGATATTCCTCCGCCAGAGGTATCACGTGATGCTCGATATTCAGCCGGCGGGAGATCCCGGCGGCGGCTTCGATATCCCGGGCTTCGCCCGGGCCGAAGCAACCGGATTGCCCCGCATCCTTCAGCGGAACGGAACCGTCCCAGATCGACATGGTGAGGCCAACAACCCGAAACCCGGCGTTTAAAAGGCACAGCGCGGCGACGGAAGAGTCCACCCCGCCGCTGAGTCCGACGGCCACCCGCGCGCCGGGCTTCAGGGCGGGATGTGTTTCAAGTGTGAAGGGAACCGCATCGAGCATGGCCAGAAATCATGCCTCATTCCGGCGCAATCTTCCAGCGCTACTGGAAATGAGACGAAGGCCGTGTATGTTGACCGCAAGGAGAAAGCATGATGAAAATCCAAACGCTGTTTTGTGCATCGGCTGTTGCCATGTCCGCCGGGGCTGTTCCCGAGGCGCCTGCGCCCGCGAAGCCGGCTCTTGAAGCGCCCGCCGCGGTGTACACCCTCCCCGATCTTCCGTACGCGCCGGAAGCCCTCGAACCGTACATCGACGCCCGGACGATGCGCATTCACCATGGCAAACACCATGCCGCCTATGTGCAAAACCTGAACACGGCGCTGGCAAAACATCCGCAGACGGGCGCGCGACCACTGGAGGAGTTGCTGGCCGATCTGGATTCTGTTCCGGAGGACATCCGTGATGCGGTGCGCAACAATGGCGGTGGGCATGTGAACCATGCCCTGTTCTGGGCCATTCTCTCACCTCGCCCCGCCCCGGCCCCCACGGGCGCGTTGGCGAAAGCGGTGGAGCGGGATTTCGGCGGACTGGAACCCATGAAAGGCAAACTGACCGAGGCCGCAGTGAAACGTTTCGGCAGCGGATGGGCTTGGCTGACGGTAGATTTGGCCGGCATCCTGCGTGTGGAGAGCACGCCAAACCAGGACACTCCGATCAGCGCCGGGCGCACGCCAATTCTTGGGATCGATGTCTGGGAGCACGCGTACTACCTGAATTATCAAAACCGGCGCGCCGACTATGTTGCCGCGCTGTTTCATGTCCTCGATTGGGCGGAAGTCTCGCGGCGATTTGAAGCGGTGTTGGCGGAATCGGACGCGGCGAAGGACCCGCGCTGAATCCGGAGCGCACGGCACCGTTCATAATTCACGGGCGGCACCGGAAGCGCGGCACCGGGAAGATGCTCCGGGTGCAGTAGAGGAAAGTGGGTAGAGGGAGAAGAAATTCAAAAATAGGGCTTGTTTCATTTTTTGCCCCGTATAATGTCTAGATACTAGACATATCAACCCCCGGAGTACCCATGAAACACCAAAA
>JAGOHE010000139.1 GCA_017996315.1 Kiritimatiellia bacterium | reverse complement strand
GTGCCCATCACCCCCGTGGAGATTGTGGATGTCGCGGAGCCCATCAATCAGCCGATCAGTCCCAAAATCATGCTCAACGTGCTGTTGAGTGTGCTCATCGGCATAGCGGCGGGCGTAGGGTTGGCCTTCTTCATCGAGTATCTGGACACATCCGTCAAAACCGTGGATGACGTGGAGCGCTATCTCGGCTTGCCGGTCATTGGTGTGATTCCCCAGAAAGTTCGCCCGCTGATTGAGGATGGTCCGGAAAGCCCCTATGCCGAGGCCTATCGGGTTCTGCGCACCAATCTCATGTTCGCCTTGAAGGACAAACGCGGCGGCGCATTCGCCATGACCAGCGGCGGCGTGGGCGAGGGTAAATCCACCACTCTGTTCAATCTTGCCTATGTCTGCGCGGCGGCCGGAGACAAGGTGCTGCTGGTGGATTCTGACCTTCGCCGTCCGGTGCAGCACACGATTCTGGGCATGCAGAACAAGTTCGGGTTGACCAATGTGCTGATGCGCGATGTCCCCATCGAAGAAACCATCAAGCCCGTGGCCAGCATGCCCAACTTGCACTTCCTGCCGAGCGGCAAGCTCCCGCGGTCTTCCGTGGGCGTACTGAACACGCAACGAATGCAGGAATTGATCAAGAGCTTGAAAGCCCGCTACGATTTCATTTTCTTCGATTCCCCCCCGATGGTCGGCGTCAGCGACGCTTCGATCCTCGCCAGCGAAGTGGATGGGGTGTTGCTGGTGGTCCAATACCGAAAATATCCCCGCGTCATGTCGCTTCGTGCCAAGAAAATGCTCGAGAATGTGGGCTCGAAGCTCGTGGGCGTGGTATTGAACAACATCAATGTCATGCGGGACGACTATTACTACTACTATCACTCCTACTATTCGAACTACTACTACCATCCGGCGGCGGAAAGTTCCGCGGGTGCAAAGACAAAGACGGGAGCCAAGGCATGAGGCGAGCGATGAGCCGGTACAACCATTCGATGTTTCGTATTCTTCTGGCCGTGAGCCTTGGGGTGGTGGCATCCGGATGCGGCCTGTTCCGTGGCGGAGACAGCGCCGGGCCGCAGCCGCGGTGGGAAGAAACTCCACCCTATGAGGCCGCCGAGCAGCAGAAGGAACAGGAAGTCGAAAAATTGGCCCAGGAAGTCCCTTCGGGCGTCTACCGGCTGAAAGTCGGCGATGTGGTCAGCATTATCATCCGGTCTCCCGCTGCAGAGAATTTTGAAATGGCCATTGACGAAAATGGTCAGATCAAGCTTCCCTACATCGACACCGTCCCTGCCGTCGGACTTACGCCGACGGAGTTGGAGTCCCGCATCAAACGAACCTATCTGGATAAAAAAATATTCCGGATGGTTACGGTGAATGTGTTCGTGCCCCTGCGCAGCTACTTCGTGCGGGGAGAGGCCCGAAGCCCGGGCCGGTTCCCCTTGACCGCGGGAATGACCCTCGTGCAGGCGATCGCTACCGCCGGAGGTTTCACCGAATTTGCCGATCAGAACGATGTGCGGGTCATTCGCGGGGAGCGTCGGCTTCGCTACAGCGTTCGAAAGATGGAAGCCAACCCCGAGGAAGATATTGCCATTGAAGCCGGGGATGTGATTGTCGTCACCCGAAAGATCTTTTAGAGGTATAGCGGGTGGGTATGGAAGCTGGCATCCCATCCTCCCGCCGCATGGCGGCTCGACCCTCCTCCCGGGCGATTTCCATTTATGAATGGATTGCCCTGATTCTCATATTTACGTCGTTTGCATTGGGTTCCTTCCTGTTTGGCGCCGTGCGCGTCTGGTCCATTGCGCCTCTTGCCGCACTGGTCGCTTTGGGCGGGGCCATGGTCTTCGCCCGCGGCCTGGTGTTTCGATCGGACGTCGCATGGTCCGTTCCCCCCGGATGGTGGGCCTGGATGCCCTTTTACGTATATGCCGCGCTGATAATTCCCCGCGCGGCGATTCCGTATGAGGCTCAGGTGGCTTGGCTGATGATGGCCAGCGGCCCCATCGCCTACCTTGCCTATGCGAATCTCGCGGGCCGATTCGGGCGATGGAAGGTGCTCATGTTGCTGATGCTGCTCGGGGTGATCAGCATTGGAAGTTATGCCGTATTTCAGCATCTCCAGGGGAGCGAGACGGTGCTTTTCGGGGTTGAGAATCCCTATGGGCCCCGCAAGGGCGGCACTTATGTGTGCCCCAATCATATGGCCAACCTGATGGCCATGGGCGCGACACTGGGGCTGGCATTGATTCTTGCTCCCGAAATTCACCTCGGGCTCAAAATCATCTCCGCCTATGCCATGGTAATAGCCGTCTCCGGAATCTATGTTTCCCAATCGCGATCCGGCATGATTGGGCTGGCGGTCGGCTGGTGCGCCGTGGTCGTACTCACCGCATGGAGGAGGGGGCGCAGAGTCGTGGCCCTTGCGCTGCTCATCATCGGACCCGTGGCGGCCGTGGGCGGCGGGTGGCTGTTGATGAAATACTCCCCCGCGTGGGAGGAGCGAATCAGTGCCGCGATTCAAGGAAAAGAAGCCCGGCCGCAGCTCTGGCGCGACAGCATCAAAATGATCCGGAATGCGCCGCTGCTCGGCAATGGCGGAGGAAGCTACCGGTGGATCGAACAGCGGTATCACGACTATAACCCCGGGCAATGGGCCCAGTATGCCCACAACGAATATCTTCATATTCCGGTCGAATATGGCCTGATCGGGCTGGCGCTGCTGGCGATTCCCGCGCTGGCCGCCACGGGCCGATTCTTAAGCCGCACCGTGGTTGCTCGCCGCGCGCGTGACGGCATGCTGGCCGTGGGCGTGGTTTCGGTGGGCGCCGCGACCGCCGCGCATGCGGTGTTCGATTTCAACTGGCACATCTATTCCCTCGGTCATTTTGCCCTGGCGGTCCTGGGGTTGTGCGCGGCGGTCCTTCATGCCGATGGGGAGTTCCCCAACCGGCTTCCCCGGGGATGGCGGGGGCGCGTAATCGGCGGGGTCGGCGTTTTGGCCTGTCTTGCGATCGCCGTGCGTCTGACCATGGTATTCGCGGCACACATCATTCTTCGCTCCGCCGATGATGCGGCCGATGAGCATGCATATGACCGGGCGGAACAACTGTACTTGCGCGCGGCGGCATGGGACCCCGCGCACTGGCATCCCCTGTATGGACTCGGCCGCGTTAATAAAAATCGCGCGGCCTATGCGGAGCCTGCGTCTGAGGAACAGAGGGCGGCTTGGCGGAAAGAGGCGGAGCGCTACTATCTGGCGGCTGACGCGCGAAATCCCTACGAACCGGGAATTCCACACGGACTCAGCGAAATCTACGAAACCACGGGCCGGTCCGAAGCGGCGCTGGAATGCCTGCAGCGCATGGTGCTCTACAATCCCCGCCGTCCGTTTTTCTTTACCCGGCTGGGCGTTCAGTTGCATCGGATGAAACGTACCGACGAAGCTATCGCAGCGTTTCAGGAGGGGCTGCGGTTGGATCGCACCGACTCGACGGCCCGTCTCTATCTGCGCTCGATTCAACAGCAATTCACCCGATCGGCGGATGCCGCTCGCGCGGAAAAACGATGGGACGAGGCCGAGGCGCTGTATCAACGCGCGCTCGAACTATCGCCCCGGGATCCAACGATCCGGCGGACCTTGCGCGTATTGGAAAAGGAGCGCGCCGCTGCCGCAAAGCTGACGCCTCCCGCGGGAGAAACTCCTGCGCCTTGAACCGCATGGGGTCGGATGTCGCGGTCTCCGATGTTCAATCCGCCCCGCGGTTGATACTATAGCCGCATGTCACTCGCACTCTATCTCATGGGCGCCTCGCAGTCGGGGAAGACTTCGGTTTTCAATGCGCTGACCGCCACGCCGTCCGGACCGCATTTCACCGTTCGCAGCGGACACCGCTATGGCGCCGTCAAGGTGCCGGACGCCCGCATCGAAGCGCTTCGGGATCTGTTCCAGCCCAAGAAATTCACTCCCGCGGAAGTGGTTTTTTGCGATCCCACTCCTCCCGGCGGAGATTCTTCAGACTTCAACGAGCTGGCGCCTATCCTGGGTCTGGCGGACGCGCTCGTGCTCGTGGTCCAGGCCTTCGGGGAATTCGACGCCGCCGGAAAACCGCTGGACCCGGCGGGGCAGATGGAAAGCATGCTGATGGAGCTCACGCTCTCCGATTTCTCGCGAGTCCAGAAACGACTGGAACGGATGGAGCAGGATCAAAAACGCGGGTCCAAGGTGTCCGATGCGGAGCGCGCGCTGATTCATCGCTGTCATGATCATCTTGCGACCGATCAGCCGTTGCGCGCCATGGAGCTTCGGGAAGACGAAGAGAAGATTCTGCGTACGTATCAGTTTCTGTCTCAGAAGCCTATTCTGGCCGTCGCGAATGTGTCGGAAGACCGGCTGGATGGTCGGGGGCTGGAAGCGATGCGCGCAACGGCCGGCGAACGTCGGGTGGAATTGCTGGATTTTTGCGCCCCGCTGGAAGCGGAAATTGCCGGGCTGGAGGCGGCCGAGCAGCCGGAATTTCTAAAAGACTACGGATTATCCGAACCCGCGCGCATACGGCTGATTCACGCCGCCTATCGCACCTTGAACCTGATTAGTTTCTTTACCGTGGGCGAAGATGAGGTGCGCGCCTGGACCCTAACGGAGGGAACGCGCGCGCAAGCCGCGGCGGGCAAGATTCACAGCGATATTGAGCGGGGATTCATCCGGGCCGAAACCGTGACATCGGCCGACCTGCTCCATGCGGGGTCTCTTTCAAAATGCCGGGAGGCCGCCACCCTTCGGCTGGAAGGCAAGGAATACGTCGTGCGCGACGGCGACGTTATGAACTTCCGATTCAGCGTTTAATTCAGGCCGTCTTGCGCCGTCGAAGCACCGACGCAACCAGAGGCCAAAGCATGACCAGCAGGAGCGCCACAGCGCTCGTGTGCTGAAACAGCGAAGGCGTCGTTTCATGCGCGCAATGGTTTGCGATGGACAGGGTGATTTCAGGGTGGATGGCCTCAACCAGCAGTCCCGCGACAAGGGCGGACACCGACAGGCAGGCCAGATAAATCACCGCACTGCGCGTACCCAGAAGGCGCGAAAGGGTGGCTATGGTGGCCGCATTCGTCGCAGGGCCAGTGATCAGAAATACCAGCACGGCTCCCGGGGGAACTCCGGCGGCCAGCAGGGAAAGGCCGATGGGCACCGATGCCGTTGAACACACATACAGGGGAATGCCAATCAGCATCATCAGCCCCATGGCGCTCAATGTGCCGACCAAGCCCTCGGGAAACCGGGAGGCGAAATAGTCCGCGGGCATCAGGGCGCCCAACACCCCCGCGACCACCAGTCCCAGAAGAAGGGCCCGGTAAATATCCCGGGGAAGCACCACGAATCCATGTCGAAGCGCTCTTCGCCATGCCGGCATGACCGGAACGGGAGATTGCTCAGATGAGGGGGTGGATTCTCCTTCGTGGAGCGTGGGCGCCCGGCCCCATGCGTCCACGGCCCATCCGCAGAATGTCCCGGAAATGAACGCCACCAACGGCCGCACTACGGCAAAAACCGGTCCGAGCAGGCCGTAGGTGACCAACATGCTGTCCACACCGGTTTGGGGCGTGGACATCAGGAATGCGGCAGTCGCCCCCGGGCCGGCTCCGGAGCGCC
>JAGOHE010000138.1 GCA_017996315.1 Kiritimatiellia bacterium | reverse complement strand
GTGCTGTATCATCACGGAATGATCTCCCAGATCCCGGAGATCCTTTATTGCGCTTCCCTGGCTCGCACTCGGCGCTACCGCTCGTCTTTGGGAACGGTTTCCATCCATCACCTCCCCGCCGCCCTGTTTTTCGGTTACGAAATGAATCCGGATGGTTCGATTGGCATCGCGACGCCCGAGAAGGCGTTGCTCGATTTCCTTTATCTTGGCTCTACCAAATCCAGGTGGTTTGCGGCCCTCCCTGAACTTTCGTTGCCGCCTACATTCAGCCGAAAACGCTTGGCAGCAATGATGGCCAAAATTCCCGACCGGAAGCGCCGGTTATACGCCCAAATCCGCGCGCGCCAGATTCTGGAGCATCCGGGGGGCAGCCCTTGAAAGCAGCACTGGGGTCAGCCCTTAAATGTTAAATATTCGATCTCTCCGGCGAGCCTGGAGCCTTTGCGGTCCATCTGCCGGGCTTTTGCCGTATCGTTTCCCGAGCTTGAGACCGAGCGGGGGGGGGTGGAGATGCGGCGGGCGGGTGCGATGCTGGGGCGAGGTCCAACTTCTTGAACAGCTTCAAAGGCTGGACGGGATGGGAGGAATATGTCTGGCGTGGCGGCTTTTGCGGGGACCATGATCTTCCGCACAGACCTGCGGCCGCGGATTGTGGAGCGCGGTGTTTCGGACGTTTCTTACAAAAAAAATGCGCCCGCGGTCCGAGGGGGCCGCGGGCGCATTACGGCTATTCCATGGCCTCTTTCGTCGCTTCCATCGCATCTGCGGTGGTTTCTTTCATCGCATCAGCCGCTTTGCCCGCGGCTTCTTTTGTGGCTTCCATCGCGTTGGCGGTGGTTTCTTTCATCGCTTCAGCCGCTTTACCCGCGGCTTCTTTTGTGGCTTCCACTGCGTTGGCGGTGGTTTCTTTCACCGCTTCAGCCGCTTTGCCCGCGGCGTCCTTCGTCGCTTCCATCGCGTCCGAAGTGGTTTCTTTCATCGCATCGACGGCCTTGCCGGTGGCGTCCTTGGTCGCTTCGGCGGCATCGCCGGCGGCTTCCACCGTGGCGTCCACGGCGGCCTTGGCGGCATCGCTCGTGGCTTTGGCGGCTTCCTGCATCTTGATCTTTACGTCGGACGACTTCTTGCCGCACCCGGTTGTCATCGCGGCTACGGCCACGATGCACATCAGCACTGCGAGGAATCTCATTGCGCTCCCTTTCATGTTCCTTCCTTTCCTTGTTGTCTCAGCGGGCTCCGATCGTCGAATCGCGTGTCGGGCCCGCACCGACCTTGGTCAACGTTGCTCCAAATACGGGAAATGTCAATCGCGGGAATAGCCTATGCGCCGCGCAAGCGGCGGGAGAGCATGATGATATCGCGCAGTTTCTCGGGGTGGGAGGCTTCCATCCAGCGCTTTTCGAAATCGGGCGCCTGCACGACATGCGCGATGGCCATCAGCGCGCGGAGGTGGAAGTTCCGTTCGTCGGCAGAACTGACGAGTACGAACGCGGCGTGGACGGGGTCTTGAAGCTCGGAGAAGACGATCCCCTCGACGCACCGGACGAGGACCATCTGGAAGATGTTGGATCCTTTGATGATGATATGGGGGATGGCGATGCCGCGGTGGATAACCGTGCTGCCCTGGCGTTCGCGTTCGAGCAGCAGACCCTCGATCTCGTCCGCGGGCCGGCCGAGAGGGGGGCTCATCGCCGCGCCGACCCGGTGGAATAGTTCGCGCGCGGTGATGCGCTCGTGAATATCGAGGATGGACGCCATCTGCACGAGCCGGTCGAAGCGGTCGGTGATGATGTCGTCGCGTTCGAGGCTGATCTGAACGAGCTCGTCCTCGAGACCGGTGCGCGTGGTGTCCTTCAACATGGTCGCGCGCACGACCTGCGCGGCGGCGGATTCGCGCGAGATGCGGTGCTGCACGTAGACGACATACCAGACCGCGGCGGCCGCGATGAACCCGAACGTGATGGTGAGCGCGATAATTCCCATCTCGGCGAGGATGAAGCCGTAGATGATCACGGTCGCGGCCGGAAGCCAGGGCACCAGCGGCATGCGGTAGGTCGGGCGATAGCCCTCGATGCCGCTCTGGCGCATGACGATGATGGCGAGATTGATGAAGGAGAGGGAGAGGATGAGCATCGTGGAGGCGGTTTTAACCAGGTCTTCCACGGAGAGGAACGCGATGACGAGAATCATGATCGCGCCGGTGAACAGGATGGAAACGTGCGGGGTCTTGAACCGCGGATGCGTGCGGGAGAGGAACGCGGGGAGCAACCCGTCGCGGCTCATCGCCATCGGCGACCGCGACGCGGAGAGAATGCCCGCGTTGGCGGTCGTCGCGTACGCGAGAAACGCGGCGGCGCCGACAAGGTACATGCCGATGGCCCCGGCCGCGACGTTCGCGCCGTCGGTCACGGGGTGGAGCGACGCGCCGAGCGCGCGGCCGTCGAGGATGCCCACCGTGACGAAGGCGACCGCGATGTAGAGCAGATTCACGATGCCGTAGGAGAGGAACATGCCGAGCGGAAGATTCCGGTGGGGCGATTTCACCTCCTCCGCAATATCCACGACCTTCGTGAGCCCGCCGTACGAAACGAACACCATGCCGGTGACGGTCAGGAAATCCCGGAAGTTTCCCGCGACGAACGGACGAAAGCGGGGCGGCTGGACCAGGGGGAACGCGGCGCCGATATACAGCACGAGTATGCCGAGCAGGCCGATGACCATGAGGCCCTGCAACCGTCCGGTGCTTTTGACGCTCACGAGGTTGACGGCGGTGAACACGAGGCAGCCCGCGATCGCGGTGGCCTTGAGCGTCCAGGGCCCCGCGTCGGGGAGCAGAATCTCGGTCAGTGTGCCGATGCCGATGAGGGCGAAGGCGGCCTTGAGGCTGATCGCGCTCCAGTTTATGAGACCCGCCATGCTGCCGAGGAGCGTACCGAGGCTGCGTTCGACGACGAAGTAGCTGCCGGCGGCCTTGGGCATCGCGGTGGCGAGTTCAGCCTGCGCCATCATCGTCGGTATATTCAGCAATCCGGCGAGCGCGTAGGCGAGAATCATCGCGGGGCCGGAGATCCGGAACGCAATCCCGGGCAAGACAAACAATCCCGAGCTGATCATCGCGCCGGAGGCGATGGCGAACACTGCCCAGAGCCCCAGCTTGCGTTCCAACGATTTTTGTCCGGTTTCCACGTGCGCGTGATTCCGTACCGCTTTTAGCGGTGGCATGCGGATGTTGGCAAGACGAATTGCCTTCGGAGCGCACTTTGTGACTTCGCGGGCGACCGCTCGAACAGGGATCAGCCCTGACCGGTCAACGCGGTCTTCGGACTGAACGTCTTTCCGCCGGGAGTTCCGGGACGAAAAATCGTACGGCACGCGATTCAGCGGAATTGCCGCGTACGATCACGTTTGGTCTTCCCCGCGCGGTTTCGGCCTCATCTCCGCTCTCGGACCACCGATTTTCTCTGCGCTCCGCCCCCGCTTCTAGCTTCTCGTTCTCCGCCGAACCGCCAACCTCAGACCCTTTCGCATCCCGGCCTGCCCGGGCTCTTCCCATCCCCATTCTTTTATGTTACTAGGGGATGATGTCGTCCACGTTGCTCCAGGATCTTGCGGTTATCCTGCTTATTTCAGGAGTCGTGGCTCTTGTGTTTCATCGTCTCGGGCAGCCCAAGCTGATTGGCTATGTTCTCGCCGGGCTGATCATCGGGCCGTTCACTCCGCCGTTCAGTCTGATCCGCGACGAACACACCATCCGCACCCTGGCCGATATCGGCATCGTCTTCCTGATGTTCTCCCTGGGTCTGGACTTCAACCTGCGCCGCCTCCGACGGGTGGGGGCGACGGCCCTGGTGACGGCCATCCTGGATGTCGGCGTGATGCTCTGGCTGGGGTATCTGTTGGGGCGGGCGTTCGGCTGGTCCCCGCTGCAAAGCATCTTTCTTGGCGCCATTCTTTGCGACTCCTCGACGACCATTCTCGCCAAGCTGTTGCGGGACATGGGCCGGACCCACACCCGATTTGCAGGCCTCGCGGTGGGAATCACCGTTGTGGAGGATGTGTTGGCCGTGGTCCTGATCGCGGTATTGACCGGGTTGGCCGCGACGGGATCGGTGCAAACCGGCGCCGTCGCCCTGAGGTTGTGGGAACTCGCGATGTTCATCATCCTGGTCGTGATCGCGGGATTGCTCACCATCCCGCGCGCGTTCGATTACGTCCAACGGCTGCGCAACGATGAGCTGATGGTGGTCACGGTCGTCGGCCTGTGCTTTGGCGTGGCCCTGCTCGCCGTAAAACTCGAGCTCAGCCTCGCCCTCGGCGCGGTGCTCGCCGGAGCGGTGGTTTCCGAATCGCGGGCGTTGCGCCGGATTTCAGACCTGACCGACCCGCTCAGCCATGTGTTCAGCGCGGTGTTTTTTGTCACCATCGGCATCCAACTCAATCCCGCTTCGCTGGCCCGGCATATCGGCCCCATCGCGGCGGCTTCGGCGCTGGTCATTGTGGGCAAGTTCATCAATACCAGTGTGGGCGCCGCGATCATGGGGCATCGGCTCGATACCGCGCTGCTCACCGGCGCGGGACTAGCGCAGGTGGGCGAGTTCGCGTTCATTATTGCCGCGCTTTCGGTTTCCCTGGATGTCGGCGGGGACGAGCTGTACCAGATCGGCGTGGCGGTGGCGGTGATCACGACCCTGACCAACGGATATCTGATCCGCGGAACCGATCGCGCGCTGGTCTGGCTGCGGCGGAGTCCCCGCTGGCAGCGCTGGGATGAAGCGCTCCGGTTTTATGGACGATGGACGGAGCCCATCGTTCGACAGGGCGCCCACAGCGCGGTGCGCAAAGCCGTGCGGCGGTCGGTCGCGCTGATCGTGGTGAATCTCCTGCTGATCTCGGCGGTGTTCGGCATCGCGGCCTACGCGGCCCGCAAGATCGGACAGGTCGGCGCGATGGAATCGATCCCGGCGGAGTGGACCGCCGCCCTGCTCTGGCTGGGCGCGGCCATCCTGAGCCTGCCGCTCTATGTGGTCACGTTCCGTAAGCTGAACGCGCTGGCGATGATGCTGGCGGAGACGGCGCTGCCGATCCACCTGCGCGGAGCCTGGCCGGCGCACGTGCGCACGTTCATGACCCGGGTCATTACGCTGGCCGGCGCCGCCGCGATGGTGTTGCTGACGTATATGCTCAGCTCCACACTGCTCCCCTCCCGCGAGTCGTTCGGCCTGCTGTTCCTGCTCACCCTGGCCGGCGGCATCTGGGCGCGGCACACCCTGTCCAAGCTGTACGCCCGCGCGGAATCCGCCCTGCATTCCCGGCTGACGGAATCGCCCCGCGCGCCCAATTCCGAGGCCGCGCGGCCGATTCCGGAGAATCTCGCCGGTGAAATCAACGTGCAATCCGTCGTCATCTGCGCCCGCCCCGGGGCGAAGCGGGAACACACCCTTCGCACCCTCAACGTGCGCAATCGCACGGGCACCACCATCGTGGCCCTCGAACGCGGGAGCGAGCGCATCACCAACCCCGATCCCGACATGTTGCTCCATGAGGGCGACCGCGTGTATGTGCTGGGCACCGCGGACCAGATCCAGTCGGCCCGGAAACTGTTGGACGCCGCCCACGCATAACCCGGCCAACCCGGCCTCCGGCCCGCCCTGCCCCCACC
>JAGOHE010000137.1 GCA_017996315.1 Kiritimatiellia bacterium | reverse complement strand
TTTGAATCTACGTGGGCGGTGCGCAGGACCACCGGGATGCCCTGTCCAACGTGGGGATTTACGCGATCTTTTGCCGCACTGGCGCATGGGCATGGAGGGATGGTGTGGAGGGAATGCCCCGGTGCCATTCCGGTGTTCATCGTTTTGGCTGCAATCACCCTGGCGCTGGTGGCCGGATTGATCTCAGGCCGGCGCATCACGCCGGGCCCGCGTTGGACGGGTCGCGGCCGACCATGGGCATGGGTTTGTGTGGCTGCTATTGCGCTGCTGCTCGCCAACTGGATTTACCGGCTCCGCCACGGCTTCGTTTGAGCCGTCCGATCCGCGGAACCCGCCGCGCGGGTTGCGCGGCGGTTCCGCGGGTCTGATCAGGTAAAAAAGCGGCTAAGGCTGCTCTTCCGCAGGCTGTTCCGGCTCGGTGGGTTCGGGAGTGCTCTCGTTGCCGAATAGTCCGCCCACCGCGCGTCCGATGCCGCCGCCGATTTTCTTCACACCTTCCGCCGCCGCGCTGCCCGCGGCCGAGACGCCTTCCACGGCGGCTCCGCCGACAGCGGTCGCGCCTTCCACGGCAGCTCCGCCGACAGCGGTTGCGCCTTCCAGCGCCATTTCGCCGGCCGCGGTGACGCCCTCGACGGCCGCTCCGCCGACATTACCAACGGTTTCGATGACGGACTTGATGATCGTAGTCACGACGATTCGGACGATATCCGGAATCCCAAGCCCGGTGGAGCCCTCCTCGCGCCCGACGTTGGTCATGTGAATCTCGCCCAGAGCGATGGAAGCCGAAGTGCCCTGTGCCAGCGTAACGCTCAAGTTCGCCTGGCCGCCGGTGACCTTCAGATCGTCAATCACCACCTTCTTCCCCGCTTTCTTTGGCGCGGCCGGCTTTTCCTCTTCAGCCGAAGGCTTCTCCGCCGATTTTTCGCCGTCTTTGGGCTCGCCTTCGAGATTCTTCAGCAAGGTGGAGAGATTGCTGCTGGTCAGCCCGCGCTCCATCGTAATCTGTGGCGCATTCACCAGCACCCGGCGCACGACTATCGTGTCGCTCAACAGAGATTTCACGTCCAGTTCCACTTCCACCCGATCCACTTCGAACAGGCTGTCCGTTTTGAATCCCTCGGGATTGCCGACATGCAGCCGATCCAGGACCAATTGTCCCTGCAGGGGCGAAAATTTTGCGTCGGCGAGAGTGACCGGCACACCCAACAGCTTCGGGCCGGCGGTATTGACGGCCGATCGAATCATCGGCCCACCGAAAAAGACCACCGTCACCACCACGGCCAGCACCACCACCAGCACGATCCAGAGCAGCGCGCGAATGATTTTTTTCATGACGTACCTCCGGGACAAGTATAACGAGCGGTCACCCGATCTCAAGACGTGACCGATAAGAACATTTTTCAGCTGAAGTGCATTCTGCGAGGTGGCGCTTAGGCGAACCATCGCTCTGTTCCACCGAACCGGGCTGACAGCCCTGCGGGGGTTTGGATAACGCCCGGAGCTCCCCAGGATAGAGGCTCGAGGGCCAAGCGCCGCACCGCTTCTGTGACCGGATGAATGCGCTCGTTCCCGCCAGCGCTGATGGTTCTCGCGGATATCGTCGGACACCCCGATGGCCGCGTCAGCAGGGGCACGGGATTTATCGGCCAGTTTCTGCTTGCCAACAAGACCGCGGCATGAGACTATTTGCGCGTTCGTTTGTTCCGACACAGGGGCCGCCGGTGAAGGAACATCGTGAAGTTCGTGCGGCCATAGAACAACAGACAGGAAGTATAGGATGAACATATTCGTCGGTAACCTCTCCTACCAAGCGGCGGATGAGGATCTGCGGCAGGCGTTTGAAGCGTTCGGCACGGTGTCGAGCGCGAATGTGATCGTCGACCGCATGACCGGCAAGTCTCGCGGATTCGGTTTCGTTGAGATGCCGAACCGTGAAGAGGCCCAAAAGGCCATTCAGGCACTGAATGACAGCCAGATCAAAGGTCGCGCCGTAAAGGTGAACGAAGCGGGTCCTCGTGAAGACCGTCCACCTCGCCGGGAGGGGCCTCGCTACTAATTTAATTGGATATGCTGAACGCCGCGCCGGTTTCCGGCGCGGCGTTTTTCTTTGGGGGGGGCGCATGAACGCAGGGTCCGAGGTCCCGCTAATGCGGATCGGGCTCACGCCCTCGTGGTCCGCAGCAGTGCGGTCCCGGTTCCCGCCAGAATGAAAACTGCGCCGATGATGGCCAGAGCGCCGGGTTGTTCCGCGAGCATACCCCACGCCAGCAGCATCGCGGTAATCGGCTTGAGAAAAAACAGCATCGCCCCGCGCGCGGCGGGCACGCGGTTAATTCCGCTGAAATACAGGACATAGGCAACCGCCGTGGTCATCACGGCCAACCAGGCGACCGCGCCGGCTTCCACCGGCGTCATCGGCTGGAATGGAAAGCCTTCCCGGGCCCAGGCCAACGGCAGCAGCAGGAGACTGCCGGTCAATGACACCACTGAGGTCATGCCCAGAATTCCATGGCGCGGAACCACGCGCTTGGATAGCACGGTATAGAACGCGAAGGACAACATGGCGCACAGGGTAAATCCGACGCCTTTCCATTCATCCGCCGGTCGGACCGCCGCGTTTTCCCCCTGTCCGCCCGTCATCAGCAAACACCCCACGCCCAACGCTCCCAGCGCCAGCGCCAGCCATCCGCGGGCATCCATGCGCTCCCCCAGAAGCGCCGGGGCCAACACGGCGACAAAAACCGGATTTCCGCTGAATAGGATGGCCGCCTGATGCGCTGGAACCCATTGCACCCCCAGATGGAAGCAGATGCTCAGGATCACCACGCCCACGATGGACAACCCGGCCAGACGCCCCAGATCGCGTCCGTTCATGCGCAAGCCCCGCGCCCTCATGTCCCGCAGGGCAAAAGGCAGCAACAGCAGGCCCGCGATGAAGAATCGGAAGAATCCGAGCCGGAACGGCGGCACCCCCGGCTGCGCGAACTTGGCGGTAACCTCGATCGTGCTGAACAGCAGCACGGCCAGCGTGACCCACGCATATCCCCGGAAGCGCTCTGGAGATCGTCCGCTCATTCGACCGGCGGGGGATACGCCCCGCCGTTCTCATCCGAGAGGGTCACCGGCGCCGGGGTCGCCCCCCAGATATCCTCGGCATACTGGCGAATGGTCCGGTCGCTCGAGAACGGGCCCATCCGGGCCACGTTGAGCGCGGCGGACCGCGTCCAAGACGGAATATCCTGATACGCCGCCGAAGCTCGATCCTGCGCCTCGATGTATTTTCGGTAATCCGCCACATGAAAGAAGGGGTCCTGTTCCGCAATGGCGCGGTGCAGATCGGCGAACAGGTCCGGATGGCCGGCGTCCCACTCGTTCGTACGCAGCGCGTCCGCCACCGCGCGCAATTCACCGTCGCCGTCGATCCATTGCGCCGGCGTGTAGGTGCCCGACCGGCGCAGTGCTTCGAGTTCCTCGGCCAGATGCCCGAAGATAAACACGTGATCCCGCCCCACAGCCTCGGCAATCTCGATGTTCGCGCCGTCCCACGTGCCCATGGTGAGCGCGCCGTTGAGGGCGAGCTTCATGTTGCCGGTGCCCGACGCCTCCATGCCGGCGGTGGAAATCTGCTCGGAAAGATCCGCCGCGGGGATGATCTGCTCGGCGAGCGAAACGCGGTAATCCGGGATGAACACAACCTTCAGCCGGCCGTCCACGTCCGGATCGTTGTTCAGCGCTCGCCCCAGCGTGGTCGCCAGCTTGATGATCCGCTTGGCGATGTGGTAGCTCGGCGCAGCCTTGGCTCCGAAAATGAACGTTCGCGGCACGAGGTCGCGGTCGGGATCCTGCTTCACGCGGTGATACAGCGTAATGATATGCATGAGATTCAGCAGCTGGCGCTTGTACTCGTGCAGCCGCTTGACCTGGACATCGAACAGCGAATCAGGATTTACCCGCTCGCCGGTAAGTTTGCGGATCACCGCTGCCAGGCGAACCTTGTTCGAGCGTTTGATGCTCCGGAATTTTTCCTGGAATGAGGCGTCATCCACAAACCGCTCCAGACCGCGGAGCCGGTCGAGATCCCCGACCCATCCTTCGCCCACGCACTCCGTCGCCAGCGCGGCCAGGCCGGGATTGGCCTGCAGCAGCCAGCGGCGGTGGGTAATGCCGTTGGTCTTGTTGTTGAACCGATCGGGCCACATCGCGACAAAATCCGGGAGCAGGCGGGTCTTGAGCAACTCGGAATGCAGCGCGGATACGCCGTTGACCGAATGGCTGCCGGCCACGGCGAGGTTCGTCATCCGCACCTGCTTGTGCTCCCCCTCCTCGATCAGGGAAATGTTCCGAACTTTTTCAAAGTCGCCGGGGAATCGGGCTTCCACCTTCTGCAGCACCCGGGTGTTGATGTCGTAGATCACCTGAAGATGACGGGGCAGGACCCGGTCAAGCATCTCCACCGGCCATCGCTCGAGCGCCTCGGGCAGGAGCGTGTGGTTCGTATAGGCGCACGACTGCGTCGTCAGATCCCACGCGGTGTCCCAGGGCAGGCCCGCCTCGTCGAGGAAGTAACGCATCAATTCCGCCACCGCCAGCGCGGGGTGGGTGTCGTTCATGTGAATGGCGTTCTTCTTGGGAAAATGGCTCCAGTCGGAGTGGTTCTTGAGGTATCGCCGGATCAGGTCGCGAATGGAGCAGGTGACGAGGAAGTACTCCTGGATCAGCCGCAGCTCCTTGCCGGCATAAATGCTGTCGGAGGGATACAGCACCTTGGACACGGTTTCCGCCCAGTTCTCGCTCTCCACGGCCTTGACATACTCGCCGCGATTGAACACATCCAACCGAAAACCCTCCGACGCGCGCGACGCCCACAAGCGCAGAATGTTGACCGTGTGGTTTTCGTGCCCGTACACGCCGTAGTCGTGCGGCACGCCTTCGATCATCTGCCAGTCCACCCACGCGGGACGATGTTTTCCGCCCGGACCGCGGGTCTGCTTCACGCGTCCGTAGATCAGCACCGGGACCGTGTATTCCGGACGCACCAGTTCCCACGGGGTGCCATACTTCAGCCAGTCATCCGGCTTCTCCACCTGCCAGCCGTCGTCGAATTCCTGCTGGAACATGCCGTGCTCGTACCGGATGCCATAGCCGTAACCCGGGAGCTGTAGACACGCCATGGATTCCATAAAGCACGCGGCCAAACGCCCCAGGCCGCCGTTGCCCAGACCCGCGTCGGGCTCGATCTCGCAGAGATGATCCATGTTCAGCCCCACGGAACGCATCGCCTCCGTCGCCGCCTCATACGCCCCCATCGCGATGAGATTGCTGCGCAGCAACTGGCCAACGAGGAACTCCATCGACAGGTAATAGACCCGCTTTACATCCTGTTTGAGATATTCGCGCTGGGTGGCGATCATTGGAGTCGCGGCCAGGTCGCGCGCGACATAGCACAGGGCAACGTACTTGTCGTAGTCGGTCGAGGTGCGCCAGTCCTTGTAGCACGTATACCGGATGTGCGCGAGAAACCGCTCGCGAATGGCTTCCGGTGTCAGTGCGTCCATAGGGCTCAAGGTTCGGGGTTTGGGTTCGTTGCGGTTCGCGATCATGTCAGCCACCTTCCTGAAAGTACTGTCCGGAAAATAAAAACTCAGGCTCCGGGACGCCACACAAAAAGTTTTTCCACCGCGCGCCAG